>NZ_AP014836.1:1365000-1545000 GCF_002356115.1 Candidatus Nitrosoglobus terrae
TCCGCCTTCCTCTTAAGCTGTTCTTCGGGGTGACATCTGCAACTATGGCTTTGCTTGCTGTGATTATGACCGGTAAGGGCATCGGCGCTTTACAAGAAGCAGGTTGGATTCCTTTAAATCCAATCGCTTTTCCTGCCATACCCACTTTAGGTATTTACCCCAGTTGGCAAGGGCTCACACTCCAAGCGTTGATCTTAATTCTAATTACTGCTGGCTTTCTCTATCAACATTATATTTCCCGGCAATCTTCAGTAAAGAACCCTTAAAAGATTTATAACAACGGCTAGTAGCAGATGAATAAACACTCATTAATTGGTAGCATCTGCCTACTAGCCTATCTTTTAGGCTGGTTAGGCAGTGCTCAAATGACAGTGCTACTGCTAGCCAATCTAGGGCACTCCCATAAACTATTTTTAGCCCAACAAGGCAGCGCCCTCCAAATCACCTTACACCATCCGGGCTATATAGATGATCATAACCCAGACTTAACCCTCCATCAGCATGATCTGCTAGATGAAATCATCTTTACCCTTTCTAGCCAAGATAATAGCTATGACTGTACCGACCATATTATTCATATCCCTACAGATAAAGAGCTCATCGTAGCTACCAGTAACAACATCAACGATAAAATTAACTTATCTATAGGTTTTACGTTCCTAGCTACTATTTTTCTGTTTCCTATTTTCATCTCGAAGGTTATTGATTCCTCCTGCTCAGATCAGCTGCAACCAGATATTCCTTCAGTTCCATTACACTTACCTACTACTGTTCTTCTAAATTAAGCCGTTAAAAAAGCATTATTTACCTTCTGCCTTCAGAAGGGGTTTTGTTATTTTTTTACCTTGCTTTGACCATTACTATAACTTTATGCAGAAGATATAGAACATTTGTTATGTCCGTTCAAAAACTCTCTCCCTTACTACTAGTTAGTTACTGCTTAGTATTAACCACTGGGTGTACGACTACTTATTCGGCCTCCTCTCTCTCAGCCGCAGGAACACCTGCACTATGGAGTGAAGAGCCCATAATTAAAAATGTGATGCAAACCCCCTTAGTAACGGCAGTTAAAGAAAAATCTCAGGCTTCCCCAGTAGAAAATAGTGAGCCTACCGGAAATATTACTTTGCAACAGATCCTTGCTTTAGTGCTCATGGGAAATCCTCAGTTGGCTGTCTTTTCGACAGAAATTCGGGCTAGAGAAGCAGAGATGATCCAAGCCAGCTTACTACCTAACCCCGTATTTAGTATAGAGGGTGAAGATCTCGCTAATAGTGCTCTCAGAGGACTTGACGGTAATATTATAACGAGCAAACTTAGCCAAGTGATTCTACTTGGAGGTAAACGAGTCAAGCGAATGATTGCAGCCGGACTTACCCGAGATCTTGCTGGCTGGGACTATGAAGTCAAACGCATTGATGTGCTCACTCAAGCCGCTAAAGCTTTCATTGCAGTGTTAAATGCTCAAGAAAAAATCGCTTTGACCCAAGAGTTTATACGTTTCTCCGAGCAAATTGTCAATTCCGTGACTAAACGGGTACAGGCGGGTAAGACCTCGCCAGTTGAAGAAACTAAAGCTAAGGTAGCCCTCTCTTCGGTCAAGATTGAGCTTGCCTTAGCTGAACAGAAACTCAGAGCTGCTAAGAAACGGCTAGCTGCCACTTGGGGCAGTACAGCACCACAATTTCAGAAGGCGATCGGTCAACTACAAGCTATTTCCCCGATTCCTCCTTTAGAACAACTGGCTAATCTCATAGACCAAAACCCTGATCTTGCCCGATGGACAACAGAGCTTGCGCAACGGCAAGCCCTTATTGAGCTAGAGAAAAGCGAAGCTATACCTGATCTTACGATCAGTTTAGGAGAAACTTATTATGCTAACGGTGCCCCTCATGTCTTGGATATTGGGGCTCCAGCCGCTTCTGCTCCGCATGCTAATGCTCTGATGGCGGGTATTTCCATTCCTATTCCTATATTCAATCGAAACCAAGGGGGAGTTCGGGAAGCTCAGCAGCATTTTACTAAGGCACGACAGGCTTGGCGAGCTACTCAAGTACAGGTAGTCGCTGACCTAAGTACTGCCTATCAACAATTAGCGGGCGCTCACGCTGAAGTTACTATACTTGAAACTGAAGTTCTCCCTGGGGCAAAAAGTGCTTTTAAGGCAGCTACCCGCGGTTTTCGTCTAGGTAAATTTGATTTTCTAAGCGTTTTAAATGCACAGCAAACCCTGTTTGATTCTAAATTACAATACCTAGATGCCTTAACAGAATACCATCAAGCGGTCGCTGGAGTTGAACGACTCATTGGAGAGCGACTTGAAGTGGCTGCAAGCACTGATAGCCCTGAGGGATAATTCATGAGAAACAAAACCTCATCGGCTATCTTAATAGTGATTGGGATAGGAATTGTGCTTGGATGGCGTATCCTGCAAATAGACTCTTCCCATGAAAATAATGAACAGACAGAAGATCTACAAGTTGAAACAAATAAAGAGGGAGATCCAGCGGAAGAATCCCAAATTCAAATCAGCAATCTTGAGCGTAATTATATTAAGCTCACCCCTGAAGCTCAGCGAAAGGCAGGCATTCAAGTAGAAGCAGCAGGATCAGGGATCATAAAAACCACGCTCACGCTTCCTGGAGAAATCCAGCTCAACCCTCGTCAAGAAGCCCATGTAGTCCCGCAGATACAAGGTATTGCTATTGAAGTACGTAAATTTCTTGGAGATAAAGTCAAAAAGGGTGAGGTTTTGGCAATACTACAAAGCCGAGATCTGGCCGATCTGAGAAGCCAATATCTCGTGGCACTGCAGCAATTGGATTTAGCCCATCAGATTGTAAATCGAGAAGAGATCTTATGGAGAGAAAGAATATCAGCTAAGCAAGACTATCTCATTGCTAAGATAGAGCTAGCCAAAGCTAAAGTCATGGTTGAGGCCGCCGCTCAAAAACTCTATGCCTTAGATTTATCTAAGGCTGATCTGGCTGAAAAAGACGTGGCGCTTTTCAGCCATTATCGACTGCTGGCCCCTTTTACCGGCGAAGTCGTTGACCAAGATCTATCACTAGGTGAGTCCGTCTCGGTTGGCACAATAGTCTGTACGATTGCTGATCTTTCTACCGTTTGGGCTGGAATCACGGTTTATACTAAAGATTTAGCCACCATTCAGCTAGGCCAAAAAGTAAAAATTAAAGCCGTAAATACTGGACTAGCCACTAAAGGCTCTATATTTTACATGGGGCCATTGGTTGGGAAGCAAACCCGTTCTGCTAAAGCTTATGTAGAAATTCCTAACCCCAAGGGGTACTGGCGACCTGGATTGTTTATTACTGCTGAAGTATTGCAGGAAGAAATCGAGATCCCGGTAACTGTCGTCCCTGAAGCTATCCAAACCTATCAAGATCATCCCATAGTATTTGTTCAGCATGAAGGTATTTTCGAACCTCGAGAAATTATCCTAGGTCGACGAGATAGTCATTGGGTTGAGATCAGTGAAGGCCTCTTAGCCGGTGAACGGTACGTTACCCGTAACAGTTTTGTACTTAAATCCGAACTCAACAAACCTGTTGAAGAAGATTAAAAAAACAGATCATGCTAGATCGCCTCTTAAAATTCTCTATCAACCGACGATGGCTAGTCATGTTAGCTGTCTTTGGGTTAGTTCTGTTTGGGATTTATAGCTACCACCAGCTACCTATCAGTGCCGTACCTGATGTCTCTAATATCCAAGTCCAGATTAACACGGAAGCACTAGGCTACTCTCCCTTAGAGACAGAGGAGTTAATTACTTTTCCGATGGAACTAGCCATGCTAGGGACACCCAAACTTCACAAAACTCGCTCTATCTCAAAATATGGATTATCTCAAGTCGTTGCTATCTTTGAGGATAGCACCGATATTTATTTTGCCCGCCAGCAAGTCAACGAACGCATTCAGCAAGCAAGAGGCTCGCTCCCCCTTGGGATTAGACCCCAGATAGGCCCTATCGCTACTGGCTTAGGAGAAATTGTACTATGGACTGTAGAGGCTATTCCCAGCGGGCGTAAATCAGATAAGAATCCTCATACGCTCACTGATCTACGCACCCTTCAAGACTGGGTCATTCGACCCCAATTGCTGACTGTCCCTGGGATAACAGAAATCAACAGCATTGGTGGCTATAAGAAACAATACCATGTCACCCCGGATCCCCAGAGGCTTATCGCCTATGGTTTAAATTTTCAGGATGTGATGAGGGCATTAGCCAAGAACAATAACAATATAGGCGCTGGCTATATTGAGCATGCGGGAGAGCAATACCTGATTCGGGTGCCGGGGCGAGTTTATACCTTTAATGAAATTGGTAATATCCAAGTAGGAATCTCTCAAGGAGTACCTATCCTGATTCAGGATGTGGCTGAGGTTTTATTAGGCAAAGAGTTACGCACCGGCGCAGCTACCCGAGACGGTAAAGAAGCAATTATTGGCACGGCGGTTATGTTGACAGGGAAAAATAGCCACGTTGTTGCTCGGGCAGCGGTAAAAAAATTAGCTGAGGTTAATCACTCGCTGATCGCAGAAGGGGTGGAGATTAAACCCTTTTACGATCGGACTGTTTTAGTAGATACGGCTATTGCCACCGTCAAAAATAATCTGCTCGAAGGGGCGGCTCTAGTCGTTACCATCTTATTTCTGCTACTGGGCAATATCCGAGCGGCGCTGATTACCGCTCTCGTCATCCCTCTTGCTATGCTCTTTACTATCGCCGGCATGATCGTAAGTGAAGTCAGTGCCAACCTAGTCAGCCTAGGCGCAATTGATTTTGGGATTATCGTTGACGGTGCTGTCGTCATTGTTGAGAACTGTATCCGCCATCTGTCAGAAACACAAGAGCAGCTAAAACGGCCTTTAACCCTAGATCAACGCCTCAAGATAGTCTATGAGGCTTCTGCAGAAACCCTCCGAGCGCTCCTATTCGGGCAACTGATCATCATGTCCGTATATGCCCCTATTTTCGCCCTTACTGGAGTAGCCGGAAAAATGTTTCATCCGATGGCCCAAACGGTCATTATGGCCCTGCTTGGGGCTACACTCCTCTCTGTCACCTTTATCCCGGCAGCGATAGCGTTATTTATTGGTAAAAAAGTCTCAGAGAAGGAGAGCGGGCTTATCAGGCTAGCGCAAAAAGCTTATCTGCCCATCCTAAACTTCGTACTTCATAATCGTGCCTTGATGACGACCATTGCAGTCGTCATTGCCATCCTAAGTGGCCTGATCGCCACCCGTCTAGGCACGGAATTTGTCCCTCATCTTGATGAAGGCGATAGCGCTTTGGTAGTTGTTCGCTCGCCAGGTACCAGCCTGAGCCAATCCATTGCCATGGAAAAAAATCTGGAAAAATTACTGAAAACATTCCCTGAGGTAAAAACAGTAGCCGGTCGAACAGGCACCGCCGAAGTAGCTAATGATGTAATGGGGCCAGAGCAAACCGATGTCTATGTGATGCTCAAGCCCAAGAAAGAATGGCCTGACCCAAGCCGACCCAAAGAAGATCTTGCCCAAGCGATTTCCCAGCAGATCAACGATCTTCCTGGCGGCGCTAACTATGAGGTGAGCCAACCCATTGAGGATCGAGTTAATGAGATGCTTTCCGGCGTTAAGGCCGATGTGGCGATTAAAGTCTTTGGTGATGATAGATCAATCTTATTAGCCACTGCAGAGCAGATCGCCACTATTCTCAGGACGGTGCCAGGAGCCACAGATATACGGGTGGAGCAGATTGCAGGACTGCCGACGCTAAGTGTGAATATAAAGCGGCAAGAGCTAGCCCGTTATGGGCTTAATGTGGCCGATATTCAGGGAATCGTGCAAATTGCCATGGGCGGGGTAGCCACTGGTAAGATCTACCAAGGAGATCGTCGCTTTGACTTAGTAGTACGACTACCGGAGCAATATCGAGTGGATATTGAGACCCTAAGCCGTCTACCTATTCTGCTTCCTGCTATCCCCCCTACTCAACAAGCACCAGGACAGGTTACCGCTCAAGCTATCGGGGCAGCTTATGTTCCCTTAAGTACGGTGGCTGAGATACAAATTCAATCTGGCCCTAATCAGATCACACGAGAAAATGGAAAGCGCCGGATAGTGACCACTTTCAATGTTCGAGGTCGAGATCTAGGATCAGTGGTGGCAGAAGCCCAAGCTAAAATTCAAAAACAAATTATGCTTCCGGCAGGCTATTGGATTCACTGGGGAGGAGAATTTGAGCTGATGATTGAGGCGGCAAACCGCCTGACTATCGTCGTTCCTATTACGCTACTGCTTATATTTCTTTTCTTATATAGCGCTTTCGGTAATTTTAAAGACGGCTTGTTGGTTTTTACCGGTGTTCCCTTTGCATTAACGGGAGGAATAGTTGCCCTTTGGCTACGGGATATCCCCCTTTCTATCTCCGCTGGAGTAGGCTTTATTGCCCTCTCTGGCGTAGCTGTACTCAACGGCTTAGTCATGATTACCTTTATTAATAAACTCTATGCAGAGGGCTTACCTTTAGATCAAGCTGTTCGGCAAGGTGCACTCACTCGCTTACGCCCGGTACTAATGACTGCCTTAGTCGCTTCCTTAGGTTTTGTACCGATGGCTATAGCGACTAGCGCAGGAGCGGAAGTACAGCGCCCCCTTGCAACGGTAGTCATTGGCGGTATTATTTCCTCGACTATTTTGACTTTACTGCTTTTACCTATGCTCTATCATTGGGCTTACGCCACTCTATCCAGCCGGTATAAAATAACTAATAATAACAACGTACCTCCAAGCAACCATAACGAGCCAAATAACCATAACGATAAGGGAATAGAAAAATAATAACCTCGCATCCCTAAAGTGTAGTGATTTGCCCCTCGTTTCAATATCTCTATGACGGCATTGACGCTAATACCTGATTCTTGGTATTCAGCGATATTAATCATAAAGCTGGTATGGTTATAGTAGCGGATTGCTAGCACAAAATTAAAAAAAGAAAAAAAGAAATCTCCGCTCAGTATTATCAGCTTTAATAGCCACAGTATTTCATTGTTATAGCCAAAATAATTAAATAATTTAGATAACTCAGGCTGTTTCTCGACGAAAAAAGCGGCATTAAGAATACCTAAGGCAAGTAGAATCGCTGTAGAAGCCAGAAGGGTTGCGGCCATAGTCCAATTGCGTAAAGTTTGGACCGCCAGTATATCGCGCCCGTCTTGTATGATTTTTCGTACCCACAACCTGCGAGCCTGTTGCGATAACCCAATCGCAGTTGATAACGGCTGTCTTCGTATTTGCCGTAATAGCTGAACATGGTAACCCCCTAACAATATAAAGGCTAACAGTATTAATCCGTATTCCCAGTCAGGCATAAGATATATCAAAGCATATTAGGATCAAAACCACTTTCGCCGCTTAAAAAATGCTAAAAGCAAGACGGCTATGGCAATCATCACTAACCATACCCCCGGATACCCATAGTGCCATCTAAGCTCTGGCATTGCCCAAGGATTATTAGGGTTACTCTCAAAGTTCATACCATAAACACCCACAATAAACGTTAGCGGAATAAAAATAGTGGCAATAATGGTCAATACCCGCATAATCTCGTTAGTATGATTGCTAACACTAGAGAGATAGATATCTAGCATATTGCTAGTAATTTCCCGATAGGCTTCTAATAACTCCATAAGCTGGATGCTATGATCATAGCAATCACGTAAATATATTTTAGTGGCGCTACTAATTAAGCTATGCTCCTCTCGTAGTAACCCATTCACCGCCTCCCGCTGTGGCCAGAGTGTCCGCCGCAGCGACAATAATCCCCGCCTAAGCTGATGAACCCATAGCAAAGTATCTGAGGTTGGGTTGCATAAAAGCTCTTCTTCTAAATCATCAATCTCCTCACCTACTCTCTCTAAGAGAGGAAAACCGCTATCAATGACTAAGTCAATTAAGGTATAAAATAAATAATCTATAGCATTAGATTGGATGTGGTTACCTTTTTTCCGCAATCGTTCTCTAATTGACTCGAAAGGATCCTCATTGCCATCACAAAAACTCACTATATAACGTTTATCTAAAAACAAGCTAATCTGTTTGGTAGTTATTGTTAAATCGTCCTCCATGGTCGCTAGCCCCAAAATTACAAATAGCTGATCATCATAGCTTTCCATTTTTGGGCGCTGTCCTTTTTTAGAAACATCTTCCATGGCTAACGGATGAAGATTAAGCAATGTCCCAATATTATGTAAGATCGCTGATCCCGGAGAACCTTGAATATGGATCCAGAGATTAGGTGAGTCATGAAAATAATCTTGGCATTGGCTAATATCAGCTAGCTTCTCCTCCTGAAATTCGGTGATGGTATAGCTCATTAGGTTAATTGAATGTTGGCTTTCTATACCCTCTTTTATTGCCATCAAAGTACCTGGTGGGGTACCCGGAGGAGAATAATCCTTAATAAAATAACTCATATTTAGCCCCCTACCTCACCATGGATCATCTTCTGCTTACCTATATTTTATTCGCCTAAATAAATAAGTGTATTTATTATCCTTTCCATAAACCCACACACTTATTACTTCTGTACATTAAATTATTTGTAACCATACTACTAATAATATAGTGAGCCATTTATATCTACACTTACCAGATGGGATTATAATCTTAGCCCTTTAGTAAAACTGTAACTAACTTAAGAGAGGATAATAATGAAAACACTTGGAAAAATTATATTTGGAGTACTCATCACACTACTCATTATCATCAGTATTGCCTTATATTTCGCTTGGTCAAATCTTGATAGCATAGCGGCAGGGGCTATTGAAAAATATGGCTCCCAAGCCATTGGTACCCCAGTAACCGTAGGTAAAGTAGAGATCTTACTTGAGAAAGGTACAGCTCAAATCAATAACCTGACGATTGGTAACCCCCAAGGCTATCAATCAGACCATGTCATGGAAATTGGAACCATTCAAGCAGGTTTAGATATCTCTTCTCTGAAGACTAACACCATCGTGGTGAATGAAATCGTTATTGACGGTGCCGGTATTAACGCAGAAATTAAGGGGACACAAAGTAACCTTACTCAGATTCGTGATAACTTAAAGCAGCAGGCCAGCTCTGCAGAGCCATCAGCTCAGCCGGCAGAAACAGAGACAGAAACAACAACAGAGCAAAAACCAGCAGCGCCGGGTAAAAAATTCATCGTCAAAGCATTTCGCTTTACCAATGGGCAGGCCACTGCACTTATCGATGCGGTCAATATCAAGCAGGCTATTAAAATTCCCGATATCTCGCTTCAAGATATTGGGGCAAAATCAGGCGGCGTAGCCGGATCTGAGCTAGCGCAGCAAATACTACAGCCCGTAATTGAAAAAGTGATGGAGCAGGTGCGTAATCAAACAGGAAAACAAGCTATTGACACTTTGAAAGAAACAGGTAAAAAAGCGCTAGAGAATTTACTGAAGTAGAAGCAATAAAAAGAAGCAAAATTTTATCCAAGAGATAGGGTGCTACATCGGTAGCACCCTACTGCCATTACAAACGCCCTGCTTGAAAATCTTCCATAGCAGCTCGAATTTCATCCTTAGTATTCATCACAAACGGCCCATAACGGGCAACCGGCTCCCGAAGAGGTTGGCCAGCAACCAATAGTAATTGTACTGGGTCAGCATCTGTTGCAGCCAGCGTTACTAACCCCCCAGTTCCCAGTACCGCCAACTCGCCCTGAGTCACTAACTTAGCTTGGGCACTAATCTGGGCAGCTCCACCATAAACATAGACAAAGGCATTATGATTTATAGGTAAATCAAGCTTATAGGTTGTTTTTGGCTGTAGCTTAATATCAAGATATATCGGTTGAGTAGCCACTGCCGTGATGGGTCCTTTAATACTGTCAACCTCACCAGCAATTACTTTAACCCAAACCCCCTCTTTTACCTTAACCTCTGGAATGGCCTCTGGGGCAATATCCTGATAACGGGGTGCCGTCATTTTATCCCGCGCGGGTAGGTTGACCCAGAGCTGAAAACCCCATAGTAAACCATTCTCCTGTTCGGGCATTTCAGAGTGTACAATGCCACGCCCAGCGGTCATCCACTGCACGCTACCCGCAGTCAGCAATCCACTATTACCTTGATTATCCTCATGACGCATACGCCCAGCTAACATGTAAGTTACCGTCTCAAAACCACGGTGAGGATGATTGGGAAAGCCTGCAATATAGTCATCGGCATTATCGGAATGAAACTCATCAAATAGTAAAAAAGGATCTAATTGAGATAATTCAGATGTTCCTATAATCCGGCGTAGACGTACGCCTGCTCCATCATTGGTTAGCTGCCCTTGCACTATTTGCATCACCTCTCGCTCACTATTATTTGCCTTAGATTTCGTCATAATAATCCTCGCTTATAGTCGTACTCTCGGCTCAAAATACCGGCTCTTAAATGGTTTTTTTATCCCATATAAGCAATAGCAGCACGGGTATATTCTAGTAGGGTTTTATTGTCTGTAGGATTAAAATGCAAGCCAATTGTTTGAGGAAGTACAGGGGTTTCCCCTGTCAGCCGATACTCTTTTGCCACGCTATTTAGTAACCTCCCTTTATCTTGGTGTGCGAACAATATAAATAATACTTTTGTAAGTGAACGGCTTAGTTTCTTATTCTCATCTAATTGATGGATATTCAATAGGTATTTCAAAGTTAAACTATCAAAATCATACTCTTCTACGGATTGTTGGTCTTTATACTTTGCATCTAAAATTAAAATTAAAGAAGCTGACCACCACGGAGAGGATATTTTTATAATAAAATCTGGGCAAATATGATAATGCCCATATTTTTTTGAACCATTATTATTAGAGATATTAATTAAATCACCGCTCGCATTCATATCATTTAGCGAAAAAATCTTAGGCTCATAGTAGAGATCTATCGTTTTATCTTCATAACTAAATGAATAAAAATTATTGACAGCCCCTTCCGGAGCTTTAGATTTCTTACCGCCAAATGGATACTTTTCGAATGGGCTATATGCTCTATACGCTCTACCGACTTCCTTTGCATTAAATTCTGTCGTTATCATCTTATATAAACTAACCAGTACCACTATCTCGTAGATAATGGCTAAATTCTTCAACCCTAATAGTAATTCGCTTCCAACTATTTTGGGTGAAGGTGATTTTAGGCATCTTGTGATTAATGAAAACATTTCCCTATAATGAAAATGCCTATTCACGTATGGCGTAAATCTCGGGTATATGTTTTTAATTACTTTGCTGGGGAGTATTTTATTAAATAGATGGTGTATTTCTTTTAGTTTTTGTTGCAGGGTATCAATCTCTCGTACTTTATATTGCAATGTAATATTCATATACCCAGACATAGTATGATCAAAGCGGACATAATCGCTTTCTCTACTCTGGGGGATATCCTGTTTATATTTTGAATATTCTCGCTTTAAATGGTTTAAAAACTCCGCTGCCTGCAGCAAAAACGAATTGATGACCCTATTCTCGTAAGTATCGGTATCTTCAAGTATTATTTCCTTTGGCACCAACGGGAGTGAATACCCCCGATTGTTATAAAAAATATTAATACCCTCATCATTACAAGGTGATATTTTATCTAAGTTAGAAAGTACCCAATAGATTGAGTCAATACCCGTTGGCTGGCCGCTCTCAGATAACATCATATCTGTTTTCCAAACATGCTTATGCTCTCTAGAGAATAAAGAGATATGCTCTCTTAAGAACTCGACTGTTTCTTTAATCAAGTTATATTTATTAAAATTAAACTTTTCATTATCAGAATAATCTCCTTTTATATGACTTCTTGAAAAACAAATCGCTACAGCATCCTCCACTTTAGAGGTTAAATAATCTAGCATTTGTTTTGCAAACGTTGCATTCTCCTTTCTCGCTAAAACATTAAATCTTAATTTAATCTGCCTTTCAGTGTCATTCTCAAAACCAAGGGTAATTTCGCTTTCACCAAAAAAATTATAAAAATACCTAGACTCAGCTGAGCCAATATCTTTAGAGGTTTTGAATATAATTTCATTTTCAGCATCACTTTCACGATTGAGTTCAATCGGTATATCACCAATGATTAATACCGGTGCCCCAAGCTTAGCTAAGCTGTCCTCAGTATCCTCATTGATTTTAATAGTAAATAACAACCTACCTGTTTCCTTAACCTCTATTGGTGGCATGCCTGCTCTTAATTCAATGGGATTATCATTATCAATCTTTAGCCACCAGCTAATCATAACAATCCATATCCAAACATATTCTGGCTATCATAGCTCATGAGTCTTTTAAGCTGTTTTTTAGATATTTCCATCTCATCTGGCAGCGCTTGATCTAAAGCCTCCAATCTTTTTTTAAATCCACCTCCATAGCCATTTAATAAGGGAATAACATGCTGAGAGATTGCGTAATCTAGGGCGGTATAATGACCACCCACCATAGAGTGGGCAACATTACAATAAGCGCGAATGAATTTTATTTTTCTAGGAGAGATATTAATTGGATGGCCAAGCGCTAAATTATCCTCTCTTAATGTTCTCCTTATTGCTTCTAGCACGGATTCAATATCCTGGGGCATCATTTCCAAAGGGTTGGGGCGAAAAATCTCAATAAACCTGTTCCCGCTGATAGCTTCTACTTGTTGTTCTTTTGGTTGTTCTTTCGTGTTCCATTCCAGTACATTTAATTCATCATCTGGCTCAAATTCATCAAAATTTATTATTGCAGCCCTATCTAGTAAACGGGGAGTTAACGTTTGAACTGATTCGTCTTGATTCAGTGTTCCTAAAAACCTCAGATACTGCGGGATCTGTAAATAAGGTTCCTCGGGGTTCCCAGTGGTCAGCGCTCTTTTAGATTCGGGATCGGCCATTTCCAAGAATGGGCTAAAATAATGTTCTGGCTGCGATAGGTTAAATTCATCCAGTAATATTATGGATAGGGCACCCTCTATTTTTTCCTTATGTTCATTATGTTCATTATGTTCCTTATGTAGAAACTGTAATAATTCAAATAATCCTGATGATGCGCTTGTATAACTTTGAGATAAGGCATTATAAAATCCTAATATATCCCGATATGAAGTCCATCCACGGGCAACGGGAATATTTAAAAATCTATTACCTAACCCTAAACTGATACCCAGCATTTTTGCTAAAGAGGTTTTACCCATACCCGGTAGGCCGCTAAAGAGCGTAAATTGGCATTGGGCAATGGTGATTAACAGGTTGGCGATAAAATAATAATCGAGTTTTCTTCCTTGGCTATTGAGGGAATCTAATACACTATTGATTAATTCTTCTCTAGTATCTTCCAGGCTTTCATTAGAATTGGTCCTTACCTTAACCCCATAATCTAAAGATTTAAGCGCTGGTTTAGGGCTTAGCCCACAGAGCGCATCTACCTCTGGTTTTAACTTAACTAATTTAGCAATCAGCTCGTGATTTTCTTTATTTAACTCGTCTTTAACTTTTTTTACTTGCTTCTCCATTTCCTCCTTTCTACGCAAGAAGCCATCTCGTTCATCTTCTAACTTTTTAATTTTATTCTTTAATTCATGAATAGTTTTATATGAGTCATGCTTTTCTTCTAGTTTATCTAACTTATTTTGTTTATCGGCAATACTTTGGGTTATATTTTTCTCTTCTTCGGTTAGGGCTGAAACCCGTGAGGGGTTATTTGTTTCCAATTCATCTCGTTCCCTAGATTTTTTTATAATATCTAACTTTAATTCCTCTTTTTCTTGTTTAAATTTTTCGATTTCTTCGCGTTCTTTTTTAGAATTTTCCTTCAGCCCTTCAAGATATGATTGCTTTTCCGCTTTAAAATAACGCTCTTTGTTTTCCTCAATATATTTATTTAAAATTTTTTCCCCTTTTGGGCTTGAAAAGAAATTATCCAATAATTCTGTACGAGTATTCCCCCACTGCCCTGCATTGTCTAAGCATTCAAAGAACCGCTCAAATCTGTCAGGGAATCTCTCATAGTCTGGTATAGAGGAATAATGTTTCTTTATCTGATCAATAGTACTTTTACTAAAATTTTTTATTTCAGAGTTTGAGGCAATTTTCTTACCATAGGTGGAAATGAGCTGCTCATCAGATATAAAGTCGATAAAATTATTATCTTTACGGTCTATAATTGTTTTTACATTGCCTAAAAACACTGTGCCTTGTGTTTTATTTTCAGCAATGAAGCTTTTTATTTTTGCTTTATTTATTTTAGCAATATGAAATTTTGGAATATCACTTGGTGTGTCTATGCTTTTTAGCGTTAACGTATATTGATTCAATGTATTAACAGATGTGTAGCTAAATGGACCATAAATTATTTGGTTATCTTCTAAGAAGATTATGTTGGCACTTAGGAAGATCTGAGACGCTGATGGTAGGGTTAGATATAGCTGGTAGTGGGAAAGACAAGATCTGACCTACCATTAACCCCCTAATTTCCTCACAGGGGAATATGTTGTTATTCGTTACATATCTACAAGCACCCTCCTTGAATGTATTTTGATAATATGCATTTTGCTTCAAAAATAGAGTCCTTAAAACGTTCTTTAATCTCGCCATAGCCTCCCGTTACAAAAACTTGTTCTGTTTTACAAAAAAATTCATCTTTATTGACTGGGTGAATACCGCTTGGAAGGATTTCAAATAGAACCCTTAATTTCCCTTGGTCCTTTTCAGAATAAAATTCTTTTTCTAAGGTACAAATAATTTTTCTTTCTTCTGGCATCATTTAATCCCTATTTGGAGCAAAATTCATTAAAATCAAATAATTAGATATAATATTACATTGTTAAAATTCACAATTTGATATATCGGCTATAGGCAGAACACCTTTACCGCTAGCGGTTTTTAGATAGGCGGTATTAGAAGATGTTAAATACGTAGTGCTACAAAGCTTAAGTAAAAGTGAATATTATATATAGCTTATAGGTTTATGTTATATTTAACTTGATTATCTTCACGTTTTATAATTAAAGGAGGTTCGATATATGATCAAACTCTACTACAAACCCGGTGCCTGCTCCCTTGCTCCTCATATCGTGCTCGAATGGATCCAAAAACCGTATGAAACTGAAGCGGTTAACCTGAGTGATCCGGCATTTCTAAAACTCAATCCCGCAGGCTCCGTCCCAATCCTCGACACAGGTGAAGGTTGGATGTTGACTCAGGCTGGCGCCGTACTCAACTATCTTGCTGATCGCTTTCCCGAAGCAAACCTTGGTGGAGGGGGATCAATCCGTGATAAGGCTGAGCTGAGGCGCTGGCTATCTTTTTTTACCGGCGATCTACACCCCTCCTTTTACCCTGTCTTTGCACCCCAGCGTTATACCACTGCTGAGGATGAGGCAGCACTTAATATGGCAAAAGCTGCAGGGATAAAACTTGTCCACAAACGCTATCAATTGCTTGAAGATCATCTCAAAGGTAAGAAGTATATTTTAGGTGACAACCGGTCAATTCTTGATGCTTATGCTTTTCCCATGCTTCAATGGGGTAAAAAAGTACTCCCTGAAGGGATTAGCCATTATCCAAATTTGGTTCGCCTTCACGATACGTTAGCAGCTGATTCAGCCGTACAAAAAGCATTGAAAAAAGAGGGGTTAATATAAATCTATTAGCGGTCACTGCTTACAATCCTTGTTTACTACTTAAATAGAGGCCGACGCGTTTTACTTAAAACCTAGAAAAAGGATTTCTAGGGAATGTATCCTACCCAGATCGGTCTCTTTTCTTGATTTTAAAGATATTTACTTATTAGCACTTCTGACGATTATCTGACGTTAGCAGATTAATACTGTTGATCGCTCATGCTAGAGTAAATTAATCTCCTCCGCCTTAAAAAAAGATAGAAAATTGCCCACCTTTAGGCATTATTAATCTCCTTTACAGGCTCGTAATTCTAAATTTCCCTACTAATAGCGTATAAATTAACAGTTACGCCATAAATCGATACCACCTTAGGTGTTTCTATTTTAAAATCGTTAAATTAAATTTAAGCTTGATATAAGGAGAATTATCTACATGCTGAATATATACCTTAATTCTACTACCCGTACCCTACTCATTAGCAGCACCTGCGTTTTAGCACTTGGCTGCCAAACGGCTTATTATAAGGCCATGGAGAAGTTTGGTTATCAAAAACGAGATATCCTATCGTACCGTGTTGAGAAAGTACGGGATGCTCAAACAGAAGCTAAACAGCAGTTTAAATCTGCCCTAGAGCAGTTTTCTTCTGTCGTTAATTTCAATGGCGGCGATCTAGAAGTACTTTATAATAAACTTGATGGAGAATACCAAGACAGCAAGGATAAAGCTGAGAAAGTGCATAGCCGAATTTCCGATGTAGAGAGTGTTGCTGGCGCTTTATTCTCTGAATGGAAAGAGGAAATCGGTGAATATCACGATGCATCTTTGAGACGTAAAAGTGAGCAGCAATTAGCTCAAACTAAAGTTAAGTATGAGAAGCTACTTGAAGCTATGAAACGCGCCGAATCGAAAATGGAGCCAGTACTGGGTACTTTTCATGATCAGGTATTATATTTAAAGCATAATTTAGACGCGCGAGCCATTGCTTCACTACAGAGTGATCTTAGCACCATAGAAGCCAACGTAAATCAATTGATTAAAGAGATGGAATCCGCTATCAATGAGGCGAATACCTTCATTAAAACCTTAAACTAGCCCGTATTGATACATTGTAGGGAGGGGGTAACTCTTCCTCCCTATTTATCTAAGATCAGGAAGGAAAGAAAGGAACGACTCTCAGATCTCTAGATAGAATTTCTATCTTCGGTAAGTCGTTGCTCTAAGGCTTGGCTTAATTGTTCAACTGCTGATCCCATAATAAGACCCGCATGCATATGATAAAAACACAGCTCACATTTTACCGGCTCATGAAGACCCTGGCGTTCAACCATAGCAAAAGATCGCCACGCGAGAATTAACCGATCTTCATGGCAACTATCTACGCATAGCCACACTTGATTATCTAAAATAACCTCAAGTCCACGATGCTCCGGTAGTGCAACCCGCAGAGGACTCCCCAGCCGCCGTAATGCCAAACGTACTCGATTAAAATCAGCTGCATCAATCGTTTTTGATATGACTCGAAGGGGCGATACCTCATCGGATATCATCTTTAATTAAAGCTCTTCTTTGTATCTATTAATTTCTCAGATGATCATCTGGCGTACCTTCCAGAAATACGCGACTTGCTCGAATATCTTCAGCTTCTATTGTAATTAAATCAAGCTGGGTAAGCTTCTTTCCGCGGGATGCAAAAAGCCGATTTGCCTGACGAAGACGTGCTCGATCTAGGGCATTACGAATAGATCTGGCGTTAGCAAAATGGGTAAGTTTCATGCGCTGTGGAATATACTCAACAAATGCTTGTTCTCCGGTGGTACTAAAACGGTAGTTCTGGCTTGCTAGCATCAGTTTAGCAATAGCCATCAGTTCTCCCGATGAGTAATCTGGAAAATCCAGATGATGGGCAATACGTGACCTCATGCCAGGATTACTCATAAAAAACCGATCCATCTTGTCTTTGTAGCCCGCTAAAATTACCACTAAGTCATCCCGATTATTTTCCATCACCTGTAACAGGATTTCAATTGATTCTTGGCCATAATCCCGTTCGTTCTCAGGCTTATAAAGATAGTAGGCTTCATCAATAAATAGCACCCCCCCCATAGCTTTTTTGATAACTTCTTTTGTTTTAGGGGCGGTATGACCAATATACTGACCCACTAAGTCATCGCGGGTTACCGTCACTAAGTGGCCTTCTCGCACATAACCCAGTCTTTTTAAGATCTCACCCATCCGCAATGCGACAGTGGTTTTACCCGTACCTGGATTACCCGTGAAGCTCATATGCAAAGTGGGTGTTTCAGAGGTAAGCTCAAATTGCCGACGCAGCCGATCTACCAGCAAGAGCGCTGCAATTTCATGGATTCGAGTCTTAATCGGCTTTAAACCGATCAGCTCGCGATCCAGTTTATCAAGTACCTCTTGAATATTAGAAGATTTGAATTCCGCATCCAGATCCACTGGCGTATCACTCTCGCAGCCCGTTTGATGCTTCATAGCGCTCCCGTTCTCAGCGTTATTCATGATATCTACTCCTTTAATATCATAAAGTAAGTAACGGGCCTTACTTAAAAGACCCGCTACCCCTCATTTCACTTTATATGGTATTAATACCGCTCGCCTTCTGGCTTCTCTGTAGCATAGCTACGTACAGTATAGCGTACGCGTCGCCCATCGATTTCTTGCCGCTCCAGCCCAAACCCAGGCTCGTTTTTAGGGCGATTGACAATAAACGACATAGCTGGGGACTCAGTACCCCGTACACTGCTATACGCCGTTACCCGAACATAATGGTTAGAGAACGTTTTACGGCACTCATTGATTTCCATCAAAATACCAGCGGGATCTTTCAAATCAAACATTGGAATGCCAAACATTTCCCAATAGGTATTACGTGGATGGGGGTCGTCTGTATACTCCACATTCACGGCCCAGCTATTCTTTAGCGCATATTTAACTTGAGCTAAAATTTGCTCATCCGTCAAATCAGGCAGAAAAGAGAACTGCCCTTGCGTTAGACGGTTTCCAGGGTTAGTCATCATAACTGAATTTCCTCACACTTAAACATTAACGGCTAGCAGTAGCTGTGGGTACAAAGTCCGCAGTATCTGTGGACTCGTAGTTAAAGGTGATATCCTTCCAAGTATCAAGGGCTGCTCTTAGGGGTGAGCACCACTTCGCAGCCGCTTCAAGAATCTGAGGACCTTCCTTCACAAAATCACGGCCTTCATTGCGCGCCATCACCATAGCTTCTAAGGCTACCCGATTAGCGGTTGCACCCGCTTGAATTCCCTGTGGATGCCCGATGGTGCCGCCACCAAACTGTAATATCACATCTTCACCAAGATAATCTAACAGCTGGTGCATCTGTCCTGCGTGAATGCCGCCAGAAGCCACGGGCATAACCTTATTCAAGGAGCCCCAATCTTGGTCGAAGAACAATCCATGCTCAAGGCTGGTTGGGGTATGGGTATCACGTAGGGTATCGTAGAAGCCCTTAATCATGAGCGGATCGCCTTCGAGTTTACCGACGACGGTACCGGCATGAATATGATCAACTCCAGCCATACGCATCCATTTACAAATAACGCGGAAGTTCATGCCATGATTCTTCTGGCGAGAGTAGGTAGAATTACCTGCGCGGTGCAGATGTAAAATCATATCGTTCTTACGCGCCCACTTGGCCATAGACTGAATAGCGGTATAGCCAATGACCAAGTCAATCATCACGATGACTGAGCCTAATGATTTGGCAAACTCAGCCCGCTCATACATATCTTCCATGGTGGCAGCCGTGACATTAAGGTAATGTCCCTTAACTTCGCCGGTAGCTGCAGAGGCCTTATTGACGGCTTCCATACAATAGAGGAACCGATCACGCCAATGCATAAAAGGCTGAGAATTGATATTCTCATCATCTTTCACGAAATCTAAACCGCCTTTCAGAGCTTCATACACAACGCGACCATAGTTACGGCCAGAAAGCCCGAGTTTTGGCTTAGTGGTTGCTCCAAGCAGCGGACGACCAAACTTATCCAAGCGCTCCCGCTCGACCACAACACCCGTGGCCGGACCCTGGAAGGTCTTCAAATAAGCCACTGGAATGCGCATATCTTCTAAACGTAGGGCTTTTACAGCCTTGAAACCAAATACATTACCAATAATGGAAGCGGTTAAGTTAGCAATAGATCCAGGCTCAAAGAGATCCAGATCATAAGCAATATAAGCAAAATATTGTGCTTCGGTTTTAGTGCCTGCACCGGTATTAGGTACTGGATCTATGCGATAGGCTTTAGCGCGATAGAGTTCACAAGCAGTAAGGCGATCCGTCCATACCACTGTCCAAGTTGCTGTAGAGGACTCTCCTGCAACGGCAGCAGCAGCTTCTTCAGCATCAACACCTGCCTGGGGAGTAATACGAAACAGGGCGATAACGTCAGTCTCTTTAGGCTGATAGTTAGGCTCCCAATAACCCATTTTTTTATAAGGGATAACGCCAGATTTATAGCGTTCTTTCCCTTCGGCCATAGTCTCTGATTTGCTCATAGTCTATTCTCCTACGTTAAAGATTTCCTACATTCTACCAAGCTTAAAACCGCTCTGGCTCAATGTTCAGGATTAATCTATCATGATAAGTCAGTTAATAATATTAGATTTTTCATATGATAATGATAGATTATTATCTATGATGAAAGATAAAGAACTACAACTTGCACGTCATGCAACTCTCCGGCAGTTGCAAATCTTTGAGGCTATGGTTCGTCACAACAGCTTTCGGAAAGCTGCTGAGGAGTTATTTCTTACCCAACCCACTGTGTCTATTCAAATCAAAAAACTTAGCGAAGCTATCGGGTTACCCCTATTTGAGCAGATTGGAAAAAAAATACATTTAACCCCCTCTGGTAGAGCGCTCTACAAGGTATGCTGTGAGATAATTGATTCTCTAGCTAATCTTGAAGTCGAAATTGCTGATTTAAAGGGACTTAAACAGGGGCAATTAAAATTAGCAGTGATTACTACAGCAAAATATTTTACTCCCCGTTTACTGGGTTTATTTTGCCAGCGTTATCCTGAGATCGATATCTCCTTAAAAGTCACTAACCGAGAAAAACTTCTAGAACGTATCATTCAAAATATAGATGATTTATATATCCTTGGCCGCCCACCTCAGAATTTAGCCATGATGTTTCGGCCTTTTCTACCCAATCCTCTAGTCATCATCGCCCCTAGAACTCATCCTTTAGTAGGGGCAACTAATATTTCACTCCAGAGAGTTGCTCAAGAGCGCTTTATTATCCGAGAATTAGGGTCAGGAACTCGCATAACGCTAGAGCAACTTTTTCAGCGAAACGGCTTGGATTTAAATGTTCGCATGGAATTAGGTAGTAATGAAGCCATTAAGGAAGCTGTTGCCAGCGGCCTAGGGCTTGCTATTTTATCTCAGCATAGCCTTGCAATTGAGGGGATAACAGGACAAGTAGCAGAATTTGAACCAGTCACGACACTTGATGTGCAAGGATTCCCAATCCTACGCCATTGGTATATTGGTTACCCTACTGGTAAACAATTGTCTGTGGTAGCCCTAGCTTTTCTTGAATACCTTCAAAATGAAGGTAAACAGCTTACAGAATCACCTTACTATTGAGCCTCTCTGTTAGATACTATTAGATTCTCAAGAGCAGTTAACTTAGCTAACAAATAATTAATTTATCACGGAATCCCAGCTCACTATAAACTAAGTTAATTTTTAGCCGCTAATACTTGGTGCGATTATTTAATTTTTCTAGAGATTATTATTTGGATAAGATAGAATAATGATTAAGATTTTAGGATTGAAACTATAGTTTTCACTTTAACTATCAAGTGTGGAAAGCTTTGAGTTCAATTCTTACTAGATGTATTGGCAAGCAATAATATATGTTCTGGTCCCGCATCACTCTACTTCCATATTCTTACCGCCACCTCTAATTCAGGGTTTTTCGTTAGAAAATATGGCCGCCTATCCAATCCCGCCTCAATCTTGGGATCTAGTAAAAATACAGGAAATTTAGGTTTAAAAACTGCGGGATATTAATATTAAGCCAAATTCAAGGAGATAATTAAAATAAATGGTCGAAAGCAATACATATCGGTCTATTTTTTCCCCTTGTTCAGCCCAAGAGCAGGAAGAAAACTTTGAAAGCTACTGGCGCTTCACTCAGCAGCACGCGGGTAAACTTTTAGAAGAAGATAAAGATCTCACCAATAAGCGAGAAAAGCTTAAGTACTTTCAGGATAACCCCGTTCGCTCTCGCAACCCACTCCCAAACCCCGAGTTGTTTTATCGTAATTATATAAAATTTAAAGACGATCCTCAGCTTATTGATCGCAAAACTCTGCTTTTAACAGCCATTTATAAATTTGCTCGCCACGAATGGGTAGGTATTTCAGAGGCATGGAACGTCATACCTGATATGGCAGCATCAAAAAAACTTACCGATAAGATAAGCCGAGTCCATTTAGCTGAAGAGTTCTGCCACATACGATTCTTTAATGAAATGCTATGTATCTTCCACTTAGATAAAGTCGAATGGGTGCCCTTAGGACCTATAAAACAAAGGGTATATCGTATTTTCCCACGCCTACCTGGCGCTTTAATGGATGCCCCCGCCTTTATTACCGAGCTTATGGGAATGACATTTTATCAACACTTAGATACGTTATTTGGAGAAATACTTGCTGATGAGCCTGAAGCCCAGCAACGACTCAGGGAAATTCTCCATGAAATTATGGTCGATGAGATGGCGCACGTAGGCCAACGTAGAAATTTCATTGGTCCCGTTGGTATCAAATTGGCACAGCTCATGCTGCCCACTATTTATAGGTTATTTTTCTGGGGAATCCCAGAGGCAAAATACTTATTTAACGTTGAAAAAATGATTCAAGATGGCCTCTCGTTTGATTATACCTCGGTATCCTCTAACCTATTAAAGCGCAGTTGGGTGCCAAGCTATTGCCAAATCCAAAATTAAGCTAAAGTAGATAATAAAAATGATTACCTCATAAGAATTACTATGCTAGATTTTTTACGTCTTATAACTGCGGGACTTAAAATAAAGCTCACATCTCGGCTCGCTAACCAATGACTAGCTAGATAATATTAGGCTTAATTTTATTCTTCCACTCCCAACCGTTTCACGCCATTTTTATCCCCACCTTCGTGCTGTCTTTTTACATCTCTAATCAAATTTATACTAAGCTATAATTAAGCTTTCTAATCACGCCAATAAAATATCACATGGATTATTCACCGCTCACTGCTATTTCTCCAATTGATGGCCGTTACGCTAATAAAGTGGATGTTCTTCGCCCAATTTTCAGTGAATATGGATTATTGCGTTACAGAGTAATCGTAGAGATAAGATGGTTACAACTATTAAGCGCTTGCCCTAAAATCCTTGAGATCCCAGAATTAAGCAAAGAATCTGAGCTATTTTTAGAATCTACTATAGATAATTTTTCAGAAAAAGACGCTAAGCGCATCAAAGCTATTGAAGCTGCAACTAACCATGATGTAAAAGCCGTAGAGTATTTCTTAAAAGAAAAGTACAAACCTCAGGATGAGCTAAATAAAATCAGTGAATTTATTCATTTTGCCTGCACTTCAGAGGACATTAATAACATCGCCTATGCGCTGATGCTTAAAGAATCTCGGGAGAAGATACTACTCCCGCAGATGAAAGCTTTAATAACTGAAATACGAACCCTTGCTCACCGCTACCAGCAAGTCCCTATGCTCTCTCGCACTCATGGACAGCCCGCTTCGCCAACCACCCTAGGGAAGGAAATGGCAAATTTTGCCCATCGCTTAGAGTTACAACGCCAATCCATCGAAAAAATCCATCTCTACGGTAAAATGAATGGCGCAGTGGGAAACTATAATGCTCACCAAATTGCCTATCCAGAAATTAACTGGCCCCTAATAACTCGCACCTTCATCACTCAGTTAGGCTTACAGTGGAATCAATATACTACGCAAATAGAACCTCATGATTATATGGCTGATCTCTTTCAAGGGGTGATGCGTTTTAATACGATATTGCTTGATTTTTGCCGCGATATTTGGGGCTATATTGCTTTAGGATATTTTAAGCAGAAAGTGGTAGCCGGTGAGGTAGGCTCCTCCACCATGCCCCATAAGGTAAATCCTATCGATTTTGAAAATGCTGAAGGTAATATTGGAATTGCAAATGCTATTTTTCAACACCTCGCAGAAAAACTCCCCATCTCTCGCTGGCAGCGAGATCTCTCTGATTCCACTGCGCTGCGAAATTTAGGGGTTGGATTTGCTCACTCTCTGATTGCCTATTCCTCTGCCCTCAAAGGAATTGGGAAATTAGAAGTTAATAACCCACAAATAAATGCAGATTTAGAAGATAGCTGGGAGATTCTCTCAGAAGCAGTACAAACAGTTATGCGTCGCTATGGAATCGATGAACCTTATGAAAAGCTCAAAAAATTTACTCGGGGGCAGCGTATTGATAAAAACAGCCTCCAAGCATTTATCCGCAATCTAAATCTTCCGATCGAAGCTAAAGAGCAATTATTAAATTTAACCCCTCAAACTTATGTAGGTAATGCTGCACAGCAGGCAAAGGAAATCTGATGATTAAATCTCCCACCCCTTTTTCTTACAAAGTAGTTTAAAAATCCTGTATAATATATAGCTTAGCGCATTCTTAAGTGCATCCATTTCTATTGCCTCTTTTCTTCCTCTTTTTTTCTCTTAATTTCTTCTAATCGCTTATTTCTCTCTATAAGATCAACATATTGGCTAGAAAACTCCCTAAAATTTAATACTCTATCTTGATTAATATCTGATTTTATGAAATACCTATTTAAATCTGATCTGTTTAGGATAGTATCAATCTCATCAAAACTTAATACCTTATCTCTCTCTATTCTTACCTGCATTAGTAAAATCAATATAAGACCTCATTGTAGTAGTAAATCTAATATATTTATCCTTTATTTTCTTCTTCTTTAACTTCTTATCGTATCCTTTTTTGGAAATAACCTTATTACTATATTCTTCGTAATCTAATCCTCTATTGTCAGTCATCCTTATCGTAATTTGAGAAATCCCACATATCTTCACTTCATAATCAGGCGTGTGCATAAAGCCTGAATAAGCTTCATTTAAGTCCAGAAGTTTATCTTTGTTCCTATCCCTCTTAAAGAACTTATGATGGATATTCAGATCAGTTTCAAATTTAGTGTCGTAATCTCTAGCTATAACATTAGAACTAATACCTACTACTAAAAATACCGCTACTGCTAGCTTATTAAATTTCACGCCCTAACCTTTTTTAACTTAATTAATTTCATAAAACCTATCGACAGCACTCATCTTAAATTGAGTGTAAAATTAAAGAAGAATCAAGGGAGTTGGGCGTAACAGCACCCTTAACAAGCCAATTTTATAACTTGTTATGATGAGAAATGATTATAGGTTTTTATTCTAGGAGAGTCTGCTCCTAGGCAGTTTTTGCTGAATAAGTTGGGGGGTTATATTTGAAAAGGAAGTTTAATAAGCTTAGGCTAGAGAACTTATTAAATTGTTTCCCTTTAGAATTATCTCATCTTATTATTCATCGCTTTAATACGTAACCGAAGGGCATTAAGCTTAATAAAACCTTCAGCATCTTGTTGATTATAAGCGCCTAAATCTTCTTCAAAAGTAGCCATCTGGGGCACAAATAGGCTATCAGTTTCAGATCGACGGCCTATGATCATCACATTACCTTTATACAACTTAAGACGCACTACGCCATTAACGGTATTCTGAGAGGAATCAATAAACTGCTGTAGTAAAATGCGCTCTGGAGACCACCAGTAACCATTATAAATAAGGCTTGCATAACGGGGCATCAGCTCATCTTTAAGATGAGCCACCTCTCGATCCAAAGTGAGAGATTCTATCGCTCGATGCGCTTTAAGCATAATTGTGCCCCCCGGAGTCTCATAACAGCCCCGAGATTTCATTCCAACGTATCGGTTTTCTACTAAATCTAAACGACCAATACCATTTTTGCTACCAAAGCGGTTAAGGGTCTCCAGAACCTTGGCGGGGCTAAGAGATTCCCTATTAATTTTGGTAATATCACCACAGCGGTATTCTAACTCTATATAGGTTGGCTGATCAGGCGCTAGCTCTGGAGATATAGTCCAGCGCCACATGGTTTCTTCAGACTCAAGCCAAGGATCTTCTAGGATACCTCCCTCATAGGAAATATGCAATAAGTTGGCATCCATAGAGTATGGAGATCTAGATCCTCGCTTTCCTTCCACTGGAATCCCATTTGCTTCTGCATAAACCAGTAGTTTTTCTCTTGAAGTTAAATCCCACTCCCGCCATGGGGCAATTACTCGAATATCAGGCCGTAAGGCATAAGCCCCCAGTTCAAAACGTACTTGATCATTTCCTTTACCCGTAGCCCCATGGGCAATAGCATCGGCAGCAGTTTCATTAGCAATCCCCACTAATCGCTTAGCAATCAGGGGCCGTGCAATAGAAGTACCTAGTAAATATTCCCCCTCATAGAGGGTATTGGCTCGAAACATGGGAAAGACATATTCTCGTACAAACTCCTCACGTAAATCCTCAATATAAATTTCCTTGACTCCTAAAACTTTAGCTTTAGCTCGGGCTGCTCCTACTTCCTCCTCTTGACCGATATCTGCAGTAAAGGTAACCACTTCACAGCCATAAGTTTCCTGTAGCCACTTAAGGATTACAGAAGTATCTAATCCCCCTGAATAAGCAAGTACAACTTTTTTTATCGTGGTCATGAAAAACTTATCTGATTTTCAAAGAAATATTTGAGAACTTAAGTATACGACTTTTCCTATCAACTACCGCTGAGTACGGCGTAGGCGCGATAACAGTCTACGGGCCATCTCTCCAAATATCTCAGTCTGGGTAGGATGGGGATGGATAGCTCTAGCTACTTGTTCCAAAGTCATCTCCCCCGTAACAATCATGACTGCTTCTCCAACTAACGTATCCGCATGATCAACCAAGAAATGAACCCCAATAATGCGATGGCTTGCTTTATCTACTACCATCTTAATAAAGCCCTCAGTCTCATGATTAATCATGGCCTTTGCATCAATGCGAATAGGTGATTTTACCTCCACCGCATCAACCCCTCTCTCCTTAGCTTGCGCTGTGGATAGACCTACAAAAGCCGCCTGCGGTCTAGTAAAGATTACGCCGCAGTCCTTCTCTAACTCATAGATATGAGGTTTTCCTAAGATAGTGGCTGCTGCAACTCGCCCTTGCTGCCCTGCTGTATGGGCCAGCATCAAACCGCCAATCACATCACCCACTGCAAAGATATGAGGCTTAGAAGTACGGCACTGGGCATCCACCTGAATGACTCCATTTTCTACTGCTACCCCCACCACTTTGTCTAAGGCTAATGGCTCTAACTTAGGCCGCTTGCCCGTAGCCATAATAATGCGATCCACTTCTAACGTATGGTGATTACCTTCAGAGTCATCAAAGGCAACTTGCATCACCCCTGATTGGCTGCTGATGATCTTTTGCACTTTAGCTGAAGTATATACGATAAGATTTGGATCAGCATTCAATACATCCCTTAATTGTTTACTGACTTCTGGTTCTACTTCTGCTAGTAAGCGATCTTGAGCTTCTAGCAACACAACCTCAGAGCCAAAATCCTGAAAAATTTGAGCCATCTCTACACCAATAGCCCCACCACCAATTACGGCTAAACGTTTAGGGACATGCTCTAATCCCCACACAGTATCGGAAGTAAGTACTCCACCTGTAGCTAAACCCTCTTGAGCACCTAGGATAGGCGGAATAAATGGAGGGGCACCTGTGGCAATCACTGCCCCTGCAAAACTTATCTTTTGTCCTTGAGAGCCCTCACTAGGCTGAGTACGAGTAAACGGATCTTCGCTATTGCCTACGGTATCAACAATAATATGGTGCTCATCAACAAAACGAGCATACCCGTGGATATATTTAATCTTCATCCCTATATCGGCTTTTAGCGCCATTTCACCTCGGGACTGAAGAATATATCGGCGAGTTTTTTCGAGCGATTCCCAATTAAGGGATGGTAGCCCTGCATTTTTTACCCCTAAATGAGAATCATGAGCCCGATCTCGAATACGATCGGCAGCCGCCCGCCAAGTCTTAGAAGGGATACAGCCACGCCATAAACACTCACCTCCTGGTAAAGATGAGTCGTTAATTAAAGCCACTTTAACACCATGCTCAACTAGATCTCGGGCGCAATCCTCTCCGCCAAGACCTCCGCCAATCACAACGACATCATAATCCCAGCTCCCCTCTAAAGATAATGGGATGCTAAGCTCCTTAACTGCTGATGAAGAACTACTACTGTCTTTAATCCATGTCTCGGGATGCTCTACTCGTTCTTTAAGGGTATTTAAGAAACGAGCTGCATCAGCGCCATTAATGATCCTATGATCAGCAGTAACGGTTACCGGCATTCCCTGAGATCCGGTGGTTGCCACTGCTAGAATAGCCGAAGTTCCAGGTGAAGGAATAGCATCAAAATAAGCTACTCCTAACATCCCCATATTGGAGATAGTAAAAGTTGGATTAGCGTACTCCTCCGGCTTTAATCGCTTAATTCTTGCTCGCTTTGCCAGATCAACCCAATTAGCGTTTAAATCATCAAGGTTGCGTTCGAGCGTATTTCGTAATACAGGCACAACTAAGCCCATACTTTCTGTTTCTACCGCAATTCCTATATCAATTTGCTTCCGCTCTAAAATATGGTCTTTATGCTGGTAAGCGTTATTGATTTTAGGGTGATCTTGAATAGCTAATGCTGCTGCTTTCGTTAAAGCTATAGTTACCGAAACGCCTTGCTTCTTAGATATTGCAACTAGCCGCGAAGAATCTATGTAAATAGTTGCTCTAAACAGAGGCGTGGAGAGAGAGTATTCCATATTATGAGCAATAGCTTTCTCCATACTATCCATAGCTCTGCCCACACCCGAAGCTTCAAAACCCTGACGATTTACCTGATTAGAGTCTGTATTAGCGAGTACGTCAGCCGCTATAATTACCCCTTTACGTCCATTTCCTGTAATCCCAGTAAGATCAACTCCATAGGTACCTGCAAGCTGCCGGGCATAAGGAGTTGCCCGAGTATGATTTGGATGAGGTGCAGGTACTCCTGCTTCTAACATTACTGGAAGAACTTTGATTTCAGATTTTGGTTTCAAGGTATTATCAGAATCAATCTCAGCTTTTTTCTTTGGCTGAGATTGTTTAGATTCTATCGTGGCCTCACCTTTAGTGACTTGATCAACTTCAGCCACTAAATAGGCAATAGGATTACCTACCGCAGTAACTCCGTCTATAGGTAAGCGAGGTCCAGAGAGATAGCCTTCGCGAAATACCTCCACGTCCATAATAGCTTTATCGGTTTCTATTGTTGCGACGACAGTACCACGCTCGATAAAATCACCGATTTCCTTTTCCCATGAAACCAGCACTCCTTCAGTCATGGTATCTGAGAGCTGGGGCATTTTGATAACATAAGGTTCAGCCATAAGATCAACTCAAATATTTACTTGCTACTCACTCTTCCCTAATACTTTAAGTACCCCTTGATAAACACTCTGAGCATTAGGAATTGCTGCTTTCTCTAAACGATGATTATAGGGTACTGGTACATCTGCCGCGTGGACTCTTACCGGTTGAGCATCCAGTGCAAAAAAACAATCTTCAATAATTCCAGCTATTATCTCGCTACCAACACCCACAGGCCCTTCATCCTCTTCAGCTACTAAAACCCGATGAGTTTTTTCTATAGATAAACGGATAGTTTCCCGGTCGATAGGTTTAAGAGATCGTAAATCTATTACCTCAGCATGGATATTTTCCTGAGCTAATTTATTGGCTGCGGCGATACACCAATGCGCGCTATAGTTATACCCTATCAGGGTAATATCAGTCCCTTTACGGACAACTTCAGCACCCTCCAACGGGCGGAATATTTCCTCATCGGGCACTTCTCCTTTCAGGTTGTACATGCTCTCATGTTCAATAAAAATCACCGGATCGTTACAACGCACTGCAGATTTGAGCATGCCGTAGGCATCTAGGGGGGTGCTAGGGGTAACAACTCGAAGGCCAGCTACCCCCATAAACATCTTCTCTAGCCGTGCTGAATGCTGGGCTGCTAATTGATGTGCAGTTCCTCCAGGAGTCCGCATTACAATGGGGCACTGAGCACGACCTCCAGACATATAGCGGATTTTAGCAGCCGCATTTACCAAAGTATCCATTGCAAGTAAAGCAAAGTTGATGGACATAATCTCAATAATAGGCCGCATCCCGGCCATGGAAGCGCCAATGCCTATACCAGTATAAGAATTCTCAGAGATAGGGGTATCAATAATTCTCTCCTCTCCATATTTCTCATAAAGGCCAAGCGTAGCTTTGTAAGTACCTCCTGCTACACCAATATCTTCACCCATCGCAATAACACTGGGATCATTCGCTAATTCTTCATCATGGGCTCGCCGTAATGCTTCCCAATAAGCGAGCTCAGCCATGGGCTTCCCCTCCTGCCCGTAATGGTCCAATCCAACGCGGATCTGGGTTATCCTCAAACACGTATTTAGTTAAATCTTCTACTCTTGGCTCTGGGCTTTCTTCAGCGAATTTTATAATATCATTATCAATCTCATTCTGAACTTCCTGCTCTAAATCCTTTAACTCTCCTTCAGTTAGCTCGTTGGCATGGATTAATCTTGTAGCTAAAATTTGAATAGGATCTTGTTGCATCCAGTCCGTTACTTCCTCCTTACTACGGTAAGCCCCAGAATCTGACATAGAATGACCTCGATAACGGTAAGTTAGAAACTCTAGAAAATAGGGTCCATTACCATTTCGTACATGGGTGACAGCTGAACGAGTAGCCTCCATAACTATCTCAATATCCTGTCCCGAGTGTTGGCTAGCAGGTATCTTATAAGCACCTAAACGCTGGTATTGATCAAGGACAGCCGTTGAGCGCTCAATAGCAGTACCAATCGCGTAAAGATTATTCTCACACACAAATAATACCGGCAGTTTCCATATGGATGCCATATTCATGGTTTCATGAAATGTACCTTGGTTATTAGCGCCATCCCCTAAAAAACAAACAGCAATTCTCCCTTCTCTTTGATGCTTACAGGCTAAAGCTAATCCGGCAGCAAGAGGAAATGGCTGTCCTACCAAAGCATAACCGCCCATAAAATGCGCGCTCGGGTCAAAAATATGCATTGATCCCCCGCGACCTTTGGAGCTTCCAGTTTCCTTACCATAGAGTTCAGCCATTACTTCCCGAGCTGGTGCTCCACTTTTAATAGCATGGATATGATCTCGATAGCCGGTTATGACGTAGTCAAAGCCAATCCCGCGATCAGCCTGTACCATCTGAAGCACTCCCGTTGCTACCGCCTCTTGTCCCGAGTACAGGTGCAAAAACCCACCAATTTTACGTTCCATGTAAGCTTCAAACGTACGCTCCTCGAAACGTCGGTAAAAAATCATCTCCCGCAGCAGTCGTTTACGATCAGTTTTACTCATATCCCCTCAGCGTATAAATCCGCAATTTTGTCAAAAACATCGTATAATGGCTTTTTTTATACTAGGCGGTCAAGATCTAATAGAAAATCGGCAAAAATATCCTAGATTGCTATCATTTAATATTCTCTAACATATGTAGCTCTGATTCAGAAAACCCTGCCTCCAGACGCGCTTGACGATGCAAGGAGCTATGCGCTTTACCCTTAAAATAACGGGTAACCAAATGACAAAACGTGGTCTCTGGATCAAGTCCACGAATCTTGCATAGGTAGTGAAACCAATGAGATCCTATTGCTACGTGACCTACTTCATCGCGAAAAATAATTTTAAGAATTGCTACCGCTTGTAAATCACCTGCTTGCTGTAATCTATCTACCATCCCAGGGGTAACATCAAGTCCTCTTGCTTCTAGTACCCTAGGAACAAGCGCCATTCTTACAAGCGGATCATGGGCTGTCTTTTGAGCCATTTCCCAAAGCCCATTATGGGCTGGGAAATCTCCATATTTATAACCTAACGAGTGTAAATAGGTATCTAATAAACAAAAATGATAAGCCTCCTCAGAAGCTATTTGTATCCAATTATCATAAAAAGCTTTAGGTAACCCATGAAAGCGGCAAACAGCATCCCAAGCCAAATTAATGGCGTTAAATTCAATATGGGTAATTGCATGAATCAACGCTGCCCGTCCCGCAGCTGAAGTTAATTTACGTGTCGATAATTTTCGTGGGGCTACTAAAGTTGGCCGCATAGGGCGACCTGGAATATTAGGTAAGCAATTAATCGTAAAATTAACTTCTAAGCATTCAGCCTTCCAAAGCTGTACTACATTATGGGTAGCCTTAATTTTCTCTTCTGGATCACAGGCTATAAGGCACTTAAGAGCAGCATTACCTAAAGACAATTTTTTCATACTTGAAATACTTTTAGTATCCATGCTTATTCTAGCTGCCCCGTACTTATTCCTCCCCTTTTTTCAATAGACCATAAACTTGTAGCAAGAAACCTTCTCTAGAAAACCCGCAGCTATTAACGCCTTTATACGGAAAATTAAGAGATTAAATCCAATGAGATGACCAATTTCTAATTATTTAATAATACCAAACAGTTAATTAACATTAACCTTAAAAATATTTAATATAGCCTCTCGGGTTACATTGAAATGCCCTCTGTAGAATAGGCTGGAACCTGATCTAACCTCCAAATATCGGTATTATATTCCTTAATAGTCCGATCCGTAGAAAATTTACCACTTGCAGCCGTATTTAGAATAGACATACGAGTCCATCGCTCTTGATCTCGGTAAGCCTCAGCAACCCGGCGCTGAGCATTAACATAACTTCTAAAATCAGCAATCACCATCCAAGGATCTCGAGGATTACGTAATGAGTCTATAATAGGATTAAAAATCCTCGAATCGACACGTATTGAGTCTAAAACAGGATTAAAAGCCCCTGGCTGAAACTGATTAAAATGACCACTCTCAAGTAAGTGCATCACTCGTTGCAAATCCTCATCACCAGCGATGATAGCATTTGGATCATAGTGATGGCGTGTCTCTTGTACCTCTTTAGCTGTTAATCCAAATAAAAAGAAATTTTCATCACTTACTTCCTCACGAATCTCAATGTTAGCGCCATCTAAAGTACCAATAGTAATAGCACCATTCATCATAAACTTCATATTACCAGTACCAGAGGCCTCCTTTCCTGCAGTGGAGATTTGCTCCGAGAGATCAGCGCTAGGGCAAATAATCTCCATAGCTGAAACTCCATAATTAGGAAGGAAAAATACTTTAAGCGCATCACCTACTTTCGGATCATGATTAATTACCGTTGCAACATTATTAATAAGCTTAATAATTAACTTTGCCATCTGATAGCCTGGCGCCGCCTTCCCGCCGATCACCACACAGCGAGGCACCCAATTTGCTATATCTCCTCGGATGATTCGATCATACAAATGAATAATATGTAAAACATTAAGTAATTGCCGCTTGTACTCATGAATACGCTTTACTTGCACATCAAATAAGGAATCAGTACCAGCTTGAATACCGTGATGAGAAAAAACTGCGAGCAGCTGCTTTTTATTCGCTTGTTTAATATCACGCCAACGCGCTCGAAATTTTTTATCATCTGCATAAGAGGCAAGGCGGCGAAGTTGACTTAAATCAGTAACCCAACCTTCTCCAATAGTCGTAGTAATTAAACTGGCTAACCTTGGATTACATTTAGCTAGCCAGCGGCGTGGAGTCACACCATTAGTTTTATTATTAAATTTATGTGGCCAAAACTCGGAAAAATCTCGGAATAACCCCTGCTCTAATAAACGAGTATGCAAAGCAGCCACCCCGTTAACTGAAAAACTGGCAATAATAGCAAGATACGCCATACGCACCTGCTTAATCTCATCTTCTTGGATGATAGACATACGAATTTGTCTATCGGTATCATGAGGCCAGCGCTGCGCTACTTCTGCTAAAAATCGAGTATTAATTTCATAAATAATTTCCAAAATTCGAGGCAGCAACGAGCCAATCATATTTACCGGCCACCTCTCTAAAGCTTCTGGCAACAAGGTATGATTAGTGTAAGCTACTGTACTGCTTGTAATCTTCCAAGCCTCCTCCCACTTTAGATTATATACATCCATCAATAGACGCATCAGCTCTGGTATTGCACAGGTGGGATGGGTATCATTAAGCTGAAACCGATTTTTCTCAGCAAATTTAGTGAAATTCTCCCCATAACGATGTACCCAATCATGAAGAACATCTTGTAAGCTCGCTGAAACAAGAAAATATTGCTGGCGCAGACGTGTCTCTTTACCATGTTCTGTCGCATCATTAGGGTAAAGTACCATGGTAATGTTTTCAGCAGCATTCTCCTCTGCTACTGCTTCTGGATATTCTCCGGCATTAAATTTACCTAAATCAAAGACATGAATAGCCTTAGCTTTCCATAAACGCAAGGTATTTACTGTACCGTTGCGATACCCAGGAATAGGAATATCATAAGGCACAGCAAGAACATCCTTGGTATCAACCCAGCGTATACGCCAATTCCCACTGCCATCATCTACATACTCTGTGCGTCCACCAAACTTAATTCTTTGTTTATATTCAGGTCTTTTTATTTCCCATGGGTTACCTTCTCGTAGCCAGTTATCAGGCTCTTCTACCTGATAGCCATTATTAATGGTCTGACGAAACATACCATACTCATAGCGTAAACCATACCCAATAACAGGAAGCTGTAAGGTTGCGCAACTATCTAAAAAACAGGCGGCCAAACGCCCTAAACCCCCATTACCTAAGCCTGCATCCGGCTCTAGCGTAGTTAACTCTTCTAGCTTCAAGCCATAAGCTTGTAATGCAGCCGCTAACTCATTTTCAAGATTTAAATTAAGCGCAGCATTGCCTAGGCAACGGCCAAGTAAATATTCCATAGAAAGATAGTGAGATCGAGGGCAACCGCTTTCATCATAGGCACGTTTAGTGCCTTTCCAGCGCTCTATTAACCGATCACGGATAGTAAGTGCTAAGGCAAAATATAGATAATGCTTCTCAGATTCTCGCCCCTCACGCCCTAAAAAATAGGAAAAATAGCGCTTATAGTCACTCGCTAAACTCTCTTTATCAATACCTAATGCTGGTAATTTTGTAAGCTTAGATAACCCCATTATATTGTCTATAGGTTCAGCTACCACGGCATATCTCCTTGCGCTATTTAGGTATGATTTAGTGAGATCTTTTCTCTATATTAAATTGAGGCTTAAATGTTATCTATTTATTCTCAGCAGTAAATATTGCCTTCATACTTAAACGAACTCGACCTTGTTTATCTATTTCTAGAACTTTAACACGGATAATATCCCCCTCCGATAGCTTATCACTAACGTTATTTACCCGTTCATCCGAGATCTGTGAGATATGAAGTAAACCATCTTTACCGGGTAAAATCGTAACGAAGGCGCCAAAATCCATTAACCGAGATATTCGTCCTTCATAAATTTTACCAACCTCCACATCAGAAACAATTTCCTCTACTCGACGTTTAGCCTCTTGTCCATCCGCCTTATCAGAAGAAAATATTTTCACGGTTCCATCGTCATTGATATCAATGGTAGTACCTGTTTCCTCTGTAAGCGCCCGGATAGTAGATCCTCCTTTGCCAATCACGTCCCTGATCTTTTCTGGATTTATTTTAAAAACAATCATACGAGGTGCATATTCAGACATCTCTTGGCGTGGTACAGAAATAATCTCGTTCATTTTTTGAAGGATATGAAGACGTCCTTCCCGTGCCTGAGACAAAGCAGTACGCATGATCTCTTCAGTAATACCATCAATTTTAATATCCATCTGTAAAGCAGTAACACCTTTCTCTGTACCTGCTACTTTAAAGTCCATATCACCTAGGTGATCTTCGTCACCAAGAATATCAGTTAAGACAGCAAACTGATCTTCCTCTTTAATGAGACCCATGGCAATACCCGCAACAGGAGATCTGACTGGAACCCCTGCATCCATTAAAGAAAGGCTAGTACCGCATACAGTTGCCATAGAACTAGAGCCGTTAGATTCCATAATCTCCGAAACTACCCTTATCACATAAGGAAAATCCTCCTCATTGGGCACTACAGCATTTAGACTACGTTTAGCTAAACGGCCATGACCAATCTCTCGTCGCTTAGGAGAACTTACAAACCCTACCTCACCTACACAGTAAGGGGGAAAATTATAATGTAACATAAAGCGCTCCCGGTGCTCCCCTTCGATAGAGTCTACCACTTGAGCATCACGTTCAGTACCCAAAGTAGTCACTACTAGAGCTTGAGTTTCACCTCGGGTAAATAAAGCTGAACCATGGGCTCGTGGTAACAAACCGGTTATAATACTAATAGGCCGAACAGTCTTAGTATCACGGCCATCTATACGCGCTTTACCCGCTAAAATTTGTTCCCGTACGAGGGATTTTTCTAGAGCATGAATAGCCTCTAGCACCTGAGCTTTATTCCATCGAGGATTTTCTTCTGAGACTAAATGCTCAATAATAGAGTTTCGTACTTCCACTAAACGGGCTTGACGTTCTGGCTTTGATCGTAATTGATAAGCGATTTTTAGAGAATCCTCCCCCGTGCTTTGAACAGCAAATTTCAAATCTTTCTCTTCGGCTAACGCCTCCCAATCCCAAGCGATTTTTCTAGTCTCTGCGGCTAATTGTTGAATTAATTTAATCACTCCTTGCATTTCTTGGTGACCAAATACCACAGCGCCAAGCATTATTTCCTCAGGCAACTCTCGGGCTTCAGATTCTACCATTAAAACTGCTTTTTCTGTTCCAGCTACTACTAAGTCAAGGGCTGATTTCTCCATTTGATCCAGTGTTGGGTTGAGTACATATCGACCATCAATATAACCAACCCTAGCAGCTGCAATTAGGGTATTAAAAGGAATTCCTGAAATAGCTAGAGCAGCAGATGCCCCAATAATAGACGGGATATCTGGATCGTTCTCTCCATCGGAAGAAATAACAGTTACAATTACCTGAACCTCATTGGTAAAACCTTTTGGGAATAAAGGTCGTAATGGGCGATCAATTAGTCGCGAAGTTAATGTCTCCTTCTCAGTAGGTCTCCCTTCACGTTTAAAAAATCCTCCTGGAATTTTACCAGCAGCATAGGCTCTTTCTTGATAATTGACTGTCAGCGGGAAAAAATCGCGACTCTCAACTGTCTCCTTCACCCCTACTACTGTCACCAGCACGGCGGTTTCACCGTAATGAACGACAACAGCTCCATCAGCTTGTCGAGCCATATGACCGGTTTCAATAACTAAGGGACGATCACCGTATTCAGCTACCTTTCTAACTGGAGTCACATTCTATTTCCTTATTATATATGGCTAGAGGAGCAGCTTATAGATACCATAACTATAAACTACTTACTGTATGCGCTTGACCTCGTCTATAGAGCACCTGCTTAACTACGGCAGCAATATTCCACTTTAATTTAATAACATAGGGGTTATTAGCGGCGCAACCCCAATGCGCTAATTAAATTACGATAACGATCCAAATCTTTTTTCTTTAAATAATCTAGTAATTTACGGCGCTTGCTGACAGCTCGTAATAACCCCTGTCGTGAGTGATGATCATGTATATGTTGTTTAAAATGATCAGATAACTGACCAATACGCTCTGATAGTAAGGCAACTTGTACTTCAGTTGACCCTGTATCGTTGACAGAGTGCTGGTAGTCCCTAATAACTTGTGCTTTTTTTTCATGGCTCAAGGGCATATCTCTTTATTCCTCATCTCAGATCACATCTAGTATGTCTTTTATTTTATATCATCGGTTAAATCAGCAATTTTACTAATATCAACTATCCTAGGTAAAGATCAACCGGCGTGGGGCAATACGACCATCTTCTGTTACTTGTCCTATTCCAAAGAATCCCTTGTCGCGTTCTATTAAACGAACCCAGCCTTTATCAGGAGTTTGTGAAACCCGTACTGGTCGCCCTTGTCGAAGATAGTGAGCCAGATCAGCAATTAAATCTATTGCAGGCCAGTCTCCCAAGGCTCGTTCTAAAGGTAAAAGCAATGTGTTAAGCTGCTCAATACCAGCTTTAGCTAGCTCTTTTAATCGTTTTAGTGATACCATTTCAGATGAATCAAAACATCCAGACTGAGTACGCCGCAGTGCTGTCACATGAGCACCACATCCAAGCGCCCAGCCTATATCTTCTACTAAAACCCGAATATATGTTCCTTTAGAGCAAAATACCTCAAATTCTAGCTTATCATTCATCAGATCAATAAATTTAATATTATAAATAATTACCTGACGAGGCTCCCGTTCTATTTCAATACCTTGACGGGCAAGCTCATAAAGTCGCCGCCCTTGGTATTTAAGCGCTGAATACATTGGAGGTATCTGTTTCTGTGAGCCAGAAAAACTAGCTAAGGTTTTTACTATTTCATCCGCTTTTAACGCTTTAATCGCGCTAACTTTAACTACCTCACCACTCACATCTCCAGTTGTAGTGGTTATACCTAAGCGACAGGTTACCTGATAACGTTTATCAGCCTCTAAAAGGAACCCTGAAATTTTAGTAGCTTCCCCAAAACAAATTGGTAATAATCCAGTAGCTATAGGATCTAAGCTACCTGTGTGGCCTGCTTTGCAAGCTTGGTAAATTTGCTTAACTTGCTGCAAAGCACTATTAGAGCTAATCCCTGCTGGTTTATCTAGTAAAATTACCCCATGAATGTTTTGGCCTTTAGGCTGGCATTGTTTCATATTAGCGTTTACTCACGCTCACTAACGTTTATTTTAACACCTGAATCTTTTTTATAGCTTCATCAATAAGAGCGCTTAAATATCTGCCACGTTCAATAGAATGATCATAAACAAACTGTAAATAGGGAGTAACTCGCAGGCTGACTCGCTGACTTAAACTACGCTGAAGAAATCCTGACGCTCTATTTAAAATCTTTAATTGCTCTTGGCTATCTACCTCCCCGTGGAAGAAGGTAACGTAGACCTTTGCTTGCCTAAGATCTGGTGCTACATCTACATGAGAAACTGTGATTAACCTTATTCGAGGATCTTTAAGATCCTCTTGAATCAGCTGCGCTAGTTCTCGCTGTAGCAATTCACCAATACGACGAGTACGAGAAAACTCTTGACTCATAATATATTTATTTTATAAAACAATTTCTATTTTTACTCTCTCATAGACTTCAATCTGATCTCCTACCTTAATATCCTTATAGTCCTTAACGCCAATACCACACTCGGTTCCCGATCGTACCTCTTGAACATCTTCCTTAAAACGACGTAAAGACTCTAACTGCCCTTCAAATATCACTATATTATCACGCAGCACCCGAATAGGGCTGTTACGACGTATAGTACCTTCAATGACTAAACAACCCGCAATAGCACCAAATTTAGGCGAACGGAATATATCATCCACACGAGCTAACCCAATAATGTTCTCCCGATATTCAGGATCTAACATACCTGTTAAAGCCCGTTTAACCTCATCAATAGCATCGTAAATTACACCATAATAATGTAAATCAATTCCTTTTTCAGTAATAGAACGGCGGGCTGTTGCGTCAGCACGAACATTAAAACCAATAATAATAGCATTAGAGGCTACCGCTAAATTAACGTCAGTCTCATTAATTCCACCTACCCCAGAAGCTACAACCTTAACCTTAGCTTTATTAGTAGAGATTTTTGCTAACGCATCAGAGAGAGCCTCAGCAGATCCCTGCACATCTGTCTTAATTATAAGATTAAGTACTCTAACTTCACCTTCTCCCATCTCACTAAACATATTCTCTAGTTTAGCTGATTGTTGTCGTACTAATTTAGCTTCACGCTCTTTAGCCTGGCGAAATTCAGCAATTTCTCGTGCTTTACGTTCATCCGATATTACTATTGCCTCATCACCAGCATTTGGTGCCCCAGATAATCCTATAATCTCCACTGGTGTTGAAGGCCCTGCTTCCACTATCTCATAGCCAGATTCAGTAAGCATAGCTCGAACTCGACCCGTCTCTATCCCGCTAAGAAGGATATCACCCTTACGTAAGGTACCGCTTTGCACTAATACGGTAGCTACCGGCCCTCGCCCTTTATCTAGCCGAGATTCAATTACTACTCCACGAGCGGAACCTTCAGGAGAAGCTCTAAGCTCCATTATCTCAGCTTGAAGTAAGATAGCTTCAATTAAGCTATCAATTCCCTCTCCAGTCTTAGCTGAGACACTTACAAACTGAGTATCACCTCCCCATTCCTCCGTGATAACCTCATGATTAGCTAACTCTTGCTTAACTCGATCCGGATCAGCATTAGGCCGATCAATTTTATTAATTGCCACCACTATTGGAGCCCCTGCTGCTCGAGCGTGCTGGATAGCTTCTATAGTTTGTGGCATTACTCCATCATCTGCCGCAACAACCAACACAACAATATCTGTAACTTTAGCCCCTCGAGCGCGCATCGCAGTAAACGCCTCGTGACCTGGAGTATCAATAAAAGTAGTTTCGCCTCTCCCTGATCGTACCTTATAGGCACCAATATGCTGAGTAATGCCACCAGCTTCACCAGCAGCAACCTTAGCTCTTCGAATATAATCAAGAAGTGAAGTCTTACCATGATCTACATGACCCATAACAGTCACCACAGCAGCACGTGAAATTTCTTTCCCTTCTTTTTGCTCAGATTGGGCTAATTCAAGTTCAAGTAGATTTTCCTGTAAACGCTTAGGTTTATGTCCCATCTCCTCTACAATAATTATCGCCGTATCTTGATCCAAGGACTGGTTAATTGTGGCCATAATACCTAAATTCATCAGCGTCTTAATTACCTCAGCTGCCTTTACAGACATTTTCTGAGCTAACTCAGCTGCAGTCGTTGTTCTAGGCACAGATACCTCCCGCACAATAGGGGCTATAGGTCTCTCAAAACCATGCTTAGGTATTAGCATTGGTTTTTTAGGCCGTAATTTCTTGCGCTTACTAGAAGGTTTACCTGGAGCTATATGTAGCTCTTTACGGCTAGATTTAGATTCTTGCTGTTCTTTATCATTAAACTCCCAATCCCCAACAGCGTGGCGGGGTTTACCTTTTCGTCCAATAAATCTATCCGGTTTATCTTCTTCAGAACTTAGCTTAGATTTTTTCTCTTCCTCAGCTTGATGTTTAAGCCCTTCCTCAGCTTGATGTTTAAGCTCTTCCTCAACTGTTTCAGTTATAAACTGCCTCGTTTGCTCTTGTTGAGTATGAGGTTGGATCTGTTCTTGAATTACCTGCTTATCTTCTTCCTCTTGATAACCTCTTGCTTTCGATTCTTCTAAACGCTTCTGTTCCTGCTCTAATATTACGCTGCGTTTAATATAGGTGCGTTTTTTACGCACCTCAACGCTAATTACCTTAGACCGACCTCCACTTGCATTTACCTGAATTTCACTATGGCTTCGGCGCTTTAGGGTAATCTTTTTAGGCATAGCAATATCTGCATTAGCCCCAGGACTATGCCTTAGATATTGCAGCAATTGGAGCTTCTGTTCCTCTGTAATTGTCTCATCTTCACCATTGACACCAATACCCGCTTCTCGCAACTGCTCAAGCAAACGACCAACAGGAGTGCCAACCACATCAGCCAATTGTCGTACAGTTACATAACTCATTGCCGCCCCTCCATCCCTTCATCCTGCTGCTCATCTGCAAACCAGGATTCCCGTGCTGCCATAATTAAGCAGGCAGCCTGATCCCTGTTCATTCCCTCAATCTCCATTAAATCATCTACTGACTGCTCTGCTAAATCATCTTTGGTAATAATACCTACACGAGCTAGCTTATAAGCTAGCTCGTGATCAATTCCTTCTATCTCTAATAAATCCCTATTTGGATCTGTAGTATTAACAGCTCCTTCACTAGCAATTGCTCGCGTAAGTAGGACATCACGAGCCCGTTTCCGTAGCTCCTCAACAATTTGGGTATCAAACTCTTCAATAGCAAGGATTTCTTGCTCTGGCACATAAGCAATTTCTTCAATACTCGAGAAACCTTCATGTACTAAGATAGCAGCTACTTCTTCATCTACATCAAGCTGTTTCATAAACACTTCTTGACGCGCTTTAGCCTCAGCCTCACCTTTCTCCCCAGCTTCCTGCTCAGTCATCACGTTAAGATCCCAACCAGTTAATTGACTAGCTAGGCGTATGTTTTGCCCTCCACGACCAATGGCCTGAGATAGACCTCCTTCAACCACAGCAATATCCATACTGTGACTCTCTTCATCAACGACTATAGAAGCCACTTCTGCTGGAGCCATTGCATTAATTACAAAACGAGCAGGATTTTCATCCCAAAGCACAATATCTACCCGTTCCCCTGCAAGCTCATTGGATACTACCTGAACTCTAGAACCACGCATACCCACACAAGCCCCTATAGGATCAACGCGAGCCTCATTAGTTTTTACCGCAATCTTAGCTCTTAGCCCTGGATCTCGTGCAGCTCCTTTAATTTCAATACGATTCTCATTAATTTCAGGAACTTCTAATTTAAACAATTCGATCAAAAGCTCTGGAGCGGTACGACTAATTATTAACTGAGGGCCACGCCCCTCATTCTGCACTTCCTTAAGATAGCCACGTAATCGATCTCCTGGCCGAACCGCCTCACGAGGTATCATCTCTTCCCGTGAAATAATACCTTCAGTATTTCCTCCAAAGTCTAAAATAGCGTTACCACGGTCAATGCGTTTAACAACGCCTATGACCATTTCTCCAATCCGTTTTTTATAGGTTTCAACAATTTTAACCCGCTCTGCCTCTCGAACTTTCTGCACAATAACCTGCTTAGCAGCCTGAGCAGCAATACGCCCAAATGATATGGATCCTACGGGTTCCTCTATAAAAGCGCCGACCTTAATATTAGGATCCTTTTTATAAGCCTCGCTGAAATATATTTGCCGCTGAGGTGCTTCTAGTTTCGCCTCATCTTCGATGACTTCCCAAGTCCGAAAAGATTGATAATCACCCGTAGCTCGCTCAATTGCTACGCGTACTGCAATATCTTCTGGGTAGCGCTTGCGGGTTGCTATCGCTAAGGCGGCCTCTATTGCCTGAAAGATAACTTCCTTACTTACACCTTTCTCATTAGAAACAGCATCTACTACCATCAATATCTCTTTATTCATTGCTGCCCCCAAGACAGATCTACTCCAAACATCTTCCTCCAAATTCAAAATTCTGGTACTAGTCGAGCTTTTTTAATATTCTCTAATGACAATTCAATCTCTTCATTTTCCATCAAAATCACTACATAATCACCATGAATTTCTTTAAGTAAACCTTTAAATTTACAACGCCCGTTTAATGGTGTCTTTAACACAATAGAAACATCTTTCCCCGTAAAACGTCTAAAGTGCTCTCTATTAAACAGCGGTCGATCTAATCCAGGGGAAGAAACTTCTAAAATATATGCTGATGCTATTAGCTCTTCCACATTTAATAAAGCGCTAACCTGATGACTCGTTCGCTCACAATCTTCTAATGTAATCCCAGAAGGGGCATCAATATATATCCGTAAAAGTACCTTTTTACCTCGTATTAATAGATTCTCGACTCCTAATAATTCATAGCCTAAAGCAGTAACCACGGGTTCCACTAGTTTTCTAGTTTTTTCATCGCCCCACATATAGCTAAAAACAAAAAAGGGCCAGTGGCCCCAATCTTTTTATTCTCTGATTAATATAATAGAGATAGAAACACTATAGAAAAATTTATGTATTATAGATACATACATTAAATCTATATCTTGGGTTTTACTATCTTAAATTTGGTAGCGGGGGCAGGATTTGAACCTACGACCTTCGGGTTATGAGCCCGACGAGCTGCCAGACTGCTCCACCCCGCATTCGTAATTCCAACATATTTTTACATGATACTTAATATATAGAAAATTTTCAAGTAGCTACACTAAAAATGCTTTCTTAATGCAAGTATTTTTATATAAAATAATAGCACTACATACCAGAGTCTAAAATGAACCAAATTAAAAATGGAATCTCCTACCCAGCAACTCATTGAAAAAACATCCAATCTCCTTGATCGGCTGGAAGGTTTACTCGTTCCCCAAGCACCGATACCAGATTGGGAGCATTCAATTGCCTTTCGTTGGCGCCGAATACATTTACAAAATTCCGGTTATTTAGAGGCAGTATCTTATATTCACAATATCCAATTAAGCGATCTCCGTGGTATTGAATTCCAAAAACAACAGTTAGTTCAAAACACCCGCCAATTTCTCTCCGGTTTACCGGCAAATAATGCTCTTCTTTGGGGAACTAGAGGTACTGGTAAATCTTCACTTATCAAAGCCTTACTTAACGCTTTTGCTAAACAAGGCCTACGGCTTATCGAAGTAAATCGACATGAGTTGGTAAATTTACCCGATATTATAACACCTCTCACTCAGCGCCCAGAGCGTTTTATTTTATTTTGCGATGACCTCTCCTTTGAAGCCGATGACCCTAGCTATAAGGCCCTTAAAGTAGTCCTTGATGGATCGGTTAGTGCTACTCCCGAAAATATTCTCGTTTACGCTACTTCCAATCGTCGCCATCTACTACCTGAATATATGGAAGAAAACCAGCGGTCTCGGCTAGAAAAAGGAGAAATCCATCATGCTGAAGCAATAGAGGAGAAAGTAGCGCTTTCTGATCGGTTTGGACTCTGGCTGTCTTTTTACCCTTTTGATCAACAACATTATATTGAGATTGTTAACGCTTGGCTTCAGCACTATGGTATTACTGCGGAGTTAAGGAATCAGGCTACCGAAGCTGCTCTACAATGGGCTTTACTTAGAGGATCTCGCAGTGGCCGTACCGCATGGCAGTTTGCTCGTGATTTTTCTGGTCGCTATAAACTTAACAATACTTTATAAGTTTTAACAGCTTACTCCTCCCATGATAAATCCTAGATTTACTAAACTACAATCTTACCCCTTTGAGCGCCTAGCTCAACTGATCCAAGGAATTACTCCATCAGCATCAAAATCCCCTATCACCCTCTCCATTAGTGAACTAAAGCATGCCACACTTAGTTTTATTATCGAAACCGCTATTAGCCACTTACAAGAAGGTCTATCCATTTACCCTACAACACGAGATACTATAGCTCTCTGAAAAACTATTGCTAATTGGCTAATCCAGCGCTTTTATTTACAGGTAGAGACAATTGACTCCGAGCGCCATATTTTACCCATTATATGGAACACGTGAAAGGCTCTTTGCAATTGCTCATGAAAATAATTTTATACCCAATTACCACACTGTACCTACACAAGTATGGCAACGTTGCCAACTTCTCTATCTCTGCTCACCTAATAACCCTACTGGTGTAGTTCTAGATTTAAAAACACTTATGGAACTTATTGAGCTAGCGCAACGTTTTGATTTTGTTATTGCTGCAGATGAATGTTATTCTGAGATTTATTTTAACGAAGATAATCCACCACTCAGCCTACTGCAGGCCGCCATCCAAGCTGGTTTAAATGATTTTCGCCACTGCTTAGTATTTCATAGCCTATCTAAACGATCTAATGTACCTAGATTACGCTCAGGTTTTGTAGCAGGGGATAGTCATATTATCCAGCAGTTCCTGTGCTATCGCACCTATCATGACTGTGCCATGTCACCACTAGTACAAACCACTAGTATTGCAGCTTGGGGTGATGAACAACATGTCATAGAAAATTGCCAAATTTACCAAGAAAATTTGCTGCCGTGTTAGATATCCTAGCACCTGTAATACCTATCTCTTTGCCTGAAGCAGGCTTTTATCTCTGGCTAGAAACACCCATCTCTAGCACTGATTTTACTCGTAAGCTATATCAGCATGAAAATATATTAGTATTACCGGGCTGCTTTTTTGCCTGGGAGATTAATGGCATTAATTTAGGAGATCGGCGGGTACGTTTAGCGCTCGTAGCTCCAATGGATGAATGTATTGAAGCAGCACGGCGAATTAAAAATTTCATGCTTACTTTTTGCAAATAAAAATTATTAAGGAATTACTTATGAATAGTACCCAAGCAATTATTGAAGAGGCTTTTGAACGTCGAGCTGAGATCAATCCGCGTAAAGCAGAAGCTTTAGTCAAGGACGCTATAGAGGAGGTAATCCAACAGCTAGATACCGGTCAAATTCGAGTTGCAGAGAAAAAAAATGGTCAATGGGAAGTCAACGAGTGGCTGAAAAAAGCAGTTCTTCTCTCGTTTCGTCTCTCGGATAATACTTTTATCAAAGGTGGCTTTACAAATTACTTTGACAAAGTTCCTTCAAAATATGCAGATTATAGTTCCCGAGATTTCCGCAAAGATAGTGTTCGTGTTGTACCGCCTGCCGCTGTACGTAAAGGTGCTTTTATTGCCCCTAGCGTCGTTCTGATGCCCTCTTACGTGAATATTGGCGCTTATATTGATCAAGGAACCATGGTAGATACTTGGGCAACAGTAGGATCTTGTGCTCAGATTGGAAAAAATGTACATCTCTCTGGAGGTGTTGGTATTGGGGGTGTACTGGAACCTCTCCAAGCTAAGCCTACCATTATCGAAGATAACTGCTTTATTGGTGCTCGATCAGAAGTTGTAGAGGGAGTCATTGTAGAAACGGGATCAGTACTTTCAATGGGAGTATTCATTGGCCAAAGTACTAAGATCTACAATCGAGAAACAGGGGAAATTAACTACGGCCGTGTTCCTGCAGGATCAGTGGTTGTACCAGGCAATCTACCCTCTCAGGACGGGAAATACAGTCTTTATTGCGCAGTTATTGTCAAACAAGTTGATGAGAAAACCCGTAGTAAAGTAGAGATTAATGATCTGCTTCGGGATATTTAGGTATTTAACGCTCATAAAACTTAATTAAAACCCATTAATACTATCTTTACTTTATTTCTTTACGTAATCCACTAATTACCCATCCATATGTCTGCTACCCTAGATCTCACTAAAAAACTCATTGGCTGCGCTTCTGTAACCCCTAATGATGCGGGCTGCCAAACCATTTTAGCTCAACGTCTAATGGCTATAGGTTTTCAGGCTGAACCTATGCCTTTTGGTGAGGTGGAGAATATCTGGCTACGACGCGGCCAAAAAGCGCCATTATTTGTTTTTGCAGGCCATACTGATGTTGTACCTTCTGGGCCGCAAAATAAATGGCTGACTGATCCTTTTATCCCAAAAATTCATGATGGAATGCTCTATGGTCGTGGGGCTGCGGATATGAAAGGAGGTCTTGCGGCTATGATAACTGCCAGCGAGCAATTTATTACTACCCATCCAGATCATCTAGGATCTATCGCTTTCCTGATTACTAGCGATGAGGAAGGTCCAGCAATCGATGGAACTGCTAGGGTGGTGGAAATCTTAGAAGCCCGGGGTGAAAAAATCGACTATTGCTTAATAGGAGAGCCTACGAGCTATCTACAAGTAGGAGATAGGGTTAAAAATGGACGACGAGGATCTCTCAATGGCCGACTAACCATACAGGGAATACAAGGCCATATAGCTTACCCACAACTTGCTGATAATCCAATACATCATTTCGCGCCAGCCTTGGTGGCGCTATGTGCAACTGAATGGGATCAAGGAAACAAGGATTTTCCTCCAACAAGTTTCCAAATTTCAAATATTCATTCAGGGACAGGGGCTGCTAACGTCATTCCGGGGGAGTTAGAGGTATTATTTAATTTTCGCTACTCTACTGAGGTCACTTATCAGCAGCTCCAAGAGCGAACTGCTGAAATATTATCCCAATACGATCTTAAATATAAAATTGACTGGGCTTTATCTGGTAAACCATTTCAAACCAAGGAAGGTAAACTGATAATTGCAGTATCCCAAGCTATAAAAGATATTACTGGACTTAAAACAGATCTCTCTACAACCGGAGGTACTTCAGATGGAAGATTTATCGCCCCCACAGGCGCTCAGGTCATAGAACTTGGGCTGGTTAACGCCACTATTCACAAAATAGACGAACATATTGCTATAGCCGATCTTGATAAATTATCGCAAATTTACCATCGTATACTGGAAATCTTGCTGGCTCATTAAAAGATTTGAAATAAGATACTATTTATTTACTATTAGCGACTCTATATAAAATGCTTCGATTTCTAGCAGCAAATCATGTCTACAGATATCCCCTTGAAGAAATAATGCAGGCACACTATCGCCAAGGCGATCCTGTAAACGATGGGCAACGGATACCCAATCCACTCCCTGCCGTAAATATACCTTTAATGGACCAAGATCATTCAAGGTTTTAATTTTTAACCCATGCAACCGCTGCGCATTCTCTACTAACGCCTGTAGGTTATTAAGTGTCTCATCTAATTGAGCTATAGGATCGCCCACATGTTGAGTTTCATGTCCAACAATACTCGCTGTTCCAGAAACATAGAGATGAACCTCATTGCTCCATTGTTTTAAGGTAGCACGGGAAAAAGAAGGGCTGCGAGGCGCATAACGAAATGGATAATGAAAGGCGCTAACTTGCCGTGGGTTTTCCACTCGAATTCCTGGCTCAGTAGCCGCCAAAAAATAAATCAGCATGCGCGAGGCTTCAGTGCCTATTGCGGTCGCTGCTACCAAGTAACGCTCAAAATTTGGAGTTGTTTCAAGAACTTGATAGCGACCTAGGCAAAAAGCACGGTAGCGCTCCAATCCCCCCTCCTCTCGATGAATATCAGGCAGGTAATTCCATATCCGCAAAAGATAAGGATAGCCTAAGCGTTCCTGGCAGCTAAGAATTGATTGGTAAGCATCATAAGCCGCCTGCTCTAGCCCAGAGAATTCATTTTCCTCAAACTGCAAGTAACCAAACAATATTGAATCCGTTCGGCTATAGTAAATGCCTCCCTTGCTATCATACCCTATCTCCGGTATGGAGGGGGCTCGCCAGACTTCCACGTTACCCCCCTCATTTAACTCTGGTAATTCAACAGTGATTATTCGAGGATCATATATTTCTGTCTTCTGGCGACCAAAGTAAATAAGCCCTAAAAGACACCTCTCCTTTAGAATATCCGGGATATGGGCTATATTTTCATAGCTGATCTGGAACGGAGATTCATGGGCGCTTAAAGTTTGCAGCGGATGATTATTGCTCCCCACCGGCAATCTCCTCCTAGAGAAGGTATTTCTAAGCTGCCTCAGCAGCTACTCTAGTTGCAACTCCAAGCTCAATATTAGCACCTAATTCCTTAAGCACTGTTTCCAGTGCACTTAGAAAGATCAAAACATTACGTAGATTAGAGCCATAACCCATGATCCCAATCCGCCAAATTTTCCCTGCCATTTCTCCTAACCCTGCACCAATTTCTAATCCATATTTCTGTAGCAACTGCGTACGCACTACAGCATCATTAATACCCTCAGGAATAATAATAGCATTGAGCTGAGGAAGACGGCTTTCTTTCTTGACCGCAAACGCTAATCCCATTGCTTCAATCCCAGCCCGTAGTGCTTGATGGTTACGTTGATGCCGTGCCCATGACTCCTCTATTCCTTCTTCTTGTAAAATAACCAAAGCCTCATGTAATCCATAAAGGGCATTAATAGGCGCCGTATGATGATAAGCCCGTTTACCTGCTCCTCCCCAATAACTCTTAACCAATCCTAGATCAAGAAACCAACTTTGTGCTTTAGTCTTTCGAGCTTGAATACGCGCCACAGCCCGTTCATTGAAACTCACTGGGGATAACCCTGGTGTACAGGAAAGACATTTCTGGCTACCTGAATAAACCGCATCAACACCCCATTCATCAATTTTCACTGGACTACCCCCCAAGGAAGTCACGGTATCTACAATGGTCAGACAGCCATAACGATGAGCTAGTTCTACTAAAGTTTTTGCATCAGATTGAGCGCCAGTAGAGGTCTCTGCATGGACAAAGGCAACTACTTTGGTATCCGGGTGAGATTTAAGCGCCTCTTCAAGCTTATTAGGATCTACCGGATCTCCCCAAGAATCCTGAACCATAATGGGAATAGCACCGCAGCGCTCAGCGTTCTCCTTCATACGCCCGCCAAATACGCCATTTTGGCAGACAATCACCTTATCACCCGGCTCCAGTAAGTTTACAAAGCAGGTTTCCATTCCAGCGCTACCCGGTGCGGAAACAGCAAAAGTCAGATCATTTCGAGTTTGAAACGCATACTGCAACAAAATCTTCATTTCATCCATCATTGTAATGAAAGACGGATCTAAGTGGCCAATAGTGGGACGAGACAAAGCCTCAAGAATCCGGGGATTCACATCAGAGGGCCCTGGTCCCAATAAAATACGAACAGGTGGATGAAAGGAAGTAATAGGCATTGGATTCTCCTCTAATCTGATAATAATTGCTAAAAATTAAATAATTGCACTCTAATAAAAATGCTTTACCATAATACTCATACTGGATAGGTTAATTTACCATGGATTGAGCTGTCCTATGAAAACAAATCCCCAACGCTCTGTTAAGATAATATTCTTTTCCGAGCCTTAAGAAACTGCCGATCTGCATTAATCTTTAGAACCAAATCAGCACGCACCGACATCTCATCCAGCATATATTCTGTCAGCCGCTGAAAATGCATGATAAATCGCTTCAGTTCATCCGTATCCATTATTCGTCGTGCAGAATTTGCCCCACCCTCTTTCAAAAGCCTACGAGCAAGCTGCTGCTCCTGCTCCAGCCGCTGGGCATAAGCCACCTTAAATTCTGGTATCTCAAGTAAAAGAAGCTTATCTAATAGGCTGAATAACTGAGCATATTGCCTTCCCAAAGCTCGATTTACATAATATCGCCATACTCCATCTGGATCCTCTTCTGCTTCTAATCTATTGATCGATCTTGCTAGCTGATGATCAGGTTCAGGTCGAGCACCCACGCACCATCCTTCAAATAAAACAATATCTGGTCGCCCCTGAAAAATAAGCTCTTTTTCCTCGGGTAACTGATCATCTAACGCTTTATCAAAAATGGGTAGCCTAATTGAAGAATTTGGGCGCGCTGCTTTTAGTGATTTAAAAATGCTAATAGCAAGCACTACATTATGAGTACCCGGAACCCCTCTGGTAATCAATAACGGATGAACTTCAGCTGCTAACCGTTGGCGCTCAGATCGAGTAAGATAAAAATTATCAATCGATACGCTGACCGCCCGCTGGCTAAAACCTGTCTCAAGAATCACCTGGAGCAAAGCACAGAGCGTTGATTTTCCAGACCCTTGAGCACCATTAATACCTAATATAAATACATCTTTCAAAACTCGCTTTCGTTCTTCAACTACCCATTCAGCCAATGGTAGATAAACGCGCCATATCACCTGTGGGTCTATGGTTATCCCTAGCTGTTGGCATTTCGCTTCAAAAACGGGATAAACACACTGTAATTGCTGGCATTTTTGCTCCAACTTATGGTAGATATTCGCATATGTACCCCAGAAATTATCAGTAGCAGCCTCTAAGCGCTCTAAAGCATATCGGATAGTGTGGTCGTTGAAATTCCTTTCTTTTCTTCCTAACTGGTGAAGGATATTAGAGATAGATGGGTATATACTTATGGCTACCATAGATAAGTTATCGATTATAGAATAAATTATTCACTACCTCATAGGAGGGTAAAATCTGTTATCTATATTAGAGCCTGCTATCCATAACATAGATAGAAAGAGGCTAATTAAAGAGTTTTGTACTTTTCTCCCAGCGGGGGCTATCTTCTCTGAAGAAGAAGATTTACGACCCTATGAGTGCGATGGACTTTCCGCCTACCGAACTCTTCCATGGCTAGTAGTACTACCAGAAACCATAGCCCAAATCCAGAAGATCTTGCAAATTTGCCATCGCTGGAATATTCCCGTAGTACCTCGGGGGGCTGGTACTGGGCTTTCTGGCGGCGCTCTACCTTTAAGTAATGGTGTGCTGTTAAGCTTAGCTAAATTTAATCATATTCTTGCCATTGATCCTCACAACCGTACCGCCAAAGTACAACCGGGCGTACGTAACCTAGCTATTTCCAAAGCAGCAGCACCTTATAAACTTTATTACGCCCCCGATCCCTCCTCGCAAATCGCTTGTACTATTGGCGGTAATGTAGCCGAAAACTCCGGCGGTGTTCACTGCCTTAAATACGGGCTTACGATCCATAATGTTTTAGCGCTCAAAATACTCACCATGGCTGGGGATCAGATCTCTCTTGGTGGGACAGCTTTAGATTCCCCAGGCTATGATCTGATGGCTTTAACGATGGGATCAGAAGGATTGCTTGGGGTGATTATTGAAGTTACAGTAAAACTACTCCCTCTTCCTGAGCGCGCTCAGGTGATTTTAGCTGCCTTTAATGAGATAACTAAAGCAGGGGCTGCTATAAGCGGTATTATTAGCGCAGGGATTATCCCAGCTGGGCTAGAAATGATGGATAATTTAGCTATCCGTGCAGTTGAAGACTTTGCTCATTCTGGCTACCCGCGGGATGCCACTGCCATATTATTATGTGAATTAGATGGCAACAATGTAGAAGTTTCCTATCAAGTCCATAAAGTCAAAAAATTATTATCTCATTATGGGGCAACCGAAATTCGAATTGCTAAAGACGATCAGGAGCGGGCAGCTTTATGGAAAGGACGTAAATCCGCTTTTCCTGCTATGGGTCGAATTTCGCCTGATTATTATTGTATGGATGGCACTATTCCTCGCAAACGTTTACCTGAAGTTCTAGCGCAAATTAATAAACTGTCACAAGAATACAAATTACCGGTAGCTAACGTATTTCACGCGGGTGATGGGAATTTACACCCACTTATTCTTTACGATGCCAATCAACCCGGAGAATTAGCCCGCGCTGAACAGCTAGGGGCTAAAATCCTAGAACTTTGCCTTGCTGTTGGCGGTACGATTACCGGTGAGCATGGGGTGGGTATAGAAAAGATAAACCAAATGTGTATTCAGTTTAATGCGGATGAGTTACAGCAATTTCATGCGCTAAAAGCGGCCTTTGATCCTAAAGGGCTGCTAAATCCAGGAAAAGCGATCCCTAGCTTACACCGATGCGCTGAATTTGGAGCTATGCATGTACACCAAGGTAAGATTCCCTTCCCCGATTTGGAGAGATTTTAAATCCTTTAAGACTGGTTAGCGATCCCATGGGGCACGTGACCCGTTGCCACATGCTGGCTAGCAGAATCGCAATGCTTTTGTTGATCATCAAAAAAAATATCAGCGCCAAAAGCTTTAAGAAAATCGCCTTTATCTAATCCACCTAGAAATAAAGCCTCATCAATACGAATATTCCAAGCACGTAGCGTGCGGATCACCCGTTCATGGGCAGGGGCCCCTCGCGCTGTGACTAAGGCCGTTCGAATAGGTGATTTCTCTGGCGGGTATTCCTGCTGAATACGCTGTAGTGCTGTTAAAAAATTATGAAATGGTCCATCAGAAAGCGGCTGTCGGGCAGAAATTTTCTCACTTGTTTGGAAAGCAGCTAAGCCTTGCTCCTTAAATACGCGCTCTGCATCATCAGAAAATAAAACAGCATCACCATCAAATGCAATCCGAAGCTGCTCCGGATAGATGAACTGCTCTACTTTTGAACGAACAATCGTTGCAGCTGCCACCCCCGCCTTTAATGCCTTTTTAACATCGCCCGGATCGGCGGAAAGAAACAGATGAGCACCAAATGCAGAAACATAACGATAAGGGCTTTCTCCAGAGGTAAAAGCTGCACGAGTCACCTCAAGCCCATGATGCTGAATAGAATTAAACACACGTAATCCCGTATCTGCACTATTTCGGGAGAGTAAAATCACCTCTACTCGCGGCCGATCTAAACGGCCTTGGTTAAGTGCGAGCAATTTACGCACCAAGGGAAAAGCTACCCCAGGTTCTAAAAATACGTCCTCCCGCTCAATCTGATATTGGCAATATGAATCAATGCCCTGTTCTTCAAATACTTGATGACTCTCATCCAGATTGAATAAAGCCCTCGAAGAAATAGCAATGACTAATTTATCATCCAGCGCTGTAGGCATAGCTTTGGCCGCCTAATATAAAGATAATACAATTTTTATACTTATCAGCGAATAAATCATCTCGCACCAGTAACACTATTTTGGCTCCACATCGCTATCTGTCCAACTGTAAATTAGCGCTCGCCCCTTGGTATGATGAGATCTTCCATAAATAGGGCCGGAGAAAGTATTTAACACACCGTTTTTAACATCATAGGCAAAGAGTGAAAACCTAACGATTACACGCAGATTCACCGTTTTATACAAGGCAATTTCTGGAAATTTAAAACTTCCCGCCAAAGGAATTGGAATAGAAAAACTTGGAATACCCAATAACCGTTCTACCCTATCAATAGAAAGCGCGCCTGAGCGAACTTCTACTATAAGATCGGCTTCCTTTTTATCTAACATCAAGAGCTCTTTTTTTTAACAACTGTTCCTTGATAGCGCTAATGGCGTATTTATCATCTCTATTTTTAGGATCAGCCCTTACAAAATTGCTAGAATCAAGATAAATTTTTACCCCTAGAGGAATATTCGTCAGAGGTAAACGCTCTACAGCCTGCTCTATAGCAACAGAGGTTAATAACTGTTCAGTTGCCGTCCGTGCCGGCAAAGCTTCGCGTATAGTGATTGTACAGCTAGTCACCAGTATCATCAGAGCTAAAGTAATAACGCTAGCAGAAAAAACATATAGGCTATATAGAATAGCGAGCTTTTATTAAAGTAAAGTTTAAGGTTAAAATAAGAAATACAGTTTCAGTATACTTATAAGCTATTGCTAAACTTACACATTACTAAATATTAGTTTTTTTTAGCGAATAGAAAAGGGTAGTAAGTGGTTTTAAAAACGTTACATCGCAAAAAACGGAAAGGCTGATCTTGAAATACTTGCAGCTTAGCTATAAATCTATATCCTACAAATATTGACAAAAATTTAGTATCCCAACCTTGCGCATATCCTGATACCTAGGGTTTGAAATAAATTTTCATACACTCTACTCTTAAATTACTAACAAGAAAAATCACCTCCTTGTAAAGATCAACATGAGTTCTTATAGCGTAAGCTACGATACTCTTGACGATAAAGCTTATCAGAACCATATTCTCTTAGGCGTCTCTCGTACATTCGCACTTACCATACCGCAACTGCCCCCTAAACTAAGAGAAATAGTTGCTAACGGCTATTTACTATGCCGGATTGCTGACACTATTGAAGATGAACCTACTTTAACCCTTGAGCAAAAGAAATCCTTCTCTAACGCTTTTACCGCAGTGGTCAAAGGGCAAACCTCTGCCCAATCCTTTGCCCAATCTTTATATCCTCTCCTATCCGATCGTACCTTAGCGACTGAGCGAGAGCTGATTAAAAACACCCCCCGTATTATTCAGATTACGCACGGCTTTACTCCTCGCCAACGTACTGCTATAGAGCGTTGTGTACGTATCATGTGCGAAGGCATGCCTCAATTTCAGAATACAGCCAGTCTACGAGGGCTAGCTGATATGGAGGCTATGAATAAATATTGTTACTTTGTGGCTGGTGTAGTTGGGGAAATGCTTACCGAGTTATTTTGCGACTATTCTCCTGAAGCTAATCATCACTGTGAGGAACTACGCCGGTTAACCCTCTCCTTTGGCCAAGGTTTACAAATGACCAATATTCTCAAAGATATCTGGGACGATCGAGAAAGAAGGATCTGCTGGTTACCTCGCAGCATCTTTGAGCAAGTGAATTTTGATCTAGAAAATTTGAATCCAAATCACTATCACCCGGCTTTTGGTGATGGCCTCCAATATCTTATTGGTATCACCCATACCCATTTACGCAACGCACTCACCTATACCTTACTTATTCCTCCTAAAGATGTAGGTATCCGACGTTTTTGCCTCTGGGCTATCGGGTTTGCCATTTTAACTTTACGCAAATTACATCAAAATCTGGATTTCTCAACGAGCCAGCAGGTTAAAATCTCTCGCCGTAGTGTAAAAGCTACCATACTCCTAACAAACATTGCCGCTAGCCATAATAAAGTATTAACGCTTTTATTTAATCTTGCTGCTAGAGGCATACCGTTAATACCTTTAGATGCTACCAAAATTGACGGTAAACAATCATCGGTATTAAAAGCCCCATAATAAAAACAGGAATCTAATGGAACTAAACGCAAAAAACCCAACTGCTATGACTCGTACCCTTAAACAAACTTTAGACTCTAGCGATACTTCAAATATCACTACAACTTCTTCAGTAGCTGAGGCTTTACTCCAAGGAATAAGTCATAACGAATTAAAGGCCGCTATCACTGCCGCTAAAGATGCGCTACTTAAACTACAGCATGCAGATGGCCATTGGTGTTTTATGCTGGAATCAGATTGCACAATTCCAGCTGAATATATTATTTGGACTCATTTTACTGGCGAGCTAGAACCTGAGATTGAGCGTAAATTAGCTGCTTTTTTACGCACTAAACAAGCGACTCATGGGGGTTGGCCGCTCTACCATGGAGGGGATCTGGATATCAGTTGCTCAGTAAAAACCTATTACGCCCTTAAGCTGGCGGGCGATGATCCAGATGCCCCTCATATGATTAGGGCTAGAGAGGCCATTCTTACCCATGGAGGTGCTGCCCGCGCTAATGTATTCACTCGTTTTATGCTTGCTATGTTTGCCCAGATTCCCTGGCGAGGCGTTCCCTTCGTGCCAGTAGAAATCATGCTTCTTCCCCGTTGGTTTCCCTTTCATTTAACTAAGATCTCTTACTGGTCACGGACAGTTGTAGTTCCTTTATCCATTCTCTATAGCTTAAAAGCTCAAGCTAAAAACCCTTTAAAAGTAGATATTCAAGAGCTTTTCACTACCCCACCAGCGCAAGAACGTCATTATTTTCTGATCCGATCACGCCTTAATAAAATATTGCTGTATATAGAGCGTAGCGCCCGCTTATTTGATCCCTTGATTCCCTCTTCTCTACGACAACACGCGATCAAAAAAGCAGAATCTTGGTTTATAGCCCGTCTAAATGGCGAAGATGGCCTCGGCGGCATTTTCCCAGCCATGGTAAATGCTCACCAATCCCTTATCTTACTTGGCTATCCTCCAGATCACCCTGACCGGATACAAGCGAAGAAATCTATCCAAAACCTTGTCATCGATAATGGGGATTCAGTCACCTGCCAACCTTGCCTCTCGCCTGTTTGGGATACCGCCCTTGCTTCTCTCGCCCTCCAAGAAGCTGAAGAAGGACATACCAGTGTATCGGTAACTCAAGCTCTCGATTGGCTCAAGGATAGGCAAATACTCGATCACCCCGGAGATTGGCAGGATCAGCATCCAAATCTCAAAAGTGGGGGCTGGGCTTTTCAATACAACAATAGCTACTATCCTGATCTTGACGATACCGCAGTAGTCGCTTGGGCCATGGATCAGGCCGCAGCTCCAAATCGCTATCAAGAAACCATACAGCGGGCAAGCGATTGGTTATGTGGCATGCAATCTTGCAATGGCGGGTTTGCCGCTTTTGACTCTGATAATACCTATTATTACTTAAATGAAATTCCATTTGCAGATCATGGTGCCCTTCTAGACCCCCCCACTGCTGATGTCAGCGCCCGCTGTATCGCCCTGCTAGGACGGTTAAATCAGCCTCAGTGTGCAAAATCTCTAAACCGCGCCCTAAAATATATCCGTCAAGAACAAGAACCTAATGGCTCCTGGTTTGGGCGTTGGGGAACAAACTATATTTACGGCACTTGGTCAGTGCTTACGGCATTAGAGCAAGCCAATATCAACCCTCAAGAAGCATTTATTCGCAAAGCCGTGATCTGGTTAAAACGAATCCAAAATTTAGATGGCGGTTGGGGCGAAGATAACTATTCCTATTTCGATCCTACTTTCGCCGGTCGCTATCAAGAAAGTACGCCGGTTCACACTGCTTGGGCCTTACTTGCTTTAATTGCCGCTGGTGAAGTTCGTAGTACCGCAGTGGATAAGGGGGTTGAATACCTGTTACAAACCCAGCAAGAAAATAATCTATGGGAGCATCCTGCGTTCAATGCTCCTGGGTTTCCTCGGATATTTTATCTTAAATACCACGGCTACGATAAGTTCTTCCCCCTCTGGGCCTTAGCTAAATACCGCAACTGTATTCATCATCCGTATTAATGCCTAGTGTTAACCGTACACAACCTCAAGCTATAATTACACTCTCATCTCCAATTCGAGCCGGTATCATCGCTGCCCTACCTATGGAGGGGCGTTGTCTGACAAAGCAGTACTTACCTCCCCAGGGTGATGCCCAGCTACCAGAGTCCCTTTATTTACAACTCTCCGGCATAGGCCCAGATCATGCCTACCGAGCCGCCGAAATGCTTTTATCTGCGGGCGCTAAAGCCTTAGTGAGTTGGGGAGTAGCCGGCGGCTTAGCGCCTCAACTAGCACCGGGTACTTTGCTCTTGCCAAAACAAGTGCAGAAGATTAACGGAGAAACGTATTATCCTGATTCACAATGGCGACAACGTATTATCAACTACTTAAACTATAAATTACCTTTCTCCGGCGATACACTTTGCCATACAGAAACTGTCATCGCCTCAGTGGCAGAAAAAGAGCGCCTCTACCATCAAACCCAATGTGTAGCAGTGGATATGGAGAGCGCAGCAGTGGCCAAGGCGGCCACCGATGCCAAGGTTCCGTTTATTATTATCCGGGCCATTGCTGATCCAGCTGGGATCTCTTTACCCATCACTGCACTCAAAGCCCTTAACACTGAGGGACAGTTACAGAGATTAAGCTTGCTGATAAGCCTGCTTAAAAACCCAAAAGATATAATTGCTTTATGGCAGCTCGCTAAACATTCCCGCGCCGCATGCACCTCATTACGAACAGTAGTGACCCATGTAGGCCCTGCGCTGCTAGCCCCGTAAAGTTTAGAAACTGTTTAGATCATAAAATACCAAGTTGCTGCTACACTACTCTGCTGATAGTTAATCCCTACTCTCTTTAACCCTCGGGGTCTTTAAAACTAACTCCGAACGTTCCTCACAAGGAATAAAATCAATGACACTCAAACTTCATATCATTATTTGCAGCACCCGCCCTAGACGCATAGGTCCTTCAGTAGCCCATTGGTTTCATGAATTTACGCAAAAACATGGGAAGCTCAACGCTGAACTCATTGACCTAGCCGACTTTAAACTGCCTTTGTACGATGAACCCGTGCATCCCCGCATGCAACAGTATGAACACGAACATACTAAACATTGGAGTAAAAGCGTAGCTGCCGCTGATGCCTATGTATTCGTCACCCCTGAATACAACTATAATCCTCCCCCTACCTTAGTCAATGCTCTAGATTTTGTGTATAAAGAATGGAACTACAAACCCTGCGGATTCGTCAGCTACGGAGGTACTTCAGGGGGATTGCGTGCCGTCCAGATAGCAAGGCTACACGTCACCACCCTGAAGATGGTGCCTCTGATGGAAGGCGTGGCCATACACATGGTCGCTCAAAAAATCGGAGATGATGGGGCATTTATATCTAACGAATCCATTGAATCTTCAGCAACGACAATGCTAGATGAGCTACTACACTGGGCTAGAGCCCTAAAAACTATGAGAGCTTAAAAATATACTTATTGAAATTAAATAAGGATGTTTAATTCCATAGATTATGTGACACCGCTCACATTCTTTATATCTTTATATCTTTATATCTTGATTCTTGTGATAAGGCGCTTAATCATGTTCTTTGTAGAGAAAATTGCTATTTTTATAATTTTTGAACAGTTTTTTGACTAACACTATATCACTATATTGAATTATGCTTACTAGCATATAAAAGGATAGAAGACATACAAGGAGAGTTAGATGACTACAATGCATGACAATGAGTTCGATTTTAATGCATCAACAAATGTTACTTCTGTTTCATTCAAATTCAGCGGTGAGTATATTATTACAGATGGTCAGCCATGGGGGGGAGTCTCAGCAAACAGCGGTAAGATTACAGTAAAAGCTGGTAGAAAAGGGTCAGAAAAATGCGCTAAGTGGTTTAAAGATTATGTTGCTAGTGAATATCAGAACATGATTCATACTGTTGGCGGTGATAATCTTCCAGATGAGCTAAATTTCGCAATAAAAGGAGTTCTTACTATTGACGGAGCAGATTATGAAATATGCTTAGGGCAAGGGCATCGCTCAAGCACTGGGCAAAACAATTGGCATATTGCATCAAAAAGCATTATAGCTGACCAAGACGCTAAAAATGGGACACTTGGAATTAGAATGCTACAGAATGGAACGCATGCTTTTGATCTATCTAAGGGCTAATATTATCAATAGAAACAGGCTACTATAGAGTCCAGTTTTTTAATTAAGCTATAAATTAATTCTCTTTTCTCGGAGGTGACAGCTCTCGCACTTGCATCCCTTGGCTGTCACCTACACATCATCAAACCACTCCACTAAAATATCTGTTTTATTTGGCTCTCAATATAGGTAGCTCGTGAGCTGAAGGAGATTGAGAGGCGACTATCCCATGATAATATTCTAAAATAGATTATTTTATTCACGATCCTCAATCATCATTTTGACTCACCATGATAGAAGCCCACGAGTTTATCGATAGCGCCCGTAAATTTGGCTATAGCTACTATGCGGGAGTGCCCTGTCCTTTTTTAGATCCTTTTATTAATTATGTCACCGAATGTCACAACCTCACCTATATTTCTTCGGCCAATGAAGGAGATGCTGTTGCCTTAGCAGCAGGGACTTACTTAGGTGGGCAACCCGCTATGGCCATCATGCAAAACTCTGGTCTTGGCAACGCCATTAACCCGCTGACCTCCTTAACCCATACCTTCCGTATCCCCGTACTGCTTATCATTACCTTAAGGGGAGATCCGGAGCTTAAGGATGAACCGCAACATGAGCTGATGGGACGCATTACTGGATCACTATTAGAGTCTATGAAAATTCCGTGGGAGTATTTTCCCACAGCATCGGATCAAATTCTCCCAACGCTAACCCGAGCGAGCCAGCATATACAAAAGAGCAATCGACCTTATGGGTTGATTATGCGTAAAGATTCCCTAGCGCCTTATGAAAAAAAGGGCAGTAAAACTCAGGGGCGCACCTTACATTTAAAGCATCAAACTTCATCCTATTACCTTCAAACTGGCGCTCTTTATTCCCGCACTGAGGCTTTGGCTTATCTTCTCCCCCAGACAACCCCACAGAACAACACGGTGCTCATTGCCACTACGGGCTACACGGGTCGGGAGCTATTTGCCCTTGAAGATCGACCGAATCAGCTGTATATGGTGGGATCTATGGGGTGCGCTTCATCCCTTGGGCTTGGGTTATCGCTAGTTCGTCCTGATTTAAAAGTGATAGTGATAGACGGAGATGGGGCTGCATTGATGCGAATGGGGAACTTTGCCACTATTGGTATGTATGGTGGCTCCAATCTGATTCATATCTTACTGGATAATGAGGTCCATGATTCCACCGGGGCACAAGCTACCATTTCCAGTAATTTCTCTTTCGCTCAAGTCGCCAGTGCTTGTGGTTACCCTCTAGTTTTAGAAGGTAATCAGTTAACATTAATAGATGAGCTGCTTGCCCCCTCAGCTGGAAAAGGCCCTCGGTTTGCCCAACTCAAAATACGCTCGGGTACCCTTGAGGATCTTCCCCGCCCTAGGCTTAGTCCTCCAGAGACTAAACAGCGGTTAATGGCCTACTTACAACTATAAAATTGTTACCTATTATTATCTCGCTAGGCTTAAAATTGAGCCCTCCGATTATTGATAAGTAAACTTGGGAGTATATCCGTGCTAGAGACAAAAAATCTCAACTCACCGAAAATCGTCTATCTAAAAGACTATAAAATCCCTGATTATCAGATAACTACTATCGATCTGCATTTTCACCTTAAAGCAGAACATACAACTATTCGCTCTCAGCTTGCTATCTCTCGCTATCTAGGCGCTAAACCCTCCCCGTTAGTGCTTGATAGCGAGGAGTTAGAACTGCTGTCTATTAAATTAAATGGCCAAATCTTAACTGAAAAGGATTATCAACAAGACACAAAATCCCTCACCCTTCACTCAGTACCTGATCAGTTTACGCTAGTGATTGAAACTCGGATTTATCCCCAGCATAATACCGCTCTTTCCGGCTTATACATTTCAAGTAATAACTTTTGCACTCAATGTGAGGCGGAAGGATTTCGCCGCATTACTTATTTCCTTGATCGCCCGGATATTATGGCTCGCTATACCACTACGATTGTCGCTAATAAGGCAAGCTACCCCGTATTACTCTCTAATGGCAATTTAATTGCCCATGGTGATCACGCCCATGGCGATCACTTTGCCAAGTGGGAAGATCCTTTCCCCAAGCCTTCCTACCTTTTTGCTTTAGTGGCGGGTACTTTATCAAAAATTGAAGATGAGTTTATAACTTCATCAGGCCGTAAGGTTACGCTATCTATCTATGTACAACCCCACAATATTGATAAATGCGAACACGCCATGGCTTCCCTTAAACGGGCAATGGCTTGGGATGAGCAAGTGTATGGTCGGGAATATGATCTGGACAACTATATGATCGTAGCGGTAGATGACTTTAATATGGGTGCCATGGAAAACAAAGGGCTTAATATCTTTAATTCTAAATATATATTAGCAAAACCAGAAACAGCTACTGATACGGATTACCAGTACATTGAAGGAGTCATCGGTCATGAGTATTTTCATAACTGGTCAGGTAATCGAGTCACTTGCCGTGATTGGTTTCAACTTAGCTTAAAAGAAGGCTTTACTGTGTTTCGCGACCAACAATTTAGTGCTAGCCGAGGATCGCCCACTGTTAAACGCATCCAAGATGTCAACCATCTACGCACCTACCAATTCAAAGAAGACTCTGGCCCCATGGCCCATCCTATACGCCCTGAATCCTATGCAGAAATCAATAATTTCTATACCACCACCGTATATGAGAAAGGGGCTGAAGTCGTTCGTATGCTGTATCAATTATTGGGGCCTAAAGGTTTTCGTAAAGGTACAGATCTCTACTTTAACCGCCACGATGGTCAAGCAGTTACTACTGATGAGTTTGTGAGATCTCTTGAAGACGCTAATAACGCCGATTTTTCTCAATTTCGGCTTTGGTATCGCCAAGCGGGGACACCTGAATTACACGCTAGCGGCGTTTATGATCCTAAAAAAAATACTTATACCCTTACCGTAAAACAAACTTGCCAGGCTACCCCAAGTCAGTCCCATAAAGATCCTTTTCACATCCCGTTAGCCCTAGGCTTACTCGATTCCAAAGGCAATGATCTACCCTTACGTCTTGCCGGAGAATCAACACCCATTGCGGGCACTCGGGTTATGGAATTACGCCAAGCGGAGGAAGTCTTTATCTTTAAGGATATCCCCCACAAACCAATCCCCTCTTTGCTACGGAATTTTTCTGCACCCGTTAAACTCCACCTTAACCTGAGCGATGAAGAACGCTGCTTTCTGCTAGCCCATGACAGCAATAACTTTAATCGCTGGGAAGCCGGCCATCAGCTCGCGGTCAAGATATTGCTTAATCTCATCCGGGATTATCAACAAGGAAAACCCTTTCAGCTTAACTTAACCTTCATCGCGGCTATTGGCAAGATTCTCACTGGCAATGAGCCTGATAAAGCCTTTGTAACCCACGCTTTAACTTTGCCTTCAGAACATTACCTTTCCGAGTTCATGGCGATCATCGATCCAGAGGCTATTTATCAAGCCCATCGTTTCCTTCGTCAAAACCTTGCAGAAAATCTAAAAGATTCTTTTAGCGCTATGTATGAAAGCCTGAGACAAACTGATCCCTATCGCTTTACTCCTAAAGATATAGGGCGGCGGGCACTACGTAATACCTGCTTAGGCTATCTAATGGAACTTAATGATCCTGATATTTATCACCAATGTTTTCAACAGTTTATCCAAGCTGATAATATGACGGATACTATCGCGGCGCTCTCTACTCTCGTCCATACAGAAAGCCCAGAGCGAGACAATGCGCTTCATATTTTTTATGAAAAATGGCATCAGGACCCCCTCGTTATGGATAAATGGCTCAGTATTCAAGCCATTTCCAGACGGCCGGATACCCTCAAGATAGTCAAACAACTCACGCAGCGCTCGGTCTTTAAACTCACTAACCCAAATAAGGTTCGGGCACTTATTGGTGCTTTTTGCCAGCATAATCCCGTTAACTTTCATGCCACTAATGGCGAAGGTTACAGTTTTCTTGGGGATTATATCCTTAAACTTGATCCCCTAAATCCTCAAATCGCAGCTCGACTCGTTAGTGTGTTTAATCTTTGGCGACGTTACGATAACAAGCGACAAATACTCATGAAGGAACAGCTGGAGCGCATTGCTAACGTGTCAAAAATTTCAAAAGATGTGCAAGAAATTGTAATAAAAAGCCTAAATTAACGATGAAATCCCATTTCCACTATGAGATCAAAGATAAATATGGCGCGTAAGACCATTAAAATTATTCTTGCAAACTTGACCGGCTTATTCTTGGTGATAGGGTGTACAGTTTCGCCCACTGGCCGCCATCAACTTGCTCTATTTCCGACTAAACAAATGGCTGAGATGGGAAATACTTCTTATGCAAAGATTAAACAAGAAACCCCAATCTCGGAAGATCAAGGCGTTAATCAATACGTGCAATGCATCGTTAATGCTTTAACAGCGGTAATACCCGCACCCCCCAGCGGGGATCAGTGGCAGGTGACCGTCTTTCAACAGGATCAAACCGTTAACGCTTTTGCGCTACCTGGGGGAAATATTGGGGTTTATACGGGTATTCTCAAAGTAGCTAAGAATGCGGATCAGCTGGCTGCCGTCATTGGCCATGAGCTGGGCCACGTGATTGCCCAGCATGGTAACGCGCGCCTATCAACTCAGTATGCAACACAAACAGGGCTAGAGCTTATCCAAGTTCTTACAAGAGGCGCTGGGGGTGCTGCTGAAAATCAGCTCATGGCTTTATTAGGAGTAGGTGCTCAAGTGGGTATTACTCTCCCTTTCAGTCGTGCCGATGAAAGTGAGGCTGATCTACTGGGTTTACGCTATATGGCTGAAGCCGGCTTTGATCCATCCCAGAGCATTGTACTCTGGCAAAATATGACTCAAGTAGAACACTCGGCTCCTTCTGAATTTCTATCAACCCATCCATCAAATCAAAACCGCATCAAGAACCTAGAGCGGCACTTACCTGAGGCAATGGAGCTCTACCAACAAGCGCTTACTAAAGGTAAACGGCTAAAATGCAATCCACCGAAAGGAGGAGGATGAAACATGATAAATAGCTAAGTAAGCTGGAATGAACCTAGCTACCCGGCGTTTATCAGCGAGTAAGGTATCCTAAAAAGCAGGCATTTGCCTTTCAGCCGTATTGATTACTTACTTTATTAGGCCGCAAGGTCATCCGTAGCAAGTAGGGCTTGGTTTCCTTGTAGCCCTTGGGGAATTTCTTTTTAAGAACTTCCGGATCTTTAATTAATGGAGAGAACACGCAATCATCACCATCTTCCCTATTTACAGGCATCACCACACTATAATCATCTGTTAATTGCAACGAATCTATTACTCGTAGGATTTCATCAAAATTGCGCCCTATGCTAGGGGATAACCGCACGTACCTTTATCAACACTCAGAGCTACCACTTTGACTTTACGCTTTTTAAGTTTTTCTGCCAGTTTAGTTACCCAACTCTGTGGTGCGCAATACTCAGATCAGAGCAGTTGCCAAAGTAAAATCACGCTGAAACTTAAGCCTAACTGAGCTGAGCCGCAACCCGTGGTACCTAGGATGCGGCCCAACCTGTTATTGCGAACTGCCTGCTTCTTTACCGGAAGCAGACAAATTAGACTAGATGGGAGAATTCATTCGTGCTGACAGTGATCAACGAGCAGCGAAGGCGCTAAAGACTCTAGGCTAGCCCCTCGGTGCGTGATAGCCCCTCTGGTGAGCCAACAACAAGCGTATAGCTCAGTAGCGCCGCAAGTCCAATTACCAGCAGCGCAATGCTCGTGGGCTCGGGTACTGAGTTTACCGCCACGATCTCGCCCGCAGCGATTGGTAGCAGCGGATCGTACACCATAGGGCCACTACCCGTTATTCCATCGACCTTCGCTATACTTGAGGGTACTGTCATGCCGTGCAGCGCGATCTCACGGAAGTTCAACGGCATAAGATCCGCCTTGGTGAAACTATCCGCGAAGGTCTTGGGATCATTGAGGTCATAAGTTTGCATAAAGTTAATGGTACCGGTGGATGATGCAGTGGGGAAGTTCGCCAATGCCCCACCCGGTGGCGAGGTCAGCGGGATCATAATGGGACCATAAGCTATCGCCCCCTCGGCCATCTCAATGTAACCATCGTGATTCGTATCATCCTGAGCCAACGTGGGGGTAGTCGACTTTATAATCTTGCCGTTTACGTCGAAGAACCCATGGATGTGCTGTGGATGGATCTCATTGGGCTCCAAGCCAGTCGCATTGATTTTCACCGTGAGCTCATTACCATCCAAGGTAAGTAATGCAGAGCCTTGAACACCGGAGCTGTTGAGTGGCGTAAAGTCCGCCTTGAACAGCATCGGCACAGCAAAGGCGATGGCCGGGAGCAAGCCAGCAGCAACTGCAAGCGCAGCAGCCCAAAGAGATCTCATAGGCATCCCAGTTCTCTTTTCCGTTCCCCATTTATGGGGATAAGTTTTTCTCCTGCACATCCAGTCATCAAAGTGTAAGTCCATTGTCCATCGTAGATTCTTGGGTGAAATTGGTATGATATCGCTAATGGATAGTATCATGATGTTTTCCTCCGTTAGATTATTTCCTATTAGTTATCTCTAGATACTAGCCTTAAAAATATAGCCTAAAATTATTGCTATGCTACTGATCTTGTCTTGTTTAACAAATTTACGGAATTCCTCATCCATAGGAGCATTAGGTAGCTTGATGTTTTGGATGGAAAAAAGGCTCTGCCAAGAGCGCTAGGCAAAAGCGGAAGGTTGCTATCGTCCATGAGCGTATAGCTAATCGCCACTACGGCTTTATGCGATCAGGGAACGATAAAGCAAGCTATCATCAGTTGTAGGGTATTTCTCTTAACATTAGAGTATAAGTATCGCTGTAACAGTAGGAGCCTGATTCATAATGGCCGATCCAACCAAGCGCATAAGTTTGTAATGGTTATGGCTATGAATCTGAATCAATACCCTTGGCAATTCGTAAATGGAAGGGCTTCATCTGTTATCAAATAGCAGATTAAGCGATTTGCACTGTTTTTTCCGGCCGAATACTATGGAATTCTCGTCCAGCCTTAACCTCATCAACATAACCCGCCCGAATTACAAAATCTCCAAAATGCTCACCTTTTTGCCGATCTTGGGCATAGTGAGCCAAGATAGGCGTTAGTACAGTAATAATGTCATCTTCTGTGAGGGACTCTCGATATAACTTATTCAGACGTTCACCCGCAAAACCGGCTCCTAAATAAAGATTATAATGGCCTAATGATTTACCCACCAAAGCAATTTCGCTTATATAGGGACGGGCACAACCATTTGGGCAACCAGTAACACGAACCGTGATCGAATCATTAGCAAGCCCTACCTTCGCCATGACTGCCTCTAGTCGCGTGAGAAACTCTGGTAACATGCGCTCACTTTCAGCCATAGCCAAACCACAGGTAGGTAATGCTACGCAGGAGACTGCATCTCGCCATACGGCACTAAACTGATCAGGCGTAGGAACACAGTGTTGCTCTAGTAGGGCCTCAATGCGAGGTTTATCTGCTTTAAAAATATTAGCAATAGTTAAGTTCTGGTTGGTCGTGAGCCGAAAATCCCCTCGATGGATTTTAGCGATCTCTCGCAGGCCGGTCATTAAAGGCTGATCAGGTATATCTCTAATACGGCCACTTAATAAGCAAAGTGTCAGATGCCAGTATCCTCTGGTATCCTGAACCCAACCAAAAGAATCGCTATTACGCTCAAAATAAAACGGATGAGCAGGCAATAAAGCCCAGCCTAATCGCTGCGCCAACTCCGCTTTAAACCAATCAATACTACGGCTATCAATTGTATATTTCAGCCTTGCCTGCTTACGATCCGAACGATTACCAAAATCACGCTGAATCTTAACTACATTTTCAGCAATTTCTAATAACTGATCAGGGGTACAAAAGCCGATGATATCTCCTAAGCGTGGGTAGGTGATCGGCTCGCTATGAGTCATCCCCATTCCACCTCCAACACAAACATTAAATCCTTCAAGGCGCTCATTTTTAGCAATGGCAATCAGCCCAAGATCTTGAGAAAAAACATCAATATCATTGCTGGGAGGAAGGGCAATACCTATTTTAAACTTACGAGGCAGGTAAGTTTCACCATACAGGGGTTCCTCCTTCTCAGGGAAAGTGCCTACTACCTGTTCTTTATCCATCCAGATCTCATGATAGGCATGAGTTTTGGGCAAAAAATGATCACTTAACCGTTTTGCCCACTCATACACTTCTCCATGAAGAGGTGAAAGATAAGGATTATTGTGGCAAACCACATTACGGTTAACATCACCACAGGCAGCGATAGTACTGAGTAGCGCTTGATTAATCCCGGCAATAGTAGATTTCAAATGGCGCTTAACAACGCTATGGAACTGAAAAGTCTGCCGAGTAGTAATACGCAAAGAGTTATTAGCATATTTAAGCGCTAACTCATCGAGTTGTAACCATTGCGTTGGCGTACAAACGCCCCCAGGCATCCGAACACGCACCATAAATGAATAAGCTGGCTCCAATTTTTGCCGCATCCGTTCTGTGCGCAGATCTCTATCATCCTGCTGGTAAGTACCATGGAATTTAAGCAGCTTAGCGTCATCTCCGGTGACAGATCCGGTCACTGGATCAGCTAAACTTTCTTTAATCGTTCCTCGCAGATACCGACTTCCTTCCTTGAGTTTTTCTTCTGCGCTAAGTTTGCTTTTTTGCTGCAAGTTATGAGTCATCGCCCTTACCTCGTCAATATACATCCCGTTGATAGCGCCTGCCTTGCTGTAAATCTCTCATATACTCAATGGCTTTATCGCGAGAAACCCCTCCTTCCTTTTCAACAATAGTCAATAACGTTTCGTGCACATCTGGCGCCATACGTTCAGCATCTCCACATACATAAAAATAGGCACCCTCCTCTAACCATGCATAAAGTTCTCGGCTATTTTCAAGCATTCGATGCTGAACATAGGTTTTTTTCGCTCCATCTCGCGAAAAAGCCACATCAATTCTGGTTAGCAAACCGTTTTTGCGATAATCAAGCCATTCCTGCTGGTAGAGAAAATCAGTATGAAAACATCTATCTCCAAAAAATAGCCAATTTTTACCATAAGCTTCAGTGACTTCCCGCTCTTCTAAAAAAGCGCGAAAAGGCGCTACTCCCGTTCCCGGGCCTACCATAATGATAGGGGTATTAGGATCTTTTGGCAGGCGAAAATTTTTATTACTATCCACATAAATAGGTACTGCTTCATCTTCAGGCACCCGTTCTGCTAAAAAGGTAGTGGCAACCCCTTTGCGAAGGCGCTCATGGCTTTGATAGCGAACTACAGCTACCGTCAAGTGAACTTCATCAGCGCTGGCTTTATAGCTAGAAGCAATAGAGTAAAGTCTTGGGGGGAGCTTCCGCAGCAACCCCACTAACTGCCCAGCGGTAATTCCAAGCAAAGGATACCCATAGATAACATCAATAATCTCTCGGCCATAGAGAAAATCCCGAAGCTGAGCCCGATTCTCTTCTTCTAATAACTTACTAAGTTCTTTAGACTCAGTAAGCGCCGCATATTTCTCTAAGAATGGTCGGGTAATTGTCGTGATTTCATAATCATGGAATAAAGCATTCTCTAAAGTCTGAGTTTCTCCTTTAGCATCTGAAATAACTGATTTAGAATCAAGTTTTACCGCGTCTATAAATTCTGCAACTAATTCCGGGCAATTACTCGGGACAATTCCCAAGGAATCCCCAGGTTCAAAAGAAAGCGATGAACCTTCTATTGATAACTCAATATGCCGAACATCCTTACTAGAGCCTCGCCCGGTAATTTTAAGATTTTCTAGTAAACTGGCTGGAAAAGGGTTTTTTCTAGAATAATGAGCGCTCTCGGCCTGATCTAATACCCTCGCACCAGAGATCACCGTAGCGGAGCTGCTAAATTCTTTAGCAAGGGCTTCCACGATTCCGGTAACCCAAGCCTCAGCAACATCATCATAATCCACATCACAATCCACACGCTCAAAAAACCGCCGACCACCTAAAGTATCTAGGCAGATATCAAAATCCCGGCCCGTCTTGCAAAAATGCTCATAACTACTATCTCCAAGGGCTAAAACGGAAAATTGCAAGCCTTCTAGTTTAGGCGCTTTTTTACTATGAAGAAACTCATAAAATACCTCAGCATTATCTGGTGGATCTCCTTCTCCATGGGTACTGACAATAATAAAAAGATAATTTTCCCGTTTTAGCTGCCGACTCTTATAGCTTCCCATGCTTTGTAAGCTAGGCGCAAAACCGGCTTTTGAAAGCTGCTGGTGTAATTTCTCTCCTAATTTTTCAGCATTTCCAGTTTGAGAGCCAAATAAGATAGTAATTGCTTGCGTAGCATCAACACTTGTAGTTGCTATTGCTAATTGTGCTGCTGATGCTGTAGAGCTGGCTGCTGCATTAAAACCAGCAAGATAACCACTTACCCATGTAAGTTGTTCCGTAGAAAGCGCTGAGATCAGCCGGTTTAGAATTTCTGCCTGTTCTGCAGTAAGAGGACTATTTTGAACACTAAATAAATCGTTTCCCATGACAATGTTAAAGCCAGCCTCTTAGCAGTCCCTGTTCCTAACTCAATTTAATGATGATAATTAAGAATTATAAAAAAGTACCACTAAAAAATAACAGATGCTTTTTATAATGTAAAAGAATAAAAAATTATTTATTATGATATTTTTTTATATAACTATATCAGACAATCTCTAAAGATTTCTACCGAAGAAAATAACTATTCACTTACACCAGCATTGCTAAATAGTAGATAATTTAAACAGAACTGCCTACCCGTCTTAAGATTATTTTCTATCCAAAAAGGAGGTTTTTATGCAAATTGATGTATACGATACTTATGTAACCACCACAGATAATAAGCGGCTTCATTTTGATGTCTTCCTTCCTACAGGAAAACCAGAAGAGATAGCACAGCAGCACGCCAAAAAATGGCTTGAAAGTATCGGTATTCAAGCGAAAGATATACGACAGGAGTCCTGTCGTTATTGTCATAGTGAGACCGCTAAGCCTCATGTACAGGAGCATATTAAACAGCATGGGCACTATATTTATCAGATGGAAGGCTGCCCATCACCGGCTCGATAGTTTCAAACTCCTTAAAGTCTAACTAACTGAATCAGGCCCTAGCTTATGAAGCTATCCTCGCTAGGGCCTAACAGACCTTTCCTTCAAAGAAAAAAAGAAAAATTGAATTTAAAGATCTCGTACTGAATCTAGCTAGCTAAGTTTATTATTCGCAAAATCTATAAGACTAGACAAATTATCTATAAAATCTGCTTTGATGGGCTTCCCAATAAATGATTTATCGAAAAATTTGAACATACCTCTATGCTGCGGGTTGTTTATTTCGTTATAAAAATTAATGGTTGCGAAACATACTATGGGGATCTTATTGAGAGGATAGTTAATATTGTACTTAGTTTTTATTGGATTATCAGAAGTGGCAATCTCAAGTAACAGTTTCCATTTATACGTTTGACCTGCCCGTTCTCTCAAAGAAGTTTTCAACGAAATTATCATCAGGTCTTTAATTGCATCATCCTTACCCACCCCATATAGCACCAAATCCATATCTGGCTTTTGGGTTTCTCCATCAACATGGATCGCAACTAACTTTTTAAACTTGCTCAGCTTAGTGGTAATAAATACGTTTTCTTTTATTAGCCCTGCTTCTTTGGCTTTAATGAACAAATACACAATCGAATTTGAGAAAACGGCACCTACTACTGTTTTACTCGCTTAAGAAACATCTCGAATAACCCCAAGTATCCCTTCTAGCGCAGATAATATCCATTACCGCTTCTCTAGCGTCCAATATAGAAGCGTGCAAGAAGGACATCGCTTCTTTAGGGCCTTTTTCAATCATCAGCTGATCTAACCTTACAAGTACGGGAGGCATATAGTATTTATGCCTTTATTTCTTCTAAAGTTTTTAATTCATCAGTATTTAGCATATAACAGCGCCCTCGCCAAATAGAGTGAGCTGTTTACTTGCCACAAACCCTTTATCTTCCACTATCTTTGCCCCGCCTAATTTATATTCTTTTATGGTTTTTATTATTTGTTCAGCAGTATGGGCTATTGCCGGAACAATGACGCTATTGCCAAATTGCCTATAAGCTTGCGTATCTGACACCGGTATCACGAAATCATCAGGATACCCAAAGAGCTTTCTGGCTTCATTGGGAGTCAGTCTACGCGGATTTTTATTGACCCCTTGATAAATCAATATCTCTGATCCGTCCTTGTAGTAACGGGCGCTCATGGTTCTGGTCCACATATCATTTTTCGGATCAATTAAACCATAACCAAAACCGTTACCCTTCTTAGCGCTATTTTCCTTATGCTGCTGCAAATATGACCAAAGTTTATCTGATAGCGTATATTTATTATCAACGTGCTTCTCAATCACATCTTGTAGCTCAAGCTTGCGCTTAGCGGGGTATTCAGGAAAATCAAATTTAATATTAGGAAATACCTTTCTATCAAAGCAGACCATAAAAACACGCTGTCGTTTTTGGGGTACATAATAACTACCGTCTACCACCTTAAAAAATACTACGTAATCATTCTCCAATAACGTATTGTAGATAACTTTCCATGTATTGCCCTTATCGTGAGATTTTAAGTGCTTAACATTTTCAAGAAACATTATTTTGGACCGCTTCATCTGAGCAATCCGAATAATCTCAAAAAACATATTGCCCTGTATCTTATCTTCAAAGCCGTGCTTTTTTCCTAATGAATTTTTTTTAGAGACACCCGCTATTGAAAAAGGCTGGCAAGGGAATCCGGCACAAAGTACATCGTAATCTGGTAGCTGAGCAGCCGTAATTTGCTGAATATCTCCGAGAGGAGTCAGAGAATAATTTACTTCATAGGTTTCCCTTGATTTATCATTCCAGTCGCAAGCCATCGCACACTTTCCCCCTTGATTTGCAAGCGCTTGATGAAAACCGCCTATACCAGAAAATAAATCAATAAACTTAAAATTATGTATATCCATACACTGATAGGGCTAGATAGAGATATTTATCATCCCTTTTTGTAACAAGGGGCGTAATAGCTCTTGGTTTAATCACCCATTAGCCGTGTTTGAAATATAATTAAGAATAACCGCTTAACAAAAAAGCGGTTATTATGAGCAGAATAATTACAGTAAAAACTTCTAAGCGTTTATGTAGTAATCATATTTTATAAAGATAAAGTAAAACACTGGGCTAAAACCCCTCAGGGTAAAGAGGCTAAGAGAAAGCCCTTTTCCATTTCTTTATCTTTTTTTTCTTTCTACAGCGTTTCTGTTTTAGAGAAGTAGTAGAAGAAGGCAACTGGCGTATCACGCCTACTGCCCACATTCCCCACGAAAAAACTTTCGCGGCTATTACAGCAAATGCAACTTGCTCTAATTTCCAAGTAAAAATAAGTAATGTCGTCACAGCTGAAAATACCCATGCCAGTGCACCGAGAGGGCCGCCAATCATTATTTTTATCTTATTTTTACTCATATAATTAGTTTCCACTTCTAATTCACTAAAAATCCATACTGACCATGTAAAATCCTATTATTCCCATACTAATCTAAATCATTAGGTTATTTGTTATCTTGGCTAAGTCAATCAGTCTAAGCCGATATGAGCTAGATAGCCAGTGGATATAATGGAATATTATTGTAAAATAAGCGCTGGCTAAATTATCAATATTTTTTAACCCTTTAGAATATTTTTTCTAACCTTAGCTGGGTTTATCTTTAAAGCTAAATAAGATCAAACCCATCGCCCGTATTATCAGGGTAAGTGGCTTTCCAAATTATAACTTTTGGTATGTAGGGATAAAATATTAATACCTCCCTATAATACCTATGGGAAGAAATATTTAAATCTGCAGAATCTTAAGCTTAAGCGATCTAGATAGTTTCTTAAATGCTTAGATTTTATTGATAGTTTTATAATAAACCCCTTTCTTAAATTCTCTTAAGATCATAGAGTTAACTTAGGCTTTCAGATTTATTGGTTATATTATCTTGCAGCAACAACTACATACCTTAGCATCAAAAATTCCTTACTGCATGCAACGGGATCAATATCCATTGGAACGTCGCTTGCAGCAATTAACTAAGAAAAATTCAGCTCAAAGCTTAAATGCTTTAGCTCAGGCTATTGAGCATTCTTGTGTACAGCGGGAACAGCGTCAAAAACGACTACCCATACCCATCTTTAATCAACCACTACCTATTATCGAGCGACGAGCAGAGATTAAAGCGGCAATCCATGATCACCAAGTCGTCATTATCTGTGGTGAGACCGGATCGGGAAAAACTACTCAGTTACCGAAAATATGCTTAGAGCTAGGCCGTGGTATTACTGGACTCATCGGCCATACTCAGCCACGCCGAATTGCAGCTCGCAGCGTGGCTACTCAAATTGCAAGAGAGCTTAACAGCGATCTAGGGCAAATTGTGGGCTATAAAGTACGGTTTCATGATCGTATCAGTCCAAATACCTATATTAAATTAATGACAGACGGTATCCTCTTGGCTGAAACTCAAGGAGATCGTTTTTTAACTCAATACGATACCCTAATTATTGACGAAGCCCACGAGCGTAGCCTGAATATTGATTTTCTCCTTGGGTATCTAAAACAGCTACTCCCAAAACGATCCGATCTTAAGGTTATCATTACCTCTGCCACTATCGATACTGAACGGTTTTCTAAGCACTTTAATCAAGCCCCTATCCTCGAAATTTCTGGTCGCACCTACCCAGTTGAAATCCGTTACCGTCCTCTATGTCATCAGCAAGAGCGAGATTTATCACAGGCTGTTTTAGACGCTGTTGACGAGTTATCTCGCTTAGGATCAGGGGATATTCTGGTTTTCCTCCCCGGAGAGCGAGAGATTCGCGAAACCACCGAAGCATTACGTAAGCATCACCCTCCCCATACAGAGACATTACCTCTCTATGCTCGGCTTTCCGCTGCAGAGCAAAATAAAATCTTCAAACCCCATCTGGGAAGACGCATTATTCTAGCTACTAATGTAGCTGAAACTTCCCTCACTGTACCTGGCGTTCATTACGTGGTGGACTCAGGACTAGCCCGCTTAAGCCGCTATAGCGTACGCAGTAAAGTACAACGATTACTGATTGAAAAAATATCCCAATCCAGCGCTAATCAGCGCTCTGGTCGCTGTGGCCGCATTGCTAAAGGGGTTTGCATCCGGCTTTATGATGAAGAGGATTTTCTAAACCGCCCTATATTTACTGACCCTGAAGTCCTAAGAACCAGCCTAGCTTCAGTCATTCTGCAGATGAAAACCCTAAAACTAGGGATGCCTCAGAATTTTCCTTTTATTGATCCCCCGCCGATTAAAATGATTAACGATGGGTTACGACTATTGGAAGAAATAGGTGCACTGGATAAAACTCAAAACCTAACCTCTATAGGTCAGCAGCTAGCGCAATTACCCATTGACCCTCGAATTGCTAGGATGGTCATTGCAGGCGGTGAATTTCATTGTCTAAAAGAAATTCTCATTATTGCCAGTGCACTGAGTATTCAGGATCCTCGTGAACGCCCCTTAGATAACCAGCAAGCCGCTGATAACGCCCAGACTCTTTTTCAGAATGAACGATCGGATTTCCTTTCCTATCTAAAATTATGGGAAAATTACCATCATCAACGAACCCACCTATCGCGAAATAAGCTGCGAATTTACTGTCGGGTACATTTTCTCTCCTATCTACGTCTGCGAGAATGGCAGGACATCCATCAACAGCTGCAGCTACTCGCCAACAGTCTCGGTCTTCGTTCTAATCAAGTAACTGCTGAATATGAGGCCATTCATCGGGCACTACTCTCTGGGCTACTCAGCAACATTGCTTTTAAATCAGAGAAAGAGATCTATTTAGGGGCAAGAAACATTAAATTCCAGATCTTTCCCGGATCTACACTTTTTAAAAAAAATCCTCCATGGATCATGGCTGCGGAGTTAATAGAAACCACGCGGCTTTACGCTCGCTGTGCTGCTAAAATTGAGTCAGAGTGGATCGAACCCTTAGCCGCTCATTTAGTTAAACGCAGTTATTTTGATCCTCACTGGGAGAAGCGCCCAGCTCAAGTAATGGCTTATGAGCAGGTTACTCTGTATGGCCTCATCATTACTCCCAAGCGTCGTATTCACTATGGACCTATTGATCCAAAAGAATCTCGGGAAATTTTCATTCATCAAGCATTGGCTAACGGCCATTATGAAACCCAAGCACCCTTTTTTCATCATAACCAGCAGCTACTGCAAGAAATTGAAACGCTAGAGTATAAAAGCCGTCGACGAGATATATTAGTTGATGAGGAAACCCTTTACCAATTTTATGAAAACCTAATTCCGCCAACTATTTATAATGGGGTTAGTTTTGAGCAATGGCGCCAACAAGCTGAACTAAAATCTCCTCAGCTACTGTTTCTTAGCCGAGAAGATTTGATGCGCCATAGCGCAGTAGCCGTAACAACAGAGCAATTTCCTGACCAACTTCTCATAAAAGGCATTCCTCTTGCCCTTTCTTATCACTTTGAACCTAATCATCCTTTAGATGGCCTCACGCTCACTATTCCCATTGCCATACTTAATCAGCTTGAACCTAGCCGCTTTCAGTGGCTAGTTCCTGGGTTGCTAAAGGAAAAAATTACTCACCTCATTAAAGCCTTACCTAAAACCCTGCGCCGTAATTTTATCCCAGCTCCTGATTTTGCTGCAGCTTGTACCCAGGCCCTTCACCCTGATCAAGGACCGCTGTTAGAAACATTAGCTCGCCAGCTTCAGGGAATGACTGGAGTACCGCTCTCTGCTACCGTTTGGCAAGATACAGCGCTACCCCCTTATCTATTAATGAATTTTCGCCTCATAGACGACGCAGGGAAAGAGCTAGCCATGGGTAGGGATCTTATTGTGCTACAACAGGAATGGGCTGATAGAGCTCAGCGTAGCTTTCAGGGACAAAGTAATCAAGATTTCATCCGAGATGGGATCACGCAGTGGGATTTCGGTCCTCTACCCGATCAGATTGAATTAGATCACCATGGACTAAAACTTATTGGTTATCCTGGGCTACAGGATAAAGGAAATTCTGTCTCCTTAGTCATGATGGATTCGGCTGAGGTGGCTCAGGAGATAACTGTCTTAGGGTTGCGGCGCTTGTTTATTTTATCCCTACCTCAGACAATCAGCCGCCTACGAAAAAACTTGCCAAATCCTCAAGGAATGTATCTACACTATGCCCGTATTCCTCCTGCACCTTGGAGGCAAGATCATTCATTTCAACCCACTTATGAGCACTTTAAAGAGGAATTACTTCAAGGAGTAATAGATAGGGTTTTCATTCTAGATCAGCTGCCAATTCGTAGCAAAGAAGCATTTACCGCGCGTAAAGAAAAAGGCACCGGTAATCTACTGGCTGCAGCGAATGCCTTTTGTCATTTAATAGGGGAGATCTTGTCTGAATACCATCAAATCTGTAAAAAGCTTAATAGTAATCTTCCTCTGGCATGGCTAGGTTCTATTAACGATATGAGATCACAGTTGAATCACTTAGTTTATCTAGGCTTTATCAATCAGACCCCCGCGACACAACTACCGCATTTTCTACGTTACCTCAAGGCTATAAAGCTAAGACTTTCCAGATTGGAGGAAAACCCTAGCCGAGATCAACAACGGCAAACAGAAATCAAACCCTTATGGTTAAATTATCAACAAAAACTAGAGACACAATATAAAGATAAAGAAGATAAAACGAGCGCTGCATTGGCAAATTATCGCTGGATGCTTGAGGAATATCGCGTTTCCCTGTTCGCCCAAGAGCTTGGAACCTTATACCCAATCTCAGCTAAGCGGCTAAAAAATCAATGGCAAGAGATCAAGTAACTCACATTATACAAAAATATGATCTCAAAACGGCATCATTTCAACAATATGCAACCTCAGATCTCTTTCAAGTTAGATGAGGCTAGGCAATTACTAATACATAAAACAGAAGGCAATCAAACGCTATTAGCGCAGGGCAATGCCCTTATAGAATCCTTAGCTCATTTAGAAGTAGATACCGCAACTCAAATTGCTGGATTACTACTACCCGCTGTAGAAAGCGGGCGGCTTGACTATGCTAGCATTACCCACACATTAGGATCGACAATTACCAAGCTGCTTCAAGGTATTGAGCGTCTAGGAATACTTAGGCATTATCACAGTGGCATAAAATCACCTACCCAAACCGAAAAACTTCGGAAAATGCTATTGGCTATCGTAGAAGATCCACGAGTCGTCTTAATAGGGTTAGCCGATCATCTCTACCGTCTACGTAGCGCTAAAAATGCAGCCGAAATAACCCGCCAGATTTTAGGCCAAGAAACATTGGATATCTTTGCTCCGCTCGCTAACCGTCTAGGTATTTGGCAACTTAAATGGGAGCTTGAAGATCTTGCGCTATATTATCTAGAGCCTAAAGTTTATAAAAAATTAGCTAAGGCGCTTAATGAGCGACGAGCCGATCGAGAACAATACATTGCTCAAATAAAAGAGCAACTCAGAAACGCTTTAGCCCGAGAAAATATTTATGGTGAAATTAATGGCCGTCCTAAGCATCTCTACAGTATCTGGAAGAAGATGCAGGCTAAAAACCTAGATTTTCATCAATTATTTGATGTACATGCATTTCGGATAATCGTTGAGGATGTTAACACTTGTTATGCTGCGCTAAGCGTAGTTCATACCCTCTGGCAACCCATTTCCAAAGAGTTTAACGATTATATTATTCATCCTAAACCCAATGGCTATCGCTCTTTACATACAGCCGTTATCGACTCAAAAGGAAAGCCGATGGAGGTTCAAATTCGTTCTTTTCAAATGCATCAGGAGTCTGAGCTGGGTATTGCTGCTCATTGGCGTTATAAAGAAGGAACTACCTTAGATAAGGGTTTTGAGCAACGTATCGCTTGGCTCAGAGCCTTCCTAGACCAAAAAGGAGGAAACTCAGCAAATCACGATATCATCGAGCAGTTTAAATCTAAAGCTTTCCATAATCGAATTTATGTACTTACCCCCCGGGGCCAAGTTATCGATCTACCAGAAGGGGCAACACCTCTAGATTTTGCCTATGCTATTCATACCCAAGTAGGCCATCGTTGCCGAGGCGCTAAAGTAGATGGGGTAATAACCACCTTGACCCAACCACTCACTAGCGGCCAACAAGTAGAAATCCTGACTACTCGAGAGGCAAATCCAAGTCGAGATTGGCTTAATGCACGCTTAGGCTATCTACATACCTCTATAGCTCGGGCCAAAATTCAGCGCTGGTTCAAACAGCAAGATTATAGCTTACATATAACTAGAGGTCGTGCTTTACTAGAGCGGGAGCAGCAGCGGGTTGGGCTTGCTGAAATAGATTTTAAACCACTGTTAAAGCGATTCCATCATCATCACTCAGATAACTTACTTGCAGCCCTAGGGTGTGGTGATATCAGCGCTAACCAGCTCCATGCTGCAATGCGAGAACAGCTGCCTAAAACGTCCATATCTACTCTACCTGCTCCAAGTATCCATCCTGTTCCAATTCCACCTGTTGAACCAGCCATTCAAATACTAGGCGTTAATAACTTACTATCTCGACTAGCTCGCTGTTGTAATCCAATTTCAGCTGATAAAATTATCGGCTACCTTACCCATGGAGGAGGGATTACTATTCACCGCTATAATTGCTCTAATATCACAAAACTCCCGGTAGAACGCCAAAATCGCTTGGTAGAGATTACTTGGCATAATCAGGTGACAAAAAAATAAAATTACTTTCTTTATTTGAACGAATTTATTAATAATAGTGAAAACAAATTTAGACCCACAAGCAAACTGTATCTGTGGTACTAACATCGCCTTCGAGCAATGCTGCGACATTTACCTCTGTGGAGAAAAACCGGCACCTACAGCAGAAGCACTCATGCGTTCACGCTTCACGGCATTTGCTATTAAAGATCAAAATTATATCTTAAAAACATGGGATCCAACGAAACAACCCGCAAAAATAGAATTCTTGAAAGAAACCATTCAGTGGAAGCAATTAGAAATCATTGGAAAGAAAAAAGGGGGAGAAAAAGACGTTAAGGGAATCGTTGAATTTAAAGCTTATTACTTACTAGAGAGCCATCAATATAGAATGCACGAAATCAGCCGCTTTCACAGAAGCCAAGGATACTGGTATTATCTAGACGGTACCGTCAAATCCATTGCTAAGGTAGATCAAGACACTAATAAAGGAAAAAACGCACCTTGTCCCTGTGGAAGCGAAAAAAAATATAAGCGCTGCTGCGGAAAAGCGAGCTTTTAAACTATTTCTGATCAAAATACCCACTTAAAGTACTTACTAGTAGCCTGCTTCAAGCACGGCTCAGTATGATCTATCTCTAAATTACGTGCATACATTAAATTCCCTCATAAACACCTATGGCTGAGGCAAAGTTAGTTCGAAGCCTTGGTCTAGGCACACTAATTTTTTATGGTATAGGCGATATTCTTGGGGCAGGGATCTACGCGTTAGTGGGTAAGGTCGCTGGTGTAGCAGGTAATAGCGCTTGGGTTTCTTTTATGGCTGCCGGTATTTTAGCGCTCATTACTGGCTTAAGTTACGCTGAGCTAGGCGCGCGTATCCCCCACAGCGCTGGAGCTAGTGCTTATTGTGGCTATGCTTTTAAACAACCCTTCATTTCATTTCTCATTGGGGCTCTAGTATTATTTAGCGGAATTGCTTCCACAGCAACAGCAGCCCTTGCTTTTCAGGGTTATCTCTCTGTACTTGCTAATGTTCCAACTATTATTGCCGCCCTGCTATTGATTACCGCGATTAATAGCCTAAGCTTTATCGGTATCCGTCAATCTGCGCTTACCAATAACTTATTTACTATTATTGAGTTTGCAGGCTTATTATTTTTTACCACAGTTGCTCTACAGTACGCCTTTTCAATTCATACACCAACCCAGATGGTAGAGGCGCTTACCCCTGATGGCGATACAACCTCAATCATCACCGGGGTAACTATTGCTTTCTACGCCTTTATTGGTTTTGAAGATATGGTCAATCTTGCCGAAGAGGCCAAGAATCCCACCCAAGATCTACCCCGCGCCATTTTGATTGCCATTACAGTGACCAGCCTACTCTATTTGCTAGTGATCATCGCTGTGCAGTTGACGATGACTCCAGAAGCGGCAGGAGCTTCAGATCGGCCTCTATTATCCGTATTGGAGCTTGCAGGGTTATCCATACCGGCTTGGGTATTCGCCCTAATTGCTATTATCGCTATTTCAAATACTGCCCTTGCTAACAGTATCATGGCCTCACGTCTGATGTATGGTATGGCACGACAAGGTCTGTTACCCCAACCTTTAGCTTGGATTCACCCTCATCGTCATACCCCTGGGTTAAGCATTCTAGTGACTGTACTCTTAACATTAATCTGGGTAATTACTGGGGGAGTTACGCTCTTAGCACAGACCACAGGATTCTTATTAGTTAGTATCTTTCTATGCGTGCATTTAAGCCTGATCCGTATCCGCCAGCGAGAGGGTAGATTAACTGATCGTTTTACTGCTCCAGCAGCTAACCCCTATCTGGGAGTATTATTGTGCTTAGCTTTGATTTATCAATTCCCCAGCGCAGTGTACATTAGGATGGCTGTACTTCTCTTTGCTATCGGCATCTTGTTTAAACTTATAGCTTACCAGCAGAAATAAAAGCGTTTATTTAATCCTTCTTGCTTTTCACTAATTCCGCTAAGACTGCAAACGGATTATGGGTAGCCCCGTGATCTTCCTCACTGACAGAGGTAATCCCTTCTCCAGTCATAAATCGAGCATGCTCGTTATCATGACAATATAAACAAAGCAATTCCCAATTACTTCCATCAGCTGGGTTATTATCATGGTTATGATCCCGATGGTGAACTGTTAACTCATGCACGGTTGCTTGGGTAAATTCCCGAGTACAGCGCCCACAAACCCAAGGATACATCCGAAGTGCTTTGTCCCGATAGCCTTGCTCGCGCTTTGCTCGGTTTTTTTGGGCTTCAGCTACAATATTATCCAGCTTATTAGCGCTAGATCGTGGTTTTTTAGTTATCATTTTTCAGCCAAAACTTCAGTAACTATTTGTTATTAATAAAATAATACCCTCTTAGATCCAATATCATAGAAACCCGTCATTCTAAATATAAAAATTCCCATCATCTACTTCTCGCTCAAATTCTAAGGACTCTATCTGCCCTAAGGCAAAACCAACGAGATCCCCCTCTGGCGTACCCGTTGGTGCCGTAAAATGGCCGCAAAACTGCCAAATACCGTTAAATCCATCATTAACCAACTCAAATAAATCAAACTGTATACCTTTATTATTCAGATACTCAGTTTGGATATTACCTGCTCGATACTGTCCGTTCATTTTTTTACCCCTATTTATTTTTTAGATAAATAATCCTATTTCCTAGCAGGACGATAAAGATGAGTACTTTGACCGAAAAAGACCTCCGCAGCCTCCATTACTGTCTCTGATAGCGTTGGATGGGGATGAATACTCAGCTTAATATCTGAAACCACTGCTGCCATCTCTATCGCAAGTACCAGCTCGGCAATCAGCTCTCCAGCTCCAGCTCCGACAATTCCAGCTCCAAGCACCCGCTCTGTCTGTGAATCAATAATAAGCTTCGTTACCCCATCAGCACGATGTAAAGTCATCGCTCGGCCAGAAGCCGCCCAAGGAAAGCGGATCACCTGAATATCTTGTCCTTGCTGTTTAGCTTCCGTTTCAGTGAGTCCACACCAAGCGATCTCCGGATCAGTAAATATGACCGCCGGAATAGCTTGAGGCTCAAAGAAAACCCGGCGCCCAGCAATCACCTCAGCCGCAACCCGGCCTTCATGACTCGCTTTATGCGCTAACATAGGCGCTCCAGCGACATCACCGATAGCAAAAATTGCTGGATCTGTAGTTCTCCGTTGATGATCAACTTGGATAAAACCCCGCTCATTGACAGATATCTGAGTATGTTCAATTCCATGAATAGCTGAATTAGGTTTACGTCCTATTGCAATTAATACTTTTTCAAATAGCGCCTCTTTTTCCTCCGCTCCCTCCAAACGCACTCGGATACCATTAGCTTCCTCCTTAAGGTCAACCACTTTAGTATTCAACAATAACTGATGTAAAATCCTTTCTATCCGTTTGGAAAGCACTGAAACTAAATCCCGATCTACACCAGGGAGTAAACCTTCACTCATCTCCACTACAGTCACTTGAGATCCTAAGCTCGCGTAGACAGTGGCCATCTCCAAACCAATATAACCACCACCGATAACCAGTAAGCTTTTAGGGATATCTTGTATTTCCAAAGCTGAAGTTGAATCCAATAAACGTGGACTATCTAGAGAAATGTTAGGCAATACAGCTGGATAGGAACCTGTTGCTAAGATAGCGTTTTGAAACTTTAACTGGATTTCACCACCCTGTTTTTTAAGCTGCAAGGTTCTAGAGTCAATAAATCCTGCTTGCCCTTGAATATAGGAAATTTTTCGCTGCCGAGATAACTGACCTAGTCCGCCTGTAAGCTTACCTATCACCTGGTCTTTCCACGCTCTAACCTTACTTAGATCTATTCTTGGATTGGAAAAACTGACCCCCCAAGCATCAGCTTCCCTCGCTTCATTGATGACTTTTGCTACGTGTAACAAAGCCTTTGATGGAATACAACCTCGATAAAGACAAACACCACCAGGGTTAGGTTCTAAGTCAATCAAAGTAACTTCTAGACCCAGATCGGCCGCTAGAAAGGCGGCAGCATACCCTCCTGGCCCTCCGCCAATAACGGCTAACTGCGTTGATTCCATATCTCCAACCATGCTTATTCCCTCTTACCCATACCTGTTATATCCTGAATGATGAGGTTTTACGGCGCATTAAATAAAAGCTTACGGTTATTCTAGGATTTAAGCAACAATGCTCATAAAACAAAGGTTTTCCATACATGAAGTCTTATTACCTACCCACAAACCCGTATTTTCTCGTTAGTTTTACTATACTAAAAGCCAACACCTGCAAATTAATTTTCAAGATTCCCTTGACTAAACTTTAAATTTATCCTTGACTAACCATCATGTGAAATACTTTTTTAATAGCCTACTATAATTAACGTTAGGGGAAACTATGACCGATCCAAAAAAACAAACACTAGCGGACATTGGTATTATCGGCCTTGGCGTTATGGGTGCTAATTTAGGCCTCAATATTGCCGAACATGGATTTACAGTCATTGGCTATGATCGTGATGCTACTAAAGGAAATCTTTTAACTAGCGCAGCAGAGGAGCAACTCTCAGATCCTGAACGGGTTAGAGCCTACAGCGATCTAGCTCAATTTATGGCAGCCTTACGTCGGCCACGGGCTATTATCACCTTGGTTCCTGCTGGTGCCCCAGTAGATGCGGTGATCGACGCTCTTTCTCCTTATCTTGAACAAGGTGATGTCCTAATTGATGGCGGGAACTCCTATTTTCATGATACTGATCGCCGAATTGAAGCACTGGCAAGAAAAAATATCCATTTTATGGGAATGGGGGTTTCTGGTGGTGAGAGCGGCGCTCGACACGGGCCGAGTTTAATGCCCGGGGGTGATACTGAAGCTTGGAAACGCCTTCAGCCTTTATTAGAAGCCGCTGCAGCTAAGGTAAAAGACGAACCCTGTGTGGGCTGGCTTGGGAAAAAATCCGCAGGCCACTACGTAAAAATGGTTCACAACGGCATTGAATACGGGTTAATGCAGCTTATTACAGAAAGCTACGATCTCATGTATCGTGGTTTGGGCTTTAGTCCAGAGAAAATGCACCAAATTTACAAAGATTGGGCTGAAGGTCCCATGGGTGGGTTTCTGCTAGAAATCACTGCAGATATTATGATTCAAAAAGATCCTCTAGGGGACGGCTACCTATTGGGTAAAATCCTTGACACTGCCCACCAAAAAGGTACAGGATTATGGACTTCCCAAGAAAGCCTGATCCTAGCCCCTACCCCTACCATTGATGTGGCCGTTACTCAGCGAGTACTTTCAGATGAAAAAGCCCAGCGCAAGCAGGCTAGCCAGCAATTAGAGGGCCCTCGAAACCCCATTTCCCTTGATAGAGAAACGCCTGATGCTTTCCTTACGCAATTAGGCAATGCACTCCATGGGGCGATGCTACTGACTTACGCACAAGGCATGCATTTATTACAAGTAGCTAGCCATCACTATAACTATGGGCTTAATTTAGAGACTGTCGCTACTATCTGGCGTGGAGGCTGTATTATTCGTTCTCAACTGCTACAAAATTTGCGTGATGCCTACCGAAGCAAGCCGAATCTAATCAACCCTATTCTTGATACTCATTATGGCACTGCTATTACCCATACTCACACTAGTCTTCGTAAGATAGTCTGCACTGCTGCCACTTGGGGGATTCCTGCCCCTGGATTCATGAGTGCGCTTGGCTACTATGATACTTACCGTAGCGCCCAGCTACCTGCCAATCTACTGCAGGCACAGCGGGACTATTTTGGTGCCCATACCTTTGAACGCACTGACCGAGAAGGGAGTTTTCATATACATTGGGATTCAGCGGAGTAATTAGCCATGGATCCTAATCAACAGCTACTACACCAGCCTACTGTTCTTGTTCTTTTTGGTGCTGGAGGTGATCTTTCTTGGCGGCTCATCGTCCCAGCAATATTTGATCTTTATGTCAACAAGCACTTACCCGAAAAATTTATGCTTATTGGCGTCGACCGCCAGGATTACAAGCAGCAATCCCTAGCTGATCACTATCGGGAAGCTATCAAACAATACTCCCGCTATGGCATCCCCAATGAGCAAACTTGGCAATCTTTTGTTCAATTGATTCATTACTACCAAGGAGATATCACTGATCAAAACTATTATACCCAGCTAGCAGAAATACTAGCAGAACAGGATAGGGCTTGGGATCAGCTGGCTGAAAAAGTATTTTATCTCGCCACCCCTCCCTTCTTGTTTGCCAGCATCGCTAAAGCCCTAGGCGTGGCAGGACTGGGTAAAGAGCGATCGGAAACCAGAATTATTTTAGAAAAACCTCTAGGCCGAGATTTAGTCACTTTTCACGAAATCAATGAGACCCTAAGTGCCCATTTCCACGAACAGCAAATCTATCGGATTGACCATTTCCTTGGTAAAGAGACTGTGCAAAATATCCTTGCGCTACGCTTTGCCAACCCCATTTTTGAGCCTATCTGGAACCAAGGCTACATTGACAGCATCGTTATTACTGTAGCTGAAACCCTAGGGGTAGAACATCGCGCTAGCTACTATGAGCGGGCTGGAACGCTGCGGGATATGGTACAAAATCACTTACTTCAGCTATTATTTTTAGTGGCTATGGAGCCACCTGTTACCTTTGATGCTGATGATGTACGCAATCGTAAAATGGACGTCATGCACGCCTTGCGGCCTATTCTGGAAAATGAAGTACAACGCTATGCTGCTCGAGGTCAATACGGACCAGGATGGGTTGAAGGAATTAAAGTACTTGGCTATCGTGAAGAGGAAGGAGTTTCTCCTGATTCCAATATCGAAACCTATTGTGCCCTAGAGCTACACGTAGATAATTGGCGCTGGCAAGGCGTACCCTTCTATCTACGTACGGGTAAACGCATGCCGATGAAAGTCTCAGAGATTTCTATTCGATTCCGAGATGTTCCCCATCAGGCTTTTCCAGCTTCAGCTGGGCTTAATGCCCAACCCGCCCGGCTGATTATCAGGTTGCAGCCCGAGGAAGGAATCGTCCTTAAGTTCCTAGCTAAACAGCCAGGCCAGCATTTAATCTTGCGTCCGGTAGAAATGCGTTTTAGCTATAAGGAGACTTTCAGCCTTCCCTCGCCTACTGCCTATGAAACCTTACTTTGGGATATTATGCGAGGCGATGCAACCTTATTCACTCGGGCTGACCAGTTAGAGGCCGCTTGGCGTTTATTAATGCCGGTACTAGATGTTTGGGAATCCAACCCCGGTGTTAATTTCCCCAATTACAGCGCTGGGTCTTGGGGGCCAGATTCAGCTGGGATTTTAATTACTCGTAGTGGCAGAAGCTGGCTTACTCCTACCCTACATGATAAATAGATAATTATCTCTTTACCCCAAACTTCAGCTGAGGAATACCCGCATACTATAAGGGGTTACCTGAGTTTTAGGAGTCTCTGCTGAGATTTGGGGTGTAATTTCCTTAATAGCTCCGACAGAAATCCCCATCACTTCTGCTAAATGAGCCAGTTCAAAATCATGAGCTTTTTCAGTATCCGTATTTATTAGCCCTACTGCGCAAGTAGATCCTTGTTCACCATGGCGTAATAGCCCTACTAATGGAGATTCTGGCCGCGTAAAACACCTTTGAGGACCCTCCTCGTTAAGTACTGGTGTCTCAGCTTTCATAGTATTAACCTGAGCAATAAAAGTACTTAAATCAAATAAAGATGGTTCCCAATCTTCAGGTCTAGTTTTAACCACATGGAGCGGACGACGAAAACCATATTCATAACCAATAGGTATCATCACTCCCGTTGAAAAAAAAGCAGTAAATAAATACCACAAACGGGAGCGCTGCTCTTCGTTCCCTTCTTTAGCGGCTAAACGCTCTGTATCATGGCTTTCTGGAAAAGCAATCGAGGGAGCAATATGCCGAAACTGTTCATACTGATCCAGCAACCAGCTTCCACGAAAATCCCACCATTTAGCGCTATTAAAAAAATAATCAAACCCTACTGAACGAAGCTGATCAATTTGATTCAAAGGAGCACCTAGAGTTTCAGCAAAAAAACGAATTTCCGGATTAATCTGCCGAGCAAATTCGATAAGCTCTGCCCACACGTCCCCTGGAATCTTATAGGCCGCATCACATCGAAACCCATGAAATCCCAGCTGGATATAATGTGCTAAGAGTTTTTTCCAATAGCTCAAAAGATTCTCTCGTTCCGGGTTTGATTGATAATTAATTTCAGCTAAATCCCCCCAAACCGTTATTTTATTTGAATCACTTGGATCCACTACAAAAGGAGAACGTACTGAGCCATCTGTTTCATGGTAATACCATTGAGGGTGCTGAGAAACCAGTGGCGAATCCTTGGCTGTATGATTGATAACTAAATCCATCATTACAGATAAATTCTGCTGCTCAGATTTTTGAACAAACTCCTGTAGTAATTTATCTGGCCTCTCCCGATTATTTCCCTGAAATAAAGGACGTAGTTGATAATAATCTTTAATTGAATACAAACTCCCTGAAAATCCAGACGCTTGAATAGGGTTTAGATATATCCAATTAAACTTCATGGCAGCAATCTTAGGAAGGCATTTTTCCCAGTCTGCCACTGAGCCTACTAATAAAGGAAACAGATTATAGATACGTGGGCCTAGGGATATTTTTTTATTCATAGCCTTTTTTAGTAGTGTTTATAAAAAATTATATACCCCTCGCGAAGTAGATCCTCTGCAGCAAAATTTTAATAGCTATTAAATAAAGTAACTTTACTTTCGATGCTGTTCCCAAGCTTTTTGCCTCTCAGCGTAATCTTCAGCCTTTACCCAATATCCGCCTTTCTCCGGTACCCCTACATAGCGTATCTGCTGCGCCTGATCCACACAGTGGGCAGGTATCTGATCTCTAATTAACAAATCCTTACCTTCCCAATAAGTTAAGGTAGCATTCAGGGTATCCGCATCGCAATGGCTATCTTTAAGCTTGATAGGTGTGGGGCTAGTAGAAATGAAGCTTCTCACCGCCACCCCCAAAACGATGATAGCGATAATACTACCAACTATTATAGAAAGCTTAATATTCAAATTATCCTCAGTCCAATTAGTTAACTTCGCTTATAACATCGATAATTTAGCATCTAACTTAAGTTTAGGTCTATTTTACGATATTTTCATCCCCTCTTCATCAAATCTAGGCTTTGGCTCACTTTAATTTTTTTATTTTTAAAGGATATTTAAAAGAGTAACTGTTTATCTACAAACACAAGAAACATTTTTTATGGCATCTGGATATGCTTCAGCTACCAAATAGTGCTTGCTCATGTGTGTTTGAATTACATCAAGGTTATGAAAGCCTACAAACAGCGATTTTACCCCGTCCTTCTTACCCAATATCGGCAGCTAGTCAAGGAATTCAGTACTCACCATTACGTCTGGAATTGAGCCTTACCTACTCGTAGGGATACTTACAAAGAGCATATAGAGAAGCTTAATTATAAGGCCGATCTATCAACCTTTTGAAGAAGGTTTCAGATAGATAGGGTAAAAGTGATCTATCAACTATAAAAAAGATTTAAGAAAAACCATTACTCGCTTTTTCGATGACAACCTAAAAACTGAGTGTCCCCTGTTTTACTACGGAATCCCCAATTGATAAAGTCGTTGGACCAATTTCATAAATATATATTCGGGTATCAAATGGGCTGAGCCTTTTTTTCAATACCCCTAATGATTTTTTAAGCTCCCCCTCAATTTCTACATAGCGCAGAAATATCACATTATCTGATAGATAACTAATACCGCTTTCAGAAATTCTAAATTGCTCAGATAGAGACTCAATCTCATTAATTAATATAACAGATAGCCCTCGGCGTGATAGATTTTTGACAAAAGCATGTAAGGCTATCTTAGCCTTTTCGTTTCGATTAAGAGTAAGCTCAAGGCCAGCAACACTGTCAAGTATGATCAGTTCTACGCCTTCCTCCTCCACTTTCTGGTTAACCCACATAGCAAACTCGTCGGCAAGACAGTGAGAAGGTTCAATCTGCTCGATACTCACTCGGCCATTGTTAAAAGGTTCTTTCAAATTTATTTTTAAGGAACTAGCACGATGTAACAATGAGCTGATCTCCTCCTCAAATAAATAAATGACCACTTTTCGTCCATGGGCTACTGCTCGAGCAGCAAAGAGTGAAGCAAGCGTAGATTTACCCACCCCAGAGGGTCCCGTAATCAATGAAATTGTTCCCGCTTCAAGACCGCCATAAAGCATCTTATCTAGTTTTTCAACTCCGGTACTCCAACGCCAACGCTCTTCCTCAGCAAGATTAGCTTTAGGGGGTAAAAGGCGAGGAAAAACCTCTAAGCCATGGCTATCAATACGCATTTGATGTGCGCCATGTAAAAAATCAGAGCCGCGAAATTTTGATACCTGCAAGAAAGCACCTGCTGTTCCAGTATCTAATATAATCACCCCATCAGTGAGGGACTGAAGATCCTCATCTGGAATCTCAGTACTGATCTCTGAGGTAAGTAGCACAGTTATATTTTGCTTCCGAAAATAATAGAACAGGCATAAAACCAGCTTTCGATATTGGTAGATATCGGTTGCTAGAAACCGTAGCTGGGTTATAGAATCAATAAAGATCTGAACAGGGGCTAACCGCTTTACTGTCTCGATAATTTGCTTTAAAAGTGGATTTTGTTTTCCATTGCTCTCAGCGAAGAAAGCATTGCTATCTTGTTGGTGAGTAAAAAAATATTTATCAAGCGTTAAATTCAAAAATTGAATATTGGATACATCGATACCCATCAATTCGGCATTGTGCTTAAGCTGATCTTCGGACTCTTGAAAACCAATAAAAAGCGTACGCTCCTGTTTGCCCACAGCGGAAAGAAAATGTAAGCCTAGCGTTGTTTTTCCCTGACCTGAACCACCGCGCACCAAATAAACGGACTGCTGAATAAAACCACCAAGGAGAATACGATCCAGCCCTAAAACCCCAGTAGAGATTCGTTTAGCAGTATCATTCATCTTTTTCTCCTTATTTTTTTAAATTTTTCCTAAATGCACCCGTGAGCGGAAACAGCCTACAGGTATTTGCGTCCGTCGATGATCACAAAAACTAACGTGTAATATATCGCCCACTACATAATAAATAGCCTCTTGGTAAAATTCTTGCCCCAGATTACAAGCAGTATCAAAACTTAGAGCCACTGCCCAACCCGGCTCCGAGTGGCCAGTCACCGGTGAGTAACCGATCAAGCGCTGCAGCCAAGCTTTTTGCTGCTTTAACTTTACGGCTAACTTCCTATCTGCTGCTTCATTCTTTGCGCTACTCCATACTTCTCCAGTAGTGGCATAAGCAGTAATAATCGCAAAAGCACGGGGCCAATCTTCCCAAGAAAGCAGGCGCCGAAAATGAGTTTCAAAATAGACAGGGTTTATTGAAATCATGGGCATTTACGCCTGTGGCTACCTAGCTTAAAGGTACTCTCATTCCTGCTCGGGTACTGTTAATACTAACAATATAGGAAAAATCAGGTTTTGAACCTAAAAAGCAGTTGTAATTTTTTTATTTTTCTAAGCTAAAAAATGATAGATTCTATATAATCTAACCTATGGAATTTCAATCATTATACCTAAAAAAAGGAGAAGAACGCCGCCTACAGGCTGGACATTTATGGGTATTTAGCAATGAGGTAGATACTCATCGAACACCTATTACTAATTTTAGCGCTGGCACCCCTGTTACAATTACTACTCACAATGATAAAGTGATCGGCACAGGTTATGTTAATCCTCACTCCCTTATCTGCGCTCGCCTAGTAAGCCGTAACCTAGATCATCCTTTCGGATTCTCTTTACTAATACAGCGGCTTAAATTTGCTTTATCATTCCGATCCTCTTTATTTTTAAACCCCTACTACCGCCTGATCTTTGGTGAAAGCGACGGCCTACCTGGACTGACGATAGATCGTTATGGCAATATTTTGATCGCGCAAATCACAACCGCTGGAATGGAAAGGATTAAAGAAACCATCATCGCTGCGTTAAATAGCGTACTACCTGGTAGTGCCATTATTCTACGTAATGATAGCTCTTTTCGTCGCCAAGAAGGGTTAGAATCTTATGTTGAAGTTGCACAAGGTCAGATCCAAGAGACAATTAGGTTAGCTGAAAATGAGGGACATTTTTTAGTTCCCCTCATTAATGGGCAGAAAACAGGCTGGTTCTTTGATCATCGTTTAAATCGGGCACGAATGCAGCACTATGTTAAAGACAAGCGAGTACTTGATGTTTTCAGTTATTTAGGTGCTTGGGGCATTCAAGCTTCAGTAGCGGGTGCTCGCCAAGTGATAGGAGTAGAAGGATCAGAAACCGCTATTGAGTTTATTCGCCACAATGCCAAACTTAACTCAAAAGCTAACAGTAGTTTCACCGCCCTCCATGGAGATGCCTTTTCTACTTTAAATGCTTTACAAGCAGATAAGGAACGGTTTGATGTCATTATTTTAGATCCCCCCGCCTTTATTAAGCGTAAAAAGGATCTTAAGCAAGGTCTTATAGCCTATCAGCGCTTAAATGAATTGGCCATTCGCTTACTCACTCAAGATGGGATTTTAATTTCTTCTTCCTGCTCTAGCCATTTGCAATGGGATATTTTTCGGGATATTTTACGCCGCTCCGGACGACATCTAGATCGAAGCATTCAAATACTTGAGCACGGCCACCAAGGCCCAGACCATCCTATTCATCCAGCAATACCAGAAACCGAATATCTTAAGACCTTTATCTGTCGAAGCCTATATGGTGCTTAATGATATTATTTAGCTATCGCTTCAAAACCCCGTTGTAAGTCTCTCTTAATATCCTCTATGGCTTCCAAGCCTACAGAAACCCTCACTAAACTATCGCTAATCCCTGCCGCTGCCCGCTCCTCAGTTGTTAAACGGCCATGAGTTGTAGTGGCTGGGTGGGCGATAGTAGTTTTAGAGTCGCCTAAATTAGCGGTAATAGAAATAAATTTAACTGAATCAATCACAGTCCAAGCTGCCGTTTTCCCGCCTTTTAATTCAAAAGCAATAAGGCCCCCAAATCCAGATTGCTGCCTAACAGCTAAGGCATGCTGGGGATGAGAAGGTAAACCCGCATAGTATACTTTCGATACCTCTGGTCTTTCCTTTAACCATTCAGCTAATAGTTGGGCACTCTGGCTAATGGCTTCCATGCGCAGTACCAGAGTTTCCAGACCTTTAAGAAAAACCCACGCATTAAATGGACTCATACTCGGACCGGCAGTACGCAAAAAACCGAACACCTCTTCTCCAACCCACTGTCTATCACCTACTATAGCCCCTCCTATACATCGTCCTTGGCCATCGAGATACTTAGTTGCAGAATGGATAATAATATCTGCCCCTAATTTTAAAGGACGTTGTAAGGCTGGAGTACAAAAACAATTATCTACTACCAGCAGACACTGATGTGCTTGTGCTAAATTAGAGAGCTGCCCTATATCGGCTATTTCATTTAACGGATTAGAAGGGGTTTCGAGAAATAATAACCGAGTATTGGGGCGTAAAGCACTTTCCCAAGCCGCTAACTGGGCTAAGGGAACAAAGGTAGTTTCGATTCCAAGACGGGCCAGATATTTATTAAAAAGCACTCGGGTTGTTCCAAAAATATCCTTAGAGGAAACAATATGATCACCCGACTTTAACAGCGATAGGCAAGTTGCAAGAATAGCCGCCATTCCCGATGAGGTTGCCACACAGCTCTCACCGCCTTCTAAAGTAGCCAGCCGGTTCTCAAAAGCACGCACAGTAGGATTCGTAAAACGAGAGTAAATGTTACCCGCTTCCTCACCGGCAAAGCAGGCAGCCGCTTGAGCAGCGCTTGTAAATACAAAGCTTGAAGTAGGAAATATAGGCTCAGACTGCTCGCGCTCACCCGTACGCTGCTGTCCTGCTCGCACAGCTAAGGTAGCAAACTCATATTCATCTTGATCATTAGTGAACATTTCTTTCCTCATTACAGAACAGATTCCGTGCTGAAATAAACCAACGGCGATAATTAAAGCCTATATTACTCCTCTTTACATATATAAGAGAACTTATAACGCTTCTAAAATTGAAAACGAAACCCGAATAACAAAGTATCCCGATTTTCTCTTAGGATAGCAGCTACCATTTGCAGCTCGATAGAGGGTTTAAAAACTAAAATTAGCTTTGATTATTTTAAGAGAAGTCGCAAAACTTTTAACAAAGAGAAAACCATCACTATTGATGGTCGGGGCGAGAGGATTTGAACCTCCGACCACTTGAACCCCATTCAAGTGCGCTACCAGGCTGCGCTACGCCCCGAAAACCTTGGGTGATGATACTTTAAAGCTCTTTAAGATTTAAAGAGTTTTAAATTTTAAGAAACCCGGCAATTTCTTCAAGCTCTAGCCGAATTTGATGTATGATTTGCCTACTCTGTAGGCTATCTTCTTTTGCGCCTACGCCAGAGAGCTGCTGCTTTGCCCCTCCTATAGTAAATCCTTGCTCATAGAGCAGGCTTCTAATTTGACGAATTAAAATAACATCTTGTCGCTGGTAATAGCGACGATTACCACGCCGTTTAGTGGGTTTAAGCTGGGGAAATTCTTGCTCCCAATAGCGTAGAACATGGGGTCTTATATAGCATAACTCACTCACTTCACCGATAGTAAAGTAGCGTTTTCCGGGAATTAACGGGAGCTCATTATTATTACTTGCTTCCAGCATAAGCTTCTACCCGCGCCTTAAGTTTCTGCCCAGGGCGAAAAGTAACCACTCTCCGCGCAGTAATAGGAGCTTCCTCTCCCGTTTTAGGGTTACGCCCTGGCCGCTCTCTCTTACTACGAAGATCAAAATTACCAAAGCCTGAAAGTTTAACTGATTCTCCCTGCTCCAAGGCACAACGAATAACTTCAAAAAACATTTCTATGATTTCTTTAGCTTCTCGTCTATTGAGGCCAAGCTCCTGATGAAGGATTTCTGCCATATCTGCCTTAGTAAGCGCCATAAGTTACTCCCTAATAATGGCACTTAGATCAGTGGTTAACATTGTCACAACTCGCTCCATAAAAACTTTTATCATATCGTCAGTTAACGTACAGAAAGAATGCTGTAGGATAAACTTTAAAGCAAAACTCTTCTTATCAGGAGCAACCCCTTTACCACTATAAAGATCAAATAAATAATACTCTCTAAGAATATCTGATTCAAGTCTTTGAAAACAATCAAAAATCGCTTGTGCTGGAGTATCTTTACTCACTAAAAAAGCGATATCCCTACGAATAGCTGGAAATTTAGATAAAGGCTGAAAAAGAGATAAATTATAATTTTCAATTGCTCCAATCTGTAAAGAAAATAGGTAAACATGTTGAGCCAAATCTAAATCTTTTACCAGCGCAGGATGTACAGCGCCTAACCAGCCTACGCTCTGGCCTCTTCGACTAATTCTAGCACTCTGCCCTGGGTGCAAAGCAGGATGTCTATCCGCTATAAACTCAAGCTGACCTCGATTATGCCCTAACCCCAAGATAGCTTCCAAGTCTCCCTTAAGATCAAAAAAATCAGCCTCTTGTGATATTAATCCCCATTGCTCTGGATACCAGCTTCCTGAAACAATACCTGCAATTGTCTTTTCCTGTCTAATATTAGGCAATCGACCATTAAATGTAAGACCATACTCAAAAAGTCGAACTCTTTCCTGTTGGCGATGTAAATTATACCGTAGCGCTTGAATAAGTCCCGGCCATAGGGTGGTTCTCATCACTGCCATATCTATAGAGATAGGGTTGGCCAAAATTACAGAATCCCCCTTAGGATCCAATTGTTGCTGTAACTGTGGATCTACAAAACTATAAGTAATCGCCTCCTGATAGCCGCGGCTAGCCAATATTTTACGGATACGATCAGCTGGAGTTTCGGTCTCAATTCTTAATGGTGGCCTAATTTTACTTATTGGTTGCGTGCTAGGAAGGCGATCATAACCATATAAACGTCCTAGCTCTTCAATTAAATCTGCTTCAATAGTCAGGTCAAAGCGAAAGCTCGGTACTTTTACCCGCCAACCTTCCTCAGTAAGATCTAGTTCTAGACCAAGCCGTGTTAATTGTTCAATAATTTGTTTTCTACTAATCTCAATTCCAAGTACTCGATGAATACGCGCCAATCGTAAATTAATTGTTATCTGAGGTGGAAAACAAGCAGAATTTGTCACTTCAGTCACCGGCCCTGCCTGACCACCTGCAGCTTGAATTAATAAAGCAGTTGCTCGCTCTAAAGCCCGTCTTGGTAGTACTGGATCAACGCCGCGCTCAAAACGATGAGAAGAGTCGGTATGTAAGCCATAAAAACGCCCTTTACTTGCAATGATATTAGGGGTAAAAAAAGCGCTTTCCAGAAATACATGCCTTGTCTGCTCGCTAATAGCTGACCCTACCCCCCCCATAATCCCCGCCAAAGCAAGCGCTCGCTGTCGATCTGCGATTACTAACGCCTCTGCATCTAGCTGCAATTGAGTACCGTCCAAGAGAATTAGCGTTTCATTTGGAAATCCATAGCGAACTTGGATACCTTCATCCAGTTTTTCTAGATCAAAGGCATGCATCGGCTGTCCCAGCTCTAGCATAACGTAGTTAGTAATATCAACGACTACTCCTAAGCTTCGAAGCCCGCTACGCCGAAGCCGCTCTCGAATCCACCAAGGAGTCTGGGCTTGGGGATTAATGCCTCGTACAATTCGGCCTAAATACCTTGGACAAGCCTCCGGTGCTGTTACAATCACTGGAAGAACATCTTCGATTTCAATAGCAGCAGATTCTATTGTAGGTTCCATCACTATACACTGGGTAAGCACCCCCACTTCACGAGCAATACCTACTATGCTAAGACAATCGCTACGATTAGGGGTTAGCTCAATCTCAATACTGACATCATTAAGCTGCAAAAACTTATCAAGATCCATTCCCAAAAACTGAGCAGCGTCGCTGGAAAACACCAATAATTCTGCTGACTGCTCTCCAAACCCCAATTCCGCGGCAGAGCAGAGCATCCCAAAAGATTCTATCCCATAAAACTCAGCCCGATCGATCTTCTCACCCGTAGATAGCTGTGCTCCAACAATAGCAAGAGGTGCTAACAATCCCGCCTGTACATTAGGAGCGCCAGAGACTACCTTCAATAGAGAAGACTCTCCTATATCTACTTGACAAACCTTTAAATGATCCACCTCGGGATGAGGGGTTACTGCTACTATCCTAGCTACCTTAACCCCCTTCAAAGGAGAGGCAACGGGATGAATATCTCCTACCTCTAACCCGGCAAGGGTCAAACGTTCAACCAATACCTCTGTACTCAGATCTGGATTAACCCATTCCCGTAGCCACGCTTCACTAAATTTCATGATTTACCTGCTATCTGCTTAAATTTTTAATTAAATTGACGTAGAAAGCGTAAATCATTTTCAAAAAACAGGCGCAAATCATTAATGCCATAGCGAAGCATCGCTAAACGCTCAACGCCTAAACCAAATGCAAACCCTAAGTATTGTTCGCTATCGATATTCAAATGCTCAAAGACTTTAGGGTGTACCATCCCACAACCTAGTACTTCTAGCCACCCGCTGTGACTACAAACACGACAACCTTTACCACTACAATTAACACATTGAATATCTGTTTCTGCTGATGGCTCTGTAAAAGGAAAATAAGAGGGACGAAAGCGAACCTTTAAGCTTTCTTCCTCAAAATAAGCTCGAAGGAAACTTGAAAGAATCCCCTTAAGATCAGTAAAGCTTACCTGCTCATCTATTAATAATCCCTCGACCTGATGAAACATCGGAGTATGAGTAAGATCAGAATCTCGACGATAGACTCGTCCTGGGGCAATAATACGCAAGGGCGGCCCTTGATTCTCCATTACTCGAATTTGTACCGGCGAGGTATGGGTTCGCAGTAGATGATGAGAATCAAAATAAAAAGTATCATGCATCGCCCTAGCTGGATGTGAAGAGGGTATATTAAGTGCCTCAAAATTATGGTAATCATCTTCAATTTCGGGCCCTTCATGCACTTCGAACCCCGCTTGGCGGAAAAAAGCTTCGATACGTTTAAGGGTTTGGGTAACCGGGTGCAATCCTCCTACATCGAGCCCTCGGCCTGGCAACGTAACGTCGACAGACTCAGTAACTAACTTAGCTTCCAGTAATGCTTGATTTAGAACTTTGCGGCGAGATTCAATTTCATTTTGTAGTGTTTCTTTAGCCTCATTCACAGCCTTACCAAAGGCAGGGCGATCTTTAAGGCTAAGCTGACCTAGCTCTCTAAGATAGCTCGTAAGCTCCCCTTTTTTACCCAAATAGTGAACTCGTACCTTATCTAAGGCTTCTAGATCAGCAGCACTTAAAACATCCTGACGGGCTTTTATGATTATTTTATTTAATGATTGCTGCATCAAAACTTTCTTGTGTTCGTAGTGCAATAAAATATAAAGAGGGGTAAATAACTTACCCCTCTTTAGGTGGGCTATAGATAATTATCACAAATATGTTAGCTTGCTAGGGCGGCTTTAGCCCGATCTGCAACAGCGATAAAGGCAGCTTTATCCCTAACTGCAAGATCAGCCAATACTTTTCTATCTATATCAATAGCTGCTTTCTTTAGCCCGTCAATAAGACGGCTATAAGAAAGACCACACTCACGGGCAGCTGCATTAATACGAACAATCCAAAGACTCCGAAATTGCCGCTTACGCTGGCGACGATCTCGATACGCATACTGGCCGGCACGAATAACTGCCTGATTTGCGATTCGATATACATTCTTGCGCCGACCGCGATAACCTTTAGCTTGAGCAATAACCTTCTTATGCCGGGCATGAGCCGTTACCCCACGTTTTACTCTAGGCATAATAATCTCCTTTAAGCATAAGGCAATAATCGGATTAAACCAATATTATCCGATGCGCTCGTCGTTATCAAAGGACGTAAATTACGTTTACGCTTACTGCTTTTCTTAGTAAGGATGTGGCTATGATGACTCTGAGCATGCTTGAATTTTCCAGTAGCAGTGCGCTTAAAGCGTTTAGCTGCACCACGATTGGTCTTCAATTTAGGCATTCTTAACCGTACTCCGCATTTAAAATTAATTAAAAAAATATCCTAGTAATAGGTCAATCTTTAGACCTAAAATACCATTATTGTTTTTTGGGGACTAAAACCATTACCATCTGCCGGCCTTCCCGTTTAGGGCTTTGCTCAACGATTCCGTGATCCGCTAAATCATCGCGAACCCGATCCAGTAGCTTAAATCCCAGCTCCTGATGGGCTAGCTCTCGTCCACGAAAACGTAAGCTTATTTTAACTTTATCTCCTCCCGTCAGAAAACGTACCAGGTTGCGCAGTTTGACCTGATAATCCCCTTCTTCAGTTCCTGGCCGAAACTTAATTTCCTTGATTTCTATCAGCTTTTGTTTTTTCTTCGCTGCCTGGCGCTTCTTACTCTCCTCAAACTGGTACTTGCCGTAATTCATAACTCGGCATACTGGAGGCTGGGCTTGTGGAGCAATCTCTACCAGATCTTCACCTGAATCCTCTGCTATGCGCAGCGCTTCCTCGATAGAGACAACACCAATTTGTTCACCATCAATCCCAATGAGACGAACCTCAGAGGCAGTAATCTCCTCGTTTAAGCGGGTACTCTTTTTTGCAACGATATCTTAATCCTCCTTATAAGTGCTATAACCAAAACGGGTGATATCGGCCCTAAGACGTTCTATAAAGGTATCTAAGCTCATTACGCCCAAATCCTCACTAGAACGTGTTCGTGCGGCCACTGTCTGACTTTCCATCTCCCGATCTCCAATAATTAATAAGTATGGAATCCGACGCAATGTATGCTCACGAATTTTAAAGCCGATCTTTTCATTTCTCAAGTCCAAAAGTGAGCGAAAACCTTCGCTTTTTAACACCTTTTCTACTTGATGAGCATACTCTGCCTGTCGATCTGTAATATTAATCACTGCAACTTGTATCGGAGCCAACCAAGGAGGAAATTTACCTTCATAGTGCTCAATCAATACCCCAAAGAAACGTTCCAGCGATCCTAATACTGCGCGATGAATCATAATAGGCCGATGGCGAGCGCCATCCTCAGCTACATATTCCATCTCAAAACGTGCTGGCAAATTAAAGTCTAGCTGTATAGTAGAACACTGCCATTTACGGCCAATAGCATCTTCAATCTTGATATCAATCTTAGGTCCATAAAAAGCCCCATCCCCTTCATTGATACTATAGGTTAAATGCCTTCGCTCCAGTGCAATACGTAGTGCTTGAGTAGCTCGATTCCAAATTTCATCCGATCCTACTGATTTCTCTGGCCTTGTAGAGAGATTAATTTCATAGCGATTAAAACCAAATGTGGCTAACATCTCTAAGGTAAACTCAAGAATAGCCAATACTTCACTTTCTATCTGTTCCTCACGGCAGAAAATATGAGCATCATCCTGAGTAAACCCCCGCACTCGCATTAATCCATGCAAGGCACCTGACATTTCATGTCGATAAACAGTCCCTAATTCAGCCCAACGCAAGGGTAATTCTCGATAGGAACGCAGCCGCCCTTTATAGATTAAAACATGAAAAGGGCAGTTCATGGGCTTAAGCTGATAGAGCTGCTGATCATCCTCCATGGGTTGGTACATGGATTCGCGATAAAAATCTGTATGCCCAGAAATTTGCCACAGTACTTCGTGGGCAATATGGGGAGTGTAGAGAATCTCATATCCTGCCGCCGTATGGCGCTCCCGCCAAAGATCCTCAATGACTCGTCGAATACGTGCCCCCATAGGGTGCCAAAAAACTAGTCCCCCGCCTGCCTCTTCCTGAATAGAAAACAAATCTAGATCTGTGCCAATTCGTCGATGATCCCGTTTCTCAGCTTCCTGAAGTCGGTGTAAGTAGGCTTTAAGCGCCTTCTTATCAGACCACGCGGTACCGTAGATACGCTGGAGCATTTCATTACGAGAATCGCCGCGCCAGTAGGCTCCTGCCACTTTAGTCAGCTTAAAAGCTTTAAGCTTTGAGGTTGAAGGAACATGAGGTCCGCGGCATAAATCTATAAAATCTCCTTGACGATAGAGGGAAATTTCCTGATCTTCAGGAATAGAGGCAATAATTTGAGCTTTGTACTCCTCCCCTATACTACGGAAAAAAGAAACCGCCTCTTCGCGAGAGCTTACTTCACGATGAACGAGGATATCCTGTCTGGACAGCTCTTCCATTCTGGTTTCAATTGTTTGAAGATCCTCTGGCGTAAACCCTTGGGGATAAGCAAAATCATAATAAAACCCATCTTCAATCACAGGCCCAATAGTCACTTGCGCTTCTGGATAAAGTTGTTTAACTGCCTGAGCGAGCAGATGGGCACAAGAGTGACGAATAATCTCTAAACCTTCAGGATCGTGCTCAGAAACAATAGCAAATTCAGCGTCCTCTACAATGACATGGGAAGTATCCACCATATAGCCATTAACCTTACCCCCAAGGGCAGATTTTGCTAAGTTAGGACTAATATCAGCCGCTACATTATAAACTGTAATCGGATGACTATAATGGCGTTGGTGGCCATCGGGGAGCGTAATTACAGGCATTTATGAAATCCCGTTCATGGCCAATACGAGAGGCCAGTTGAACAAAAAAGCCGCTAATGCGGCGTTTCTTTAAGCAAAAATGGTAGGCGCGATTGGACTCGAACCAACGACCCCCACCATGTCAAGGTGGTGCTCTAACCAGCTGAGCTACGCGCCTATATAGAAATTGAATATAGCATATTATGCTCAATTCTGTAAACCGACACAATTAGAGCGCCATCAATTTTTCTCAAGCGAAAATTCGGCTTTGCCAAAAAACTGACCCTTAATATTGATAATCTTATCCCGTAACTGTGCAGCTTTTTCAAACTCCAAATTTTGAGCATGCTGATACATTTCCCGTTCCAGCTGTTGTAGGCGTTTTTCTAGCTGCTTTGGCGATAAACTCGCATATTCAGCCACTTGCTCCGCAATTACGTCATTTAAACGGACATTATTCGGTGCAGAGGTATAAATTCCATCAATCATTTCACGCACAGCTTTTTGTACCCCATAAGGGATAATTCCATGGGTTTTATTAAAGGCAAGCTGTTTTTCCTGTCGCCGTTTAGTTTCAGCCATTGCCCGCTGCATAGAGCCAGTAATTTCATCTCCATAAAGAATAGCCTTACCATGAAGGTTACGGGCAGCCCGACCAATAATTTGAATCAGTGCACGTTCTGAGCGTAAAAAACCTTCCTTATCGGCATCTAAAACTGCTACTAAAGATACCTCCGGGATATCTAACCCCTCCCGTAGCAAGTTAATCCCTACTAATACATCAAATTCACCTAAACGCAGATCGCGGATAATTTCTACCCGTTCTACAGTATCAATATCCGAATGAAGATAGCGTACCCGTACCCTATGTTCTTGCAAATACTGGGTTAGATTCTCCGCCATCAGCTTGGTAAGCACAGTCACCAATACCCGTTCATTCGCCATTACTCGCTTACGAATCTCAGAAAACAGGTCATCCACCTGAGTGCTAGCGGGTCTTACTTCAACTTCTGGCTCAAGCAATCCGGTAGGGCGCACAACCTGCTCAACAATCGCCCCAGATCGTTGCTGCTCATAAGGGCCCGGGGTTGCAGAAACAAAAATGGTTTGTGGGGCTAAACGTTCCCATTCTTCAAATTTTAAAGGTCGATTATCCAAAGCAGAGGGTAGACGAAACCCATACGTGACTAATGTCTCCTTACGGGAACGATCCCCTCGATACATGGCCCCTAATTGGGGTACCGTTACGTGGCTTTCATCAATAATTAGCAAAGCATTCTTAGGCAGATAATCAAATAACGTGGGTGGCGGTTCGCCGGCTTGTCTTCCAGATAGGAATCGGGAGTAATTTTCAATTCCAGCGCAATAACCTAGTTCCAGCATCATCTCGATATCAAAACGAGTCCGCTGCTCTAAACGCTGAGCTTCAACTATTTTCTGAGCCGCATATAGCGCCTCTAGTTGCCCAGAAAGCTCTATTTTAATCGCTTCAATCGCACGCAGTAGAATTTCTCGGGGGGTAACATAATGAGTCTTTGGGTAAATCGTGAAACGAGGTACTTGACGTAGTACCTCCCCCGTTAAAGGATCAAAGCAAGATAAATCTTCTATTTCATCGTCAAAAAGCGTTACCCGAACCGATTCCCGCTCTGATTCAGCGGGGTAAATATCAATAATCTCCCCCCGTACACGATAGGTACCTCGATGCAGTTCAGTATCATTACGCTTATACTGTAACTCCGCCAAGTGACGTAATACATCCCGATGATCAATGGTTTCTCCTACCCTAAGCTGTAAGACCATATCCAAATAGGAATCTTTATCACCCAGACCATAGATAGCAGAAACACTCGCCACTACAATAGTATCAGCTCGCTCTAAAAATGCCTTAGTAGCAGAGAGCCTCATCTGTTCTATATAATCATTGATTGAAGCATCTTTGCTAATATAGGTATCAGAGCTAGGGACATAAGCCTCAGGCTGGTAATAATCATAATAAGAGACAAAATAACCCACTGCATTATGGGGAAAAAATTCGCGCATCTCACTATATAGCTGGGCAGCCAAAGTTTTATTAGGCGCTAAAATAATGGTGGGTCGCTGGGCTTGCGCAATGACATTCGCCATCGTAAAAGTCTTACCCGATCCCGTCACACCTAATAGGGTCTGATACATCTCCCCTGCCGCTAGACTCTCGACTAACTGCTCAATAGCCATCGGCTGATCCCCAGCAGGTAAATAATTACTAACAAGCTGAAATGGACGACTCACTATTTAATTGACACCCTATCTAGGAAAACATAAATTCTTTATATTAAACTCTAAAATTTATTGTCGCATTTTCTAAATTAGGAATAGCCCCAATTGAACATCACGCTTGCTACTCGCGTTCAAAAAATCAAACCCTCTCCTACTCTAGCCATTACAGCGCAAGCTAAAGCCCTTCAGGCCAAGGGTAAAGACATTATTAGCTTAGGCGCAGGTGAGCCTGATTTTGATACCCCAGATTACATTAAAGAAGCCGCCATTCAAGCTATTCGAGACGGTTTCACTAAATATACCGCTGTTGATGGTATTCCTAGCTTAAAGCAAGCCATTCTCACCAAGTTTTCTAAAGAAAACAGTTTACATTATGAAAGTGATCAAATTCTCGTTTCCGTGGGGGGTAAGCAATGCTTCTATAACCTCACCCAAGCGCTACTTAACCCCGGAGATGAGGTCATCATCCCAGCTCCCTACTGGGTTTCTTATCCAGATATGGTGATGCTAGCCGGAGGGATACCGGTGGTAATTGCCGCCTCTCAAGCACATCAATTCAAAATTACCCCAGAACAGCTAGAAGCTGCCATCACCCCACTTACCAAATTACTCATTATTAACAGTCCTTCCAACCCCACCGGTGCCGCGTATACTCGTGATGAGCTTCAAGCTTTAGGTGACACTTTACGCCATCATCCACATGTGTTCATTATTACTGATGATATGTATGAACATATCTATTGGGGTAACGAACCCTTTTGCAATATTGTCAACGCTTGCCCTGATCTTTATGAACGCACCTTCGTGCTCAACGGCGTTTCCAAAGCCTACTCCATGACTGGCTGGCGCATTGGCTATATTGCAGGCTCAGCAACAATTATCAAAGCAATGAAAGCTATTCAATCTCAAAGCACCTCAAATCCGACCTCTATCTCTCAAGTAGCCGCTCAAGCGGCCATTGAAGGGGATCAAAGTCATGTCAAACACATGTGCCAGCAATTTAAAAACCGTCATGATTTTATAGTTGAAAGGCTTAACGGGATTTCAGGGGTACAATGTTTTCCCGGAAGCGGGACTTTTTACACTTTCCCTAATGTTCAGGAAATCATTAACGCCCGAAAAAACATTAAAGATGACGTAGATCTGGCTGAAAGTATCCTCCATAAAGCTGAGGTCGCCCTAGTCCCCGGCGCAGCATTTGGCGCACCTGGACATCTACGACTTTCCTTTGCTACCAGTATGGAAAACCTAGCGCAGGCATTGGATCGGATCGCCACTTTTCTTCAACGCTAACTAAGCAGGTTGACGGAAGCGATAACGCTCATTAAGATATACATTCCTTTCCCCGGTAGCTCAGTCGGTAGAGCGGGTGGCTGTTAACCACTAGGTCGGCGGTTCGAGCCCGTCCCGGGGAGCCAGATTTAAAAAGAAGCGCCAGCAAATGGCGCTTTTTTGTTTTCTAAACCTTAAATTTCAAAAACCCTAATCATAGTTTCAATACGCCTTACGTAGTGAACTCTTCAGCGCTTGGGATAGATAATAGTTTCTTTACTTAGCGTGTTCTCAGGCCTTTCATATGCCCGTGATTTGGTTGCTGCGCATGGCAGAATCTACAAAGTACCTTGAGATTACTAGGATGGTTATCGTGTTTTAAGCCATTTATATGATGGGTATGCAGCCCCTTTTCCTCTTTTGAGTAATCTTTACCGCATTGCTGGCAACGCCAACCTGCCTTTTCTTTCATTTCTCTACTGATTTTATTAAAACTATCAGGATAAACATTTAATGGGGCATTATCCGAATTATATCTGGGCATTTTAGCATGAAGAGATTGGGGATATTTTGCAAAGAAATCAGAAATTTTAAAATCAGCGACAAACTGGTGTCGCTGCTCCCCCATTTTTAAAGATTTATAGCGATTAAAATTAAGCTTACTTAGGCATTGTTTACATACATTTAGAGGGCGTATTTCTGGAAAGGGTTGATGACCAATCATGATATTGATTTTAAATTGCCCATCTGTGCTGGTAGAAATCACATATCGATCAAATCTCCTTGCTTTTTGCATTCCACTGAGGGTATTGCAGTATGTAAGATGAAATCTAGGGGCTAGTTCTCTACCAGAATAACTTTGTACATCTCGAATATAAAGCAGTACCCGATTCCCTTTATAAACAAACGTGCCATCATCAAGAATTTCAATCGCATCGGCTGAGATCTCAATCCCTTCAGCTGAATTTAATTGCTTGAGTTCTGCCTCAGTGAGCTGATTGCTCAAATTTACAAGCATGGAAAAATCGCCATAGTGATTTTTGTCTATTCCCATTTTCTCTTTTAAACGATTGAGTGGATCAAATTCATAAAAATCAGGCAATTTCATGATTGCACCATATTCAAAATCTCAGCGATGCGATCATCGGCATTGAGTTTAACTTTAAATTCCACTCGCTGAGAGACACGTTTATTCTCTGTGCCATCACGATGATAAATTAATTTTGAAGAGGAAAGCCCGTTGGCAGTTAAGTGTTTTTTTAACCACAATCGCTGATTTTGAACTTCGGGTAATAGAAACACGTAGCTTAAAACGCTTCTGGTTCGAGATTGAGATAAAGCCATATTTAGAAAATAAGCTTTATAATCTACAGTATCTTGATTCCAAACACTTGAGGTGTGCCCTTCAATCCGAATTTCTTCAATATAATCTCGATATTTATCTGAACCCAGAATCCCAATATAGCGCGGGAAAAAATCATTCAAAATAGTTGTAAATTTCGGCTTAAGCATAGCTTGCCCTGTATCAAACAACACTTCTGGTTCTTTAAACCGTAGGGTTAAATCCTTTTTTAACTCTGCCCCCCATAAAGGTAAATCAGGGGAAAATTCTTGATACAAATCACGGTAAAGAGCTAATTTAACTTCATTATAGATTAGAGCAATTTTCTTAACTTTAACCGCTTCTTGTTCTGCTTGCGCTGCCGCCTGCTCTGCCTTTAATGCTTCTTGTTTTACTTTAATCATAAAACTGATAGCAATCAGCATAAAAATGACCATCAATCCCGTCATTAAATCAGCAAGCGGAATCCAATGATCTTCCCGAGGCAAATGGTTTTGGTTATTTTGCATCATGATAAGTGCTTATCTGTGATTAGCGAGCTGAACTACCTTACGTAGCTCTTCAGTCAATGGGGAATAATCCCTAGCAAATTTCTCGGATAAGCTGGTCAGTTGCTGTCCTAAACTGTTTAGCGATCTAGTCAGTTCTTCAGAGAGCGCTTTATCTAAAGTCGCTACTTGTGTGCGAGTATTTTCAATAAATCCCTTAAACTCTTGGTTTAATTGTGTTAAATCTCGTCCTACCTCTTCTGTAGCAGTGCGCATTTGCTTTATACTTTCAGTCACTGCCTGATGGACTTCTCTTTGCTGAGCACTAGATGAATCGATAAATCCACTTGTTGCACTATTCATTTGCTCGCCTACCTTAGAAATAGCACTTTCTAAATTTCTAGTGGTATTTTGAGTTGAATCTACGATCTGCCTGCTTATTTCAGCGACTACATGAGCTAATTTCTCTTGTAAACTATGGGTAGTTTGATTGAGATCTTCCCCGACTTTTTCTATGGCTACTTTGTGCAGTGCCGTATTTTCTGATAAAGACTGATTGATGGTCTTTTGATTCTCTTGCACTGCTCGGCTGAGCTGATCTGTTAGCTCCATCACTTTATTTTCTATTTCTGGCAGGCTACTGGAGGCACGGGTTAATAAGGTTCCCAAAGATTCCAAGGTACGGATCAAGGTATTTTTTTGGGATTCTAAGGCAGTTAATAACCCTGAAAGATCGCCAGCAACTTGAGTAAAAACCTCTGACTTATCTACTAACTGTTGGTAGCTTTGAGTAGCGGTTTCTGTGGATTGACAAATAGCTTGATAAGTCTGGGTCATTTGCTCGATATGATTTTTATAGTTTTCTTGCCAATCTAACAGCTTACCGACTGCGTTATTGAGTTCTTTGAAATTTTCTCCAAACTGTTCTGTAAGTTTATGGTTAAAATCTTGAATCACATTTTGAAGCGCCTCTATCAAAGATTTTGATCCCATTTCAGAGAGTTTTTTTATCGCCTCATTTTGTGCCATTTCTAACTTGTGTAAGTTGTTATTATTTTCTGCTCTAAATGCGCCTAATTCAGTCTTGAATGAATCTTTAATCTCCTTGGATGAATCTTTAAAATCTTGGCGAAGTAACTTAAGTTGGGAAACAAGAGAGGTCTCTTCATTACCAGTTAAAGCTTTCTGAATACCTTGCAACAAGGGGGCAAGATCTTGTGGGTGAGGAATTGGATAATCGATATCACTGCTCTTTTTATGGGAAGAGGAAAGGTAATAGCGAAATTTAATGGTTAATGCTCCGAAAACACCTGCAAAGGAGGCCCAAAAAACGGTTCTTAATCCAGATAACAAATTAGGCAGGCTTTGTTCAATATTATTGACATCAAAATGATATAGTCCTAAAGAGATGCCTAAGAAGGTAGCACAGATACCAAGGGTCGTGAGAATAGCGGGACCATAGGCAATGGCTTTTTCATTAAATTTAACATGAAAACAAATGCCAACGATAGTAATGAAAATAATCCAAGCCCAAGTTTCAGCAGATAAAGAATTCATGTTTTTTGGGTAATTGATAATGTGTAAACGATTGAAAAATATATCCTTGTATGTCTTCAAATCCAAAGTACTTTTGACCCGTAACCTCGTGGGAACAAGAAAGAGATAACAGAGTCCCTAAGGTTAGCGAACAAATTTCTAAAAACTTTATACCGAAATGATAGGAAATGATTGTTTATGAGTACCTATGAAACTGATTTTTATGGCTGGACACAAGAAACGGTACGGCTATTAAGACAAGGTCGAATTAGCGAGGTAGATATGGATGCATTGATTGAAGAAATTGAAGATATGGGGAAAAACCAACTAGGACAATTAGAGAATAGATTAACGGTTCTTATGGTTCATTTGCTGAAATGGCAATATCAACCTGAACACCGTAGTAATAGCTGGAAAGGCACCATTGTTGAGCAAAGACGAAAAATAAGCAGATTGATTAAGAAAAACCCAAGTCTTAAACCAAAATTAGATAATACAGTAATAGAGATGTACTTAGATTGCGTGCCCCAAGTTTCTGCTGAGACTGGTTTAGCTAAAATAGTATTTCCAACAAGTTTTGAACAAACAGGCTGGACGGTTGAGCAAGTGCTGGATGAGGAGTTTTATCCAAGTGAGAGATAAGTATTCATGTGATACGCCAAATAATATGAATTGAATAGCAAGGATTAATTTCTATCTTAGTTAAACTCCCTCACCTTATTCCCGTAGCGGTAACATTTAAAAGTTAAAAATTAAAAGCGCCTATTATTAAATAATCTTAGTCTCTAAATATCAACTAGAATCACGCTAATCCCTGCTATCAGCAATCATCCCTCCCCCATGCTGCAATGCAGCTTTTATCGTTGGCCGTTAGACTCATTTATAGCCTCTTACTTATCTCCACTTTACCTTGATTAGGTGGCTTAATTCTCTATTTTCATCCTAGACACGCTGCCTAAATAAAATCAAAAGCTAGCCGATATTACGAGCTAATAAAAAAAGAAAAAGGTAAATGGCATGGCAGAAAACCCACTTAAAAAAGGCAGATACACCCAATATAGCAACAAAATCGGGCTATTTAGCAACGATAAGCGTAGTTTCCTTAAAAACGATACTGAAGTGATCCTCAACTTCCCGTTCAAAGATACCGTACTAGAAGCGGGTATGAGCAAGGAAGATCAAGGACGTGAAGAACGCTTCCTGCATCTTACAATGGACAAAAAAGATATTGATACCCTTGAAGAACCCAAAGTACTGACTAATTTTCGCTCTATCGATAAAGACGGTGAAACACTGCTTACCGCAAGCAGCGATATTAAATTTTTTGATGAGAATGGTGACTTAACGCAAAATCTTCTGATTAAGGGCAATAACCTGCTGTCATTGTACACCTTACGAGAACGGCTAGCAGGCAAAATAAAGCTTATCTACATCGATCCGCCCTATAACACGGGTAATGACAGTTTCAAATATAACGATAAGTTCAACCACGCTGCTTGGCTGACCTTTATGAAGAACCGTCTTGAAGTTGCTAGGGACTTATTGAGTGATGAGGGTAGTATTTGGGTTAGTTGTGATGACACTGAACAAGCATATCTGAAAGTTTTGATGGATGAGGTATTTGGACGAGATAATTTCGTAAATAATATTATTTGGGAAAAGAAGTTCTCACCGTCAAATGACGCACGATACTTTTCTGATAATCACGACTTTGTTATTTGCTACGCAAAAAATAAATCTGTTTGGAAACCGAATTTATTGCCACGTTCAGAAGAAGCTAATGCGAGATATTCTAATCCGGATAATGACCCCCGTGGACCATGGCAATCTGGCGATATGACTGTAAAAACATATAGTGCAGATTACGATTATCCAATTAAAATGCCTAATGGGACGACAGCAAAGCCTCCAGCAGGTCGCTGCTGGAGGCTTTCCAAAAAATTTTTTTTGGAAAGACTCACTGATAATAGAATCTATATGGGCGGGAATGTGCCACGTATTAAGCGTTTTTTATCAGAAGTTAAAGATGGGATGGTTCCACTTACTATTTGGAAATATACAGAAGTTGGTCACAATCAAACTGCTTCACAAGATATTAAAAATTTATTTGATGGGGAAGCCAAATTTGACACACCAAAACCAGAGTCGTTATTACAAAGAATTGTTCATATAGGCTCAAAAGAAGGCGATATTGTTTTAGATTTTTGCCTAGGCTCAGGTACTACATCAGCCGTTGCCCATAAAATGAACCGCCGTTGGGTTGGTATTGAGCAGATGGATTATATCGAAACAATTGCTAAAGAACGGCTCAAAAAGGTCATTGCCGGTGAACAAGGTGGCGTTAGTAAAGCGGTTGGCTGGGCTGGTGGCGGTTCGTTTGTTTATTTTGAGCTGAAGAAATATAACCAAGAATATATTGACCGTATTACCAAAGCTACCAGCGTGAAAGAGCTTAAAGGTATTCGTGCTGACATGCTGAGTAATGCTTTCTTGCAGTTTTGGTTTGATCGTATTGAGTTTGAGAAAGATGAAACCTCCCGATCAGCACTTTTAGAGGAATTTAAAGAGAAGCTGATCTCTATACTCGACGAAAACCAACTCTATCTAAACTATGCCGATATGAACGACACACGGCATAAGGTAACGGCTGATGAAAAAGCGTTGACGGATAGATTTTATGGCAAAGACTAAAATCCAAGTCAGCGCCACACTTGATGATTTTCTATGCAAGCAGATAGCAGCCAACCCAGAGTATCAGCTATGGGCGAGAGGCTACGAAATACCCCGCTATATTACCGACAACTTACACCCGACCAAGCGACTGCGTGAATACCAAGAAAACGCCCTAAAGCATTTTATCTTCTTATACGACCGTGATCGGAGCACAGCTAAGCATTTATTGTTCAACATGGCCACGGGTACGGGTAAAACACTGGTTATGGCTTCGGTGGTGCTGTTTTTGTATGAGAAGGGTTATCGTAACTTTCTGTTTTTAGTTCATCAACTCCAAATTCAAGCCCAAGCCATCAAAAACTTTACTGACTATAAATTTGAAAAATACCTATTCAATCCCAAGGGTATCAAAATCAACGGGCGTAATATTGCCGTAAAACAAGTCGGTAACGTTGAAGAAGCTGATAGCAACGCGATTAACTTTATGTTTTTTAGCACTGCCCTGCTCTATGCTCGCTTAAAAGAAGATCATGAAAACGCGCTGACGGCAGAAATGTTTAAGCACCATCATACGGTGATTATCGCTGATGAAGCCCATCGCTTGAATGTAGATACCCGCAGCAAAAACAAAACCGACTGTGAAGAAGCCCGTAACTGGGAAACCGCCGTGATATCAACAGTAAACGCTCATAAAGAAAATATGTTATTAGAGTTTACCGCTACCGTTGATCTAGCCAATCAAGCCATACACGCTAAATATAAAAATAAGCTGATTTATCGCTATGATTTTTTAGCATTCAACAAAGACGGCTACAGTAAAGACATTAAATTTTTATACAACCATGAGACTCACATTGAAAACCAAAAACGCTTACTTATCGTCAATGCCGTGGCGTTGAGTGAATATCGGCGCTTATTTGCCGAACGAGTGATGGGGATTTCCATTCGCCCTATTGTACTCATCAAATCCGTCAGCATTGCCCAAAGTGAAGCCGATCGTACCTTCTTTGATAACGTTATTGGCTCACTACGGCCAGAAGATTTGGATCATTTAAGAAAATTTAGCTATGGGAACACAGATCTTGAGCACAAGATTTTATCAGATATGTTCAAATGGCTTGCCGATCCCAGAAATGGATTAGCTTTAACAGGTGAGCAAGAAAATGATGGTTTGCCGACATTTACAGCAGAAATACGCGCAAGTTTTGCCCATGATAATACCCTGATCTACAACAGCCAGAAGAAGGAAAAAGCCAATTTATTACCTTTGCTGGATAGTCCCCGAAACACGATACGCACCATCTTTTCGGTCAATGCGTTAAATGAAGGCTGGGATGTACTGAATTTATATGACATTGTTCATTTCGATCTCTCTGAAAAAAAGAAAGTCTCCTTGCAAGATATTCAGTTGATTGGCCGGGGTGCGCGGTACAACCCCTATGAGTTGCCCTATTCCTACAAAAATAAGAGTAATCATGAAAAAGATATGATGAACATGTTCGCTGGTGGAAGACTCGAGTTTAATAAGTATAAGAGAAAATTTGATAATGCTCCTTACGATGAAGGGCGGGTGCTTGAAACTTTGGTCTATCACTTCGTCAAAACGGGGATGTTTCTTAATGATCTACAACGTGAGCTGTTAGGTGAAGGGATTATGAATGAGGGGATAGACAAGAAAACTATCACGATGAAGCAAAAATTCCTTGAAAGCGATACGTACCGCAAGGGTTTTGTGCTGGTCAATCATCCTATCAAGCGCACTAAAACAACTGATGAGGAAATTGATACAACGTTTAAACACACTATCAAGGCAAACTCCTATCGCTTACAGGCCAGAGGGTTGTCGGATCGGGAAGAAAATCAAATCATTGCCGGACAAAAAACACAGAAGATAATTACTATAACTGAACAATATTTCCCCCTGCCGATTATTCGCAAGGCTTTGGTATCGGCTGAAGGTCATTTTTTCCGTTTTAATAATCTTTGCGAACACATCAAGGGCATTGAAACGATAGATATCTTGATTAGTGAGTATCTACCCAAATACGAAATACAATACACCTACGAAAATGGTAAAAGTATTGATGAACTCGATCCGCACGAGAAACTACAGCTACTGGTTGGGGTTATTCTCCCTGAGATACGTAAATCCATTGATTTGAATATGCCCAAGGAAATCGGTAGCAAAAAATTTCGACCCGTATCCTTATCTCAGGTATTTGAGAAAGAAAAGAATATCTACCTGATGTCCTTCCCAACCCATGATCACACGGGCGAGAAAACCTTTGTTAGTAGCGATGAACGCGCAAAAGCACAATCGGATCATGACAACGCCGAGCTTCAATACAATATTAAACGTGCAGATTGGTATGCCTACAATGAGAATTATGGCACGAGCGAAGAAAAGCGATTCGTAAAATATATTGCCAGTCAAATTGATGAGTTACGCAGCAAATATGAAGGCGCTGAAATATACCTGATACGCAATGAATTAGATTATTGGTTATATAGTCCTCAAGATGGACGAAGGTTTAGCCCTGATTATTTGCTCATCATCAACGATATCAAAAACCATGCACTTTATTATCAAGTCATCATTGAGCCAAAAGGCGGCTATTTGCTGGATCGCGATGAATGGAAAGAAAAAGTCCTGATTAGCCTGAATAATGATAGTGAAATAGTCTTTGATGAGGAAGAAATGGATAGCAAAACCTATAAAGAATATCTTAAAGTGGCTAAAAAGAGTGGTTATAAGATTATCAAACCGATAGGAATCAAATTCTACAATGCTGATACCCAGAGCAAAGATTTTGCCTTAGATTTTCAGGCCAAGCTACTCAATAGCTAGTTATAAATAGCCCAGAATCCTCAGATAAATTTAGATTATAAGGTTTAATCAATTCTATACGTATCACTCCTTAGATAACCTCTACTTAATATTTTTCATACTCTCTAAGTTTTACAATTACAGAGATAAGCCATGGGTGCTTCAAAGCAGAATCTCATCTTAGTGCTCAACTATGGATCTTCAAGTATCAAATTCGCTCTATTTGACGCTGATGCCAATCCTCTGCCCCGCACGCCCCTGTGGAACGGCAAAGTGCAAAATATCAGCAGTTCAGACCCAATGTTTAGCGAAACTGGCACTGCACCGTACAACATTGTATTAGATTCAGAGCATCCCCATACCGCTGCCTTAGCGTTAATCCAAGCCCGCATCAGCGCTTACTTAAACGGCTGTCCTATTGCTTTCATTGCTCACCGGATCGTCCATGGTGGTAGTAAATACTTCAATCCAATGGTCGTGAATTCCAGCATCATCGCTGAGCTACGTACACTGATTCCACTAGCACCGTTACATCAAGCTTTTCCTTTAACAGCCATGAGTTTACTCCTTGAACAGCAACCCAATGCTGTTCAAGTCGCTTGCTTCGACACGGCTTTTCATCATACTTTGCCGAAAGTAGAACAGATCTTTCCACTACCCTATTCAGCTTGGGAGCGTGGCTTACGCCGCTATGGCTTCCACGGCCTTTCTTATAACTACATTAGCCACGTCCTACCGGAACGTCATGGCAATCTTGCCCACAGTCGAGTGATTGTTGCTCATCTAGGAAACGGAGCCAGCCTGTGTGCGATGAATAACCGGCAAAGCATCGCTACTACAATGGGTTTTTCAACGCTTGATGGGTTGATGATGGGCACTCGTAGCGGCGGACTTGATCCGGGTGTGATGATTTATTTGATGGAAACTGAAAAACTCACGCTAAAAGAAATAGAACACATTTTATACTATGAATCCGGTCTACTGGGTGTATCCGGAATCTCTGCTGAACCTCAAATAATCGTGCAACATGAAAACGACCCTAGTGAGCAAGGTGAACGCGCACGCCTAGCATTAGCGTTATACATACGCCGTATTGTGCGTGAGATTGGCGCACTTACCGCCGTGCTGGGCGGCCTAGATTTATTGGTATTCACTGCAGGCATCGGTGAGCATAATGCTTTTGTACGTGAACGTATCTGCCGTGAACTAGTTTGGCTTGGTGTTAAATTTGATCTCAATGCTAATGCCAATAATACAGCGATTATTTCTACTCCTAGCAGTCAGGTGCGAGTTGCGGTGGAGCCTACTAACGAGGAATGGATCATTGCCCATCACACTCAGGAACTGATGGCTATCTCATAAGATTATTGCAGTACTAAAGACTGCAATAGCTGCTACAATTTTTATAATAATTCCTAATACTCATAGATAACGAGAGCGCCATGATCACAACCTCCACTTACCATCAACGCTGGATTTCAGGCCATGGTCCTATTACTCACCGAGCTGAAACAATCGAGCGTATCGAAAAATTGATTACTCGGCTGGTGACTGAAGGCCGTATTGCTAATACAGATGTCGCCTATACACTACTTGCTGCTGCTGATCGCTTAAGCTGTGTAGCCATGAATGTGGTCGCCCATATGACTTATGCACGCCGCATCAATCTATCTGGCGCACCTCTTACTGCTGAAGATTTTAAGCTAACGCCTGAAGGCCATACTGGCGGCTCGCTTAACATGGTACCCGCGTTTGTCGGCTATCTGTTAGCCAACGCGCTAACTGGGATCACACGCGGCTGGATTATGGGCCAAGGTCACTGCGTAGCTGCAATTGAAGCTGTTAATGCACTCACGGGCGATGTATCGCCTGCACAACGGGGTCGTTATGATCGAAGCGAGGAGGGACTCTCGCGCCTATGCACAGATTTTTATTCCTATGCTATGGATGCTGAGGGTCACCCCGCCGTGCCACTGGGCAGTCATGCCGGCCCAAATACTGCGGGCGCCGTATCAGAAGGCGGGTATCTGGGCTTTGCAGAGCTACAATACATTCATATGCCTTTACCAAGAGAGTCGCTAGTTGCTTTCCTGAGCGATGGTGCTTTCGAGGAACAGCGCGGCCCAGACTGGGCACCCCGCTGGTGGCGCGCTCAAGACAGTGGCTTTGCTATACCCATTATGATTCTTAATGGCCGCCGTATTGAGCAACGTACTCAGATTGTGCAAGAGGGCGGTGTTGATTGGCTAGCGAAAGATGTACGCCATAACGGCTTTTCACCCTTCATTATAGATGGTCGCGATCCAGCCGCTATCGCTTGGGCAATCATCGAATCAGAAGATGTGCTGCGTTACTTTGCTGCTGATCCGAATCGACGTTATCCTGCTCCTCTACCGTACGTAATTGCTGAAACTGAGAAAGGCTTTGGATTCCCCGGCGCTGGAACTAATGCCGCGCACAACCTACCGCTAGGAGGTAACCCCAGCACTGATTCCACTGCTCGTAAACTATTCAACCAAGGCGCTACTGCCCTGTTTGTACCACCGGCTGAATTAGATGAAGCGCTAACTGCCATCGCCACTCACGACATCCAGCAACGCCCACTAGAAAGCCAACACCCAATGGCCCACCGCCATCCTGCTACATTAAACCTACCGCAGCCGGACTGGGAAACGCCTGACAGTATGGGTAACGCTATGAACGCGTTGGATCAATGGTTCATGGCACTTGCTCAATCCAATCCTCAGCTCCGCATTCGGATTGGCAACCCAGATGAGCTAGCTAGCAACAAGATGAATGGTACACTCAAATTGCTCAAGCACCGTGTTAATGATCCTGAACCCGGAGTATTCGAAGATCAGCATGGTGCCGTCATTACTGCGCTGAATGAGGAAGCCGTTGCCGCCGCTGCACTTGGTAATAAGGGTGGCTTAAATCTGATCGTTAGCTATGAAGCGTTTGCCATGAAGATGCTGGGTTTAATGCGACAAGAGATTATTTTTGCCCGTCATCAGCGCTTAGTTAATCGACCTGCAAGCTGGTTATCAGTACCTCTAATCGTCACCTCCCACACTTGGGAAAACAGCAAGAATGAGCAATCACACCAAGACCCAAGTATTGGGGAAGCCCTATTAGGGGAAATGTCCGATACCTCTCGTGTACTATTCCCAGTGGACAGTAATACCGCCGTTGCTGCTCTATATGATGTCTATTCAAAGCGTGGCCAATTAGCTTGCATGATTGTCTCTAAACGGGATATTGAAAATCGCTTCAATGCTGATGCCGTGCATAAGCTGGTACGTGATGGATCTGCACACGCAATTGGCGATCCGGCTAATGCTGACGTGCAGCTCATTGCCATTGGTGCTTACCAACTGGACGAAGCAATCAAAGCCTATAAGCATCTAACCCATCTTGGCAAGCGCACCTGCGTCACCGTTATTTTAGAACCAGGCCGTCTACGTATCCCACGTGATGCTATTGAAAGGGCTTTCGTAGATGATGATGCTACTGTGCAATCCCTATTCCCTCCCGATCTGCCCCGTGTAATTCTTACCCACACAAGGCCCGAACCTATGATCGGCCTATTGCGTCGCATCGACAATGGGCCTATGAAAACCAAGACACTTGGTTATATTAGCCGAGGAGGCACTCTAGATGTAACGGGTATGCTATTTGCCAATCGCTGCACTTGGGCGCACGCAGTAGATGCTGCAGCAAAAGTAACTGGCTGGCCACGTGAATCTTTACTTAATCCAAGGCAATGCGCCGCTATCGATGGCCGTGGTGATCCCGCTGATCTGCAACTATAGTACAACCTTTTATAGGCCGCAGCTTGCCTTTCTCATCTTAATTCTTTTGTTACTTTTAGGTTTTAATGCGCGTGTAATGCTTGTCAAACACATTTGAACCCATTTTGCCTTTAGTAACAGCTCCCAAGCATTAATGGCAATTATGGAGAAAATCTCCTCGCGATACTTAAAATCTGGCTTGTTATAAATCTCAATGGCCGATAGCATCGCTGCTAGACTCTTAGCTAAAAGTTTTTGCGATCGCGATGCCATTGATGAACTAAATTAAATAAAACAGTGAAAATTCCCTCTTTATATACCCAAACTATTAGATCTTTATCAAAATATTAATCTTGGGGAAATTCAGCGAGATAATCTTTCATTGCGGCAGAAACCACTTGAAAAGCGTGCTGTGCATTGTAAATTTTTTTAACCAAAACAGGGGAAGGGTTATCGGCTACTATTTTATAGGTTGAAAAATAATGGCTTAGCCGATCTATGAGGATAGCAGGAATATCCGAAATATCCTTGGCTGTATTAAAAAAATCATCGCTTTCTAGTACAGCAATGATTTTGTCATCCACCTCTCCTTGATCGATAGTTTGTAATCCCCCTACTACCCTTGCATTTAAAATTACCTCTGATCGGTTAATAGGCCTTCCGCTCAAGACGCAAATATCTAACGGATCTTCATCCCCTCCCTCTCCCGCCTCACTACAAAGACTTGCTACCTGATCGCCACAAAGAGTGCGAGGAATAAATCCATAGGAGGCGGGAGGTAGGGAAGATCCATGTTGAGGGCGATCAACACGAAGATAACCTGTAGCCTTATCCACTTCATATTTAATTGGATCAAAAGGGCTGATCTCAATATAAGCCTGAACCCGCTCTGGAGGATAAGAGCCAACTTCCAGCCCATGCCAAGGATGGGGGCGCCACTGTGAAAAATTTCGATCAGAGGTCATATAATTAACTCCTATGTATTTTTATTATCAAAATCTATCAAAAAATAACCTAGCATAATCAATAGATGAACAGCAGATTTCCGTACTATGGCAATAATAATTCTGCCCCTTACTCGGGGAGTTTCTCCATTTGTATAACGAGAAAACTCTATCTTAGCCTAATTATCAGGGGCTATATAGGTAGGAATCCAACCACCGGGGGGTGATAAATCAAGGCCATCAGGACGAATTGAAGCTCGGCCAGATAAAAGTAAGATTTCTCCTCGATAGGCCCAAACCCGCAGATCAGCCCATAAGTGAGTACGTTCTAACCCTGCTCCTGATAACTGGTTTTTAGGTACTTTTTTCTGGGCTACATAGCCCCGATCCTCTCTTAGTAACCGACGCAGACGGGATCGCCCTACCTCAGTGCTGGCTAGTAATCCTTGAGCCGCAAAGCCTTGAGCGGGCTTAAATATAAATTCTTCTTTTTTCTGGGCGATCTTATCCAAATTATCTGAGCGTAATAGATGGGTTTCTGGAACATGGGCACTAAGCACTGCGCGCTCATCAGCTTGAATACCTAGTGTTTGATCCCAATCAGATAAAGAAAGCGGCTCTAATAAACGCTTGTTACTACGAGTAACATAAGTAAAAGGGTTAGGTGCTATATATAATTTTTTGCCTAATTCATAAGCATTCCGGATTCCAGAAAAAGCCTCTGTTTGCCATAAAAAATCAGTGGAACGATTCACGATAAAAGAAACCGGCTCTCCTCGCCAAAAGAGCTTTCCCTGTTCATAGGAAGTTTCTTCTGGTGCCCCAATTTCAGCCGACCAATCTTGCTGACGAAAAAGATCCCGTAACAGGGTTAATTCATATCGAAATTTTCCTGTTTGCAATACCTCAGAATCTTCTAATATTAAAAATATCCCCTGAGGCCAATGATCAAAAAATTCTGTAACCTCTTGTTTAATACAAGAGATTACTTTTTCACTTAATTCAGTATAGGAACAAGGGTGTTGAATATGGGCATTTTCAGATAAATTAAAAAACTGATAATAAAGATCATTGATAAGCCCACCAAAAAGCAAGCCAGAACCATTATCGTTAAATTCAATGACCTGCGGACCTCCGTTTGGCGGTAAATGAAAATCCCAAGCGCTGAAAAAACAAGTCTCGGCACGTCGATGCCTAGCAATTTCCGAAGCAGATACAGAAACAGCCTCTTGCCAACTAGGACGCGTCGTTACTCGCTCAAATACGTGAATAAATTGCTTAATTTCTGTTAGCGTTGCTTTAGAAATTACTTGATATAGCGGCACTACTGAAAATTCATTAGGAACAGTAGGCATCCCTGCTGCTTTGAGGGCAGCAAAGAATTGTTCTTCTCTAGCTAATAACATTGAAATATCTATAGTGGATAGAAAATTATCGCTTTATAAACACATTAAAAGTGCTGGCTGGGATTAAATTCAAGTTAATAAGAATCCAAGTAGTACGTCAATATTTGTGACAGCGTTGGATAAAACCGTTGTTTGTAGGCTTTCATGTTAACCTTATTTATTGGATACGCTGATAAACAATAGCGTACGCCACTGTCTATTCCTTCAACAGGATAATCATTAGAAAGCATACTATTGGGAGTAAATACTATTTCTCTCTCAGGGCAGCCTTATGAAGGTTTTCTTTAGCCCATAGCATATCAGCCTAACGCTTGAGTTAAGCGGCACCCGTAGGCCATCCGCTTGGAGGAATAGTTGGGTACGGCAGACTATTCACTAGATATATCGCCTAACGCGTTGGCGATAAATTACATACTCTGAGCCATAATGGCTTCCCATAAATTGCTCCTCCCGCATCACCTGCCGATTGAACAGCCAAACTCCCGCGACCAAGTAAAGCAGAAGTAACCAGTCTGGCGCTATAAGAATCTCCCCAAACAAGATAGCTGTGAAAGCCACGTATATAGGATTGCGACTATAGGCAAAAACCCCTGTCGTAATGAGCTTATTGGGATTGTCGGTATCAATTCCAACGCGGAAGCTGGTACCGAAGGACACTAAGCTCCAGACACACAATATGAGTGCTGCTACACAGAACACTACACCCATCCAAGCAACCCTATCAAGTAGGCTGGCATCATAGCTACCCACTGTCGGCCAACGGAAGGTAGTCGCAAAGATCCGATAGAAGTAGAATACGACAAATGGAAGAATCAGGAAGTCCGATTTGTCTGTTTTACCGAACTTCATCGCCTTTGTGCCGCTTCGCGCCATTACAAGTACGCGACCTAACACGATAGTAACCAATAACACAAGCGTAGCCGCTCCGATGTACCGTTGCATTCAATTTTCCCTTGGTACCCATTACCCATCGAGGCACAACTACCGCCTAATTCTTCATTTACTGATGATTATGTGATTGGGGTGGCGAGAATAAAATATAGAGAATTCTCGCCACCTAACACCGATATTCTATTACTCAGATCATGGGGGGAGAAAAAATGAAATTTTTCTATCCCATTTTATACTTTACTTTATCAGGGAAAAGCAGGAATTGTAGGTTCAGTCCCTTGAGATTCTATCTTAATATGATCACTTTTCATTAAATCGCTTATTATATCCACCTTATTCTTCGGAACATCTACCATCATTAGAATTTGTCCTTCCGCTATCGCCTGCTTAAATCTTGTAATTCGTGAGTTAGGCGTATCCATACCTATTATGGACGCTGCTAAACCCCCAACAAATACACCTGCAAGCGCGGCTACCAGCACTACCGTATTTATATCAAGGATAATCTCATGGCGTGAAAAATAGACAGCTACAAATCCTGTCACAGCTCCAGTAACGGCTCCAATAGCCCCACCTCTAGCAAGTGCTGGAATCAAATCCCCTGTATCTATAAACCTAGCTTCTGGAAGCCCCTCCATAGGAATTCCCTCTTTAGCTACCGCATGCATATGTCGTTCTTCCACCCGAGCAAGCAGAAGCTTATCAACCACTTTTCGGGCATTTTCAACATTAGGTATTAAAAAATAAAGCCTTCTCATGTCTACTTCCCTCCTGCTATGTCTGCGTATCAGACTTTAAGCTCTTTAGGTATAGTAGAAAAACTTCTTGGTTTCAACTCTTTTTTAAAAAATATTTTAAGCTAATAAATTATAACCAAACTACGCCTGCTGAATAATACGAATAGCCTCATCTACTGTATCGGCATGATGGATAAGATTCACATCCCTTGGGCTTATAACCCTCGCTTCTACCATCGTTTCTTGAATAAAATATTGTAGATGTCCCCAAAATTCCCCGCCCATCATAATAATGGGAAAACGTTCTAGTTTTCCGGTCTGTATTAAGGTAAGCACCTCAAAAGCCTCATCAAGAGTACCAAAACCACCAGGCATAATCACAAAAGCCGAAGAGTGTTTCACTAGCATGACCTTGCGCACGAAAAAATGCTCAAATTCAATAAATTTATCAAGGTAGGCATTGGGGCTTTGCTCATGAGGAAGTTTAATGCTACAGCCTAAACTCAAACCACCAGCTTCTTTAGCACCACGATTGGCGGCCTCCATTATCCCAGGTCCACCGCCCGTTATCACTGCATAGCCTGCTTTTGCTAATGCACTACCTAGCTCTCTAGAAAGCCGATAATAACAATGATCCGATGAAAATCGGGCAGAACCAAACACGGTAACGCAAGGGAGCTTTACATCAAAGCTCTCAAAACTCTCAAATCCCTGCAGAAACTCTAAAAAAAAGTTAACAGCGCTTTCTAAATCCAATTCACGACTCTGTCTGCCACATAAAAATGTCTTCTCTGCTCCTTCTATTTTCCCAAGAAGAGAATAGCGACGTAAGGTATTTATGGTTTCATTATTCATTTTAAGGGATACCTATTTAATTAAAAGCCTAATTTTCGCTAATACTTTGGCATCCCCATGCCGTAAAATGATGGAGATTCCCACTTCACAGAGAAGAACGCCGCCGTTAACAACCTATCATCCGCCCTTATGCTTCATGCATCATTACATTGCGCATCGTTGCTAGAGATCGTCGTAGGCTCTGCACTTCTTCATAGCAAATTAGCTTATTTGTGCGCCTTGTTTCCTCTCCCTAAAGAAGAAATTTTACGATACATTAGATAAACACTAATATCCATTGGAGATTACTGGTTAATGAGTAATAAAACACTAGGCTATGTATTAGTAGTCTTACAGATTTTAGGAATTATTTTATGCAGCCTTCCTTTTAATAACACCAAGGCATTTACATGGGGGTTATTTTTATTTGCTATGGGTATAGGTGCCGGTTTAGTTACGATTTACTTTAATCATCCCAGTAATTTTAGCATCTATCCTGAACCAAAAAATAATGCCACCCTTATTACCCGTGGCCCTTATAAGTACATTCGCCACCCCATGTATACCAGCCTATTTATAACAATGCTGGGTATTACTATCTATAATTTTCATTACCTAAATTTCATTGGCTTGATAACCCTAACTATGGTCTTAATCATTAAAGCTAATGTTGAAGAGTCTTCGCTAAAGAAGCATTTTCCCACTTATGTTGGCTATATGGCTAAGACTAAAAGATTTATTCCCTTTATTTTCTAGCGACCTCGCTGAAAGCATGAATAACAAAGCTCTGATAGCATTATTTTATGGCAAAGGCTTCGCGATGCGGTTGGATAGCTGAAGCAGATCCAAAATAGGGCCTGTCGGGACAATCCCATTAGGATTGATGCTATGATGACTGCGATAATAATGCTGCTTTATATGGTCAAAATTGATCGTCTTAGCCACCTCTGGCCATTGGTAAAGTTCCTGAGTATAAGCCCATAGATTCTTGTAATCTGCAAGACGCTTCAAGTTACACTTAAAATGGCCATAGTAAACAGAATCGAAGCGAATCAAGGTAGTAAATAAGCGCCAATCAGATTCGGTAATTCGATTACCCAATAAATAAGGCTGCTGCCCAAGTTTAACTTCTAAATTATCAAGATATGAAAACAATTTACTGACCTCTTGCTCATATACCGCTTGGGAAGTGGCAAAACCTGTCTTATAAACCCCGTTATTGATTGCATCGTAAATTTCAGCATTAATAGTATCAATCTGAGGCAATAACGATCTAGGCGCATAATCTCCCTCTTTGGCACCCAAGGTGTTAAAGGCCGAATTAAACATACGGATAATCTCAGCTGACTCATTGTTTACAATCATACTGCGATCCAAATCCCATAACACAGGCACCGTCACGCGCCCACTATAAGCGGGCTGAGCCCGTAGGTAGACCTCATATAAATAATTTGCTTGGCTTACGGGATCGGCAACTACATTCGGCCAAGACTCAAAGGTCCAGCCATGCTCCCCCATATAAGGATTAACAACGGATACACTGATAATGTCTTCCAGACCTTTTAGCGCCCGAAAAATTAATGCCCGGTTAGCCCATGGGCAGGCCAGAGATACATAAAGGTGATAACGTCCAGCTTCGGATTTAAATCCGGCCTCACCACTTGGGCCAACATTCCCATCTGGTGTGATCCAGTTACGGAATTGCGCCTCACTGCGAATAAAGCGCCCGCCTGTACTGGCTGTGTCATACCACTGATTGTGCCATTCTCCATCTATCAACAGTCCCATAATGATTTTTTCCCATTCATACTCATACTCATACTCATACTCATACTCATACTAGAATTAAGATACTTTAATTATATGTTAGGAGAATAGCATCATGGAAGCCAATGACAAAAAACCCATCAAAGTCTACTACAACAGCGCCTGCCCCCTATGTCGCGCTGGGATAAATCGCCAAAAAACTAAAATGGCTGACTGCCAAGTGGACTGGAATGATGTCCATACCCAAACCGGTATTCATCGTGAAGTCTCGCCTGATCTGGAATTTGTGCGCAAAAAAATTCATGCTATTAATGAAAAGGGGGAGATAAAAATAGGTATTGAGGCTTTTGAAGTTATTTGGAAAAACTCACCTAATGAACGCTGGAAAGCTAAATTAATATCCCTTCCAGGGATAAAGCCAATGTTAATTTTACTGTATGATATTTTTGCAGGGCTTTTATATAAATGGAATCGATGGAAGCGCCATTGGTGATCGTTTAAACATTTTTTCACTTTAATAGAATGATTGCAGAATCAACCTTATTTGAGCGAAATATCTAACCTTAAATAAAATAAACCGCCTTAGTGAACATAATAAGCGCAATTCCCCAAGCTAAAATTGCAAAACTGCGCTGTAGTCTGGTTTCATCAAAGTGATATGCATATCGTCGGCCGATCAATGTGCCGGTTACTGTTCCAGTACTAAAAGGTAAGGCAAGCGACCAATTCATATACCCCATAGAAGTTGCTGAAATAACACCAATAGTAGAAATGAGTGCCGTGATGGCCAGTGAGGTAGCTATTACCGCTTGGATGGGTAGATCAGATACTTTTCTAAGTGCAGGAATTGTAATAAATCCGCCGCCCACGCCAAGTAGCCCAGATAAAAATCCAGTTATTATTCCTGAAAATATCAATCCTCTAGCACATGGGATCGTCCATATCAGGTGGCCACTTTCCAAGCTAAAATGACAAGGAGGGCAAAAATCTTTACTCAACGGCGCGGCTAAATAACTGCTTCGGTGGTACATGTACCAAGCGGCAATAACCAATACGCCCGAAAATAATGCCATTAATAAGGGATCAGGCAACCGGTGAGCCACCCAGATTCCGGTAGGAGTCAGCAATATACTAATGATTGTAATAAGGCCAGCCGCTCGATAACGAACAATGCCTTGTCTCAGAGCCGTAGATACGGCAACGGATGCAGAGATAGCGATTGAAAATAGAGCTACTGGGCCAGCTTCTGCAACTGTTATATGCAAGCTAAAGATCAATAAAGGGATAGCAATAATAGACCCTCCAGCACCCGTCAATCCTAGAATAAAGCCCGCTATAATTCCTGGAAAAAAACTAAGTAGTTGCTGAATTTCCATAATCCACTTCTTTTCCCTCATGGAATCCGTTGATTATTCGCGCCCTTTTAATATAGCTAAAAGATTAATCTACCCAAATAGCATTCATAAGCACTTTTAACTATCTCGACAATACAGCTCAAACAAAGTATGAATAACTTGTAACGCTTCTGGACTGGCAATACTGTAATAAATATATTTTCCCTGACGCTCGGTTGATACGAATTTTTCCTCCCGCAGCACTGTTAGCTGTTGTGATAGGGTTGGCTGTCGGATACTAAGCAACCGCTCCAGTTCGCCAACGCTGCTCCTTCCTTGAATAAGCTGACATAAAATCAATAACCGATCTTCATTGGCCAAAATTTTCAGCATGGCGCAGGCTCTAGCAGCAGAGACCTTTTTTTTCATCATGACTGACACATTCGAGCGCACGGATGCATTTATCATTTCCTGCTGATATATCAAACCAATTTCATCTCTATCCTGTAATTTATACGGTCAGTGATCCACATTTGCGTTTAGGTTTTTCCTGGCAAAACGACACCTTTCCAGCCAATCAAAAATCAGCATACCCAACAACATGGAAACAACAAATAGGATTGCTCCGAAATATCCTGATGCCGCCAGAATCAATCCAGGCCCAGGACAAATACCCGCTATTCCCCAACCTAGACCAAATAACAAACTCCCCAATATTAAACGTCTATCTAGCGCGCGAGTTTCAGGTAGCTGAATGGGAAATAGCAGCAGTGTTTGGCCATAACGCTTTGCAAATCTAAACGCAAAAAACGCAACACTTATAGCCCCTACCATAACGAGCACTAAAGAAGGATCCCATCGACCCGTAATATCTAAAAAGGCTAATACTTTTGCAGGATTGATCATCCCAGATAATATCAGCCCTATCCCAAAAATAAGCCCAGAGAATAATGCAGCCAGATAGATAAGCATATAGCCATCTCTCTAAATAGTAGTTTATGTAGTTTTAACTTAAGCTATAGCGGATAAAATAGACCGCCGCCATTCCCATCGTTATAAATAAAACAGTAGCTACTACTGAGCGCAGCGACAAGCGGGACAAACCACACACCCCGTGACCACTGGTACAGCCCGAACCATAACGAGTACCCAGCCCAACTGCTAGCCCAGCTAACACCAGTGCCCCATAATTAGTTTCAATACGCACCAGAGGTAATTCCCCAAATCCACGCCATAACCATGGAGCGAGCAATAGCCCACTGACGAAAGCAGCCCGCCACGCAAAATCGCCTTTACGTAGCTCAATTAACCCACCGACAATGCCAGAAATACCCGCAATCCGACCTGCAACGATCAGTAACAAAGCGATGGCTAGACCTATAATCATACCGCCTGTCAACGCGCTGATGGGGGTAAATGATTGCCAATCAATCATAAATTTTCCTCATTGACATCAATATTATGTTAATACAATATATATTTTTATTATATATATATTAGTATAATAAATATAAACAATAAGAGAATCGATTATGCAGCCCGAAATCCAAGCTTTTTTTGATCCCACTACCCGCACAATTAGTTACGTTGTTTATGATAAACCAAGCGGACATTGCGCCATTATTGACCCCGTACTTGATTACGATCCTAAGTCAGGTAGGACAAAAAATCTTTCTGCTGATGTTCTGATTCGATTTATCAAATCAAAAAATCTGACTGTTGACTGGATACTGGAAACTCACGCTCACGCTGATCACCTCTCTTCCATGCATTACCTTAAATCAACGCTGGGTGGAAAAACGGCAATTGGTAGCCGCATTCCCATCGTTCAGCAGGTTTTCAAGCAATTATTCAATCTAGGTGCGGATTTCCAACCTGATGGATCTCAATTTGATCACTTATTTGATGACGGTGATACCTTTGAAGTAGGACAACTACAAGGAAAGGCAATATTTGTTCCTGGCCATACACCAGCCGATCTTGCTTATCAATTCGCTGATACAATTTTTATCGGTGACACCACGTTTATGCCGGATGTAGGGACAGCTCGCGCTGATTTCCCCGGCGGAAATGCCCAGCAGCTCTATCGTTCCATTCGCAAGCTGCTGGACAATCATCCTGCGGAAACTCGTCTATTTATGTGCCATGACTATCCACCCAACAATCGCCCAGTTCAATGGGAAAGCACCGTTGCTGACGAGCGCACATACAATATCCATGTGCACGATGGAATTAGCGAGGATGAATTTGTAGCGACGCGTACCGCTCGCGATGCTACCCTTGAGGCTCCGGTACTTATTCTGCCCTCAATACAGCTTAATGTGCGTGCTGGGCAGATGCCTCCTCCAGAAAACAATGGCACTGCCTATTTTAAAGTCCCGATCAATATGCTTTAGGCCAGCTTTGAATGTCGCTCTGTTTAGGGTATGCAATACAATTGACTGGGAAATTTTCTTAGAATAGTCGGCAGTGATTCCTAGATATTTTTTCCCACAAATGGATTAGATCTTTGCTCTTCTTCAAAAGTAGACATAGACCCATGACCCGGAATAAATTGAACTTCATCACCTAGGGGAAATAGGCGCTCACGAATGGATTGTACAAGCGTATCATAATCACCACGAGGAAAATCGGTGCGACCAATCGCACCCTTAAATAGTACATCTCCCACTAACGCTAAACTACTATCAGGATGAAAAAAGACCACATGGCCAGGGGTATGGCCTGGGCAGTGATAGACATCAAGAATCACATGGCCAAACGAAACAGTACTACCTTGCTCTAACCACCGATCAGGCGTAAAGGATTCAGCCGGAGGAAAGCTAAACATTTCACTCTGAAATGGGAGTAAATCGAGCCAAAATTTATCCTCTATTTGTGGTCCCTCAATAGGTACACCTAGTTGGCGAGCGAGCTTATAGGCACCCCCTGCATGATCAATATGTCCATGGGTTAGTAAAACCTTTTCTATCTGTATCCCATTAGACTCAACTTTGCTTAAAATTTTCCCTACATCACCTCCTGGATCTACGACCGCTGCCCTACCAGTTTCTTCGCAGATTAAGAGCGTGCAATTTTGCATAAATTTAGTGACTGGTAGGATCTCAAATTTCATATACGGCCTATTAAAGCGTACTAATACCCGCCTTCATTTAGCTCGCGGTAACGATCACAGCCAATCTGATACCCATTATCGCAAGCCTTTCCGAACCACTCTTTAGCTTCCCTATAGCTCTGACGAACACCTTGACCTTGAGCGTATGAGGCTCCAAGCATAAGTTGAGCCTTTGGGTTTCCGCTGGCAGCCGCCTTTTTAAACCACTCCCAAGCTTTCCCATAATCTTGGCGAACACCCTTGCCTTCCTCATACAGTATCCCCAGAGCAAGCTGAGCATCCGAATTCCCATTGCTGGCGGCTTTTTCAAACCATTCCCTGGCTCTCACATAGTCTTGGAGAACGTGCTTACCTTCTCCATACAACATTCCAAGAGCAAATTGGGCATGAGCATTTCCTCGCACTGCAGCTTTTTTAAAGGATTTCAGGGATTTTTCAAGCCATTTTTGAGCTTTATCAAAATCCTGCCGAACACCTACGCCATTGGCATATAATGCTCCAAGCGCAAACTGGGAGTCTGCATCTCCTTTATGGGCTTTTTTAATAATTTGATCAATCGCCTCTTTATTGGATACTAGTCCTTGAGCAAAGCTTGGTACACCAAACCCTATACCAAGCACCATGACTATTATTAAAACCCTTAATCTTAAGCCCATTATTCTTTCCTTAGTTATATTGAACCTAGGTTTATATCACCAGTTTTAGAAATTTATTTAAAACTTTACTTCCCTACTGAGTTTGAAATAATTAACCTTACTATTGCCAACATTGCTTTAAAGAAACAGCTAAATAAGCAGTAATATAAATACCACTACTATCGTAAATAAAAGTAGCCTATTTAGTGAGTAGTTGCCAATATCAGCCGGTTTAGTCGCTTAACAAAAGCCACCGGCTCTTCTAGACGCCCTCCTTCAGTAATTAGCGCCTGATCAAATAAAAGATGGGTCCAATCATTAAAACACTCTTCCTCTACTTCTTTATTAAGGCGAACAACGATAGGATGAACAGGATTTAATTCCAATGTGGGCTGAACATGGGGAGCTTCTTGTCCGGCCTCTTTCAGCAATCGCCCTAGATAACCGCTCATATCATGCTCACCTACTACCAAACAGGCTGGAGAATCGGTAAGCCGATGAGTGATTCGTACTTCTTTAACTTTATCTCCAAGGCTTTTCTTAACTCTTTCCGTTAATTCTTTAAAATTTTCTTCAACTTCTTTTTGTTGCTGTTTTTCCTGCTCATCTTCCAAATCACCCAAATCAAGCTCACCTTTAGTGATCGACTGTAATAACTTATCTTCAAACTTAGAAAATGAAGCCACTAGCCACTCATCTACCCGGTCTGAAAGCAGTAAAACCTCAACCCCTTTCTTACGAAATACTTCTAAATGCGGGCTGCTCTTAGCTGCAAGAAAACTGTCTGCGGTAATATAATAAATTTTATCCTGCCCAGCTTTCATCCGTGATACATAATCCGCTAGGGAAACGGTTTGCGCTTCAGTGTCACTATAAGTAGAAGCAAAACGCAATAATTTTGCAATTTGCGCCTGATTAACATGATCCTCGCCAGGACCCTCTTTTATCACCCGCCCAAACTCCTTCCAAAAAGTTTGATATTTTTGAGAATCGTCTTTAGCCAGATCCTCTAATAGCCCTAAAACTTTTTTAGTTGATCCCGCTCGGATGGTATCGATGATCTTATTGTTTTGTAAAATTTCCCGAGAAATATTCAAGGGCAAATCACTAGAATCTACCACCCCTTTTACAAAGCGCAGATAACGAGGCATCAATTGCTCAGCATTGTCCATAATAAATGTCCGCTGTACATAGAGCTTAATCCCGTGGGTATGATCTCGCTCCCAAAGATCAAATGGAGCACGAACGGGAATAAAAAATAAAGAAGTGTACTCTAATTTCCCTTCAACCCGGTTATGAATCCAAGCGAACGGATCATCGAAATCATGAGAAACGTGTTTATAGAATGCCTGATACTCTTCATCAGTAATCTCATTTTTAGGTAACGTCCAAAGGGCAGTGGCTTTGTTTACTTGTTCCCACTCTTCACCGCTTTCCTCCGTTTTATCGTCGCTATCTTCCTTTTTCATCTCAATGGGTAAGTTAATATGATCCGAGTACTGAGTAACAATGTGGCGTAAACGCCAACCATTTAAAAACTCATCTTCCCCTTCGCGTAAGTGCAAGATGATGGTCGTTCCACGGGATTTTTTCTCTAGATTCTCAATGGTATAATCCCCTTCACCCTTAGACTCCCAACGTACTCCATGCTCTGAGCCTAACCCAGCTCGGCGAGTCTCCAAAATGACCTTATCAGCGACAATAAAAGCAGAGTAAAAACCAACGCCAAACTGACCAATCAAGTGCATATCTTTAGTTTGGTCACCGGAGAGATTTTGCAAAAAAGACTGGGTGCCTGATTTGGCAATCGTGCCAATATTATCAATTACCTCTTGGCGTTCCATACCGATACCGTTATCCGTAATAGTGATAGTACGGCTATCTTTATCATAGCTAAGGCAAATACGTAGCGCATTATCATTTTCATAGAGAGCATCATCAGTTAAGGCTTCAAAACGCAACTTATCAGCTGCATCCGCTGCATTAGAGATCAGCTCCCGCAAAAAAATCTCCTTATTACTATATAAAGAATGAATCATAAGATTCAGTAACTGCTTAATCTCAGTTTGAAAACCAAGGGTTTCCTTCTGGTTTATTGCTGTCATAATATTTTGTTCTCCTTCAATGATATAAACTAGATTGGTATTAAATAGTTTAAGATAAGGGCAGTATTTACAGAATCAAGGGATAATTTCACATATCTCTTATAACCGAATGGAATGATATGCAAATTATCCACGCCATCATTATGAAATTATCTAGCCGCTAAAAGAGTATTAATTGTCATGAATAGTATCCATACCATATCCACTACCCCCTATCTTGATCAGCGCCCGGGTACTTCTGGCTTACGCAAGAAAGTCAAACATTTCCAACAGCTCCATTATTTGGAGAATTTTATTCAATCCCTCTTTGATTGCTTAGAGGGCATCGCCGGAAAAACCCTGATTCTAGGAGGAGATGGACGCTATTATAACCAAGAAGCTATCCAAATTATTCTTAAGATAGCGGCGGCTAATAAAATCGGCCGAGTCTTAGTTGGCCATCATGGTCTGTTTTCCACCCCAGCCGTTTCCTGTGTTATTCGTCACCGCAAAGCCTTTGGCGGCATTATTCTCTCTGCTAGCCATAATCCAGGAGGGATAAACGGTGATTTTGGAGTGAAATATAATACCAGCCATGGCGGGCCAGCCCCTGAATCTGTCACCGAGGCTATTTACGCCCGGAGTAAAAAAATTGACCGATATTTTATTCTAAAAGCTGACGATATACCCTTAGATACGCTAGGGACTCATCATCTTAATGAGACGGTAGTTGAGGTCATTAACCCAATTACCGATTGGGCAGCATTAATGGAAAGCCTATTTGATTTCTCTAAAATCAAGGCTTTATTTGATACTGGGGCTTTCCATATGTATTTTGATGCTATGAATGCCATTACTGGCCCTTATGCCAAGGAGATTCTGGAACACCGCCTAGGTGCAGGCCCCAACACTGTTCTCAATGGCGATCCTCTGCCAGATTTTGGTGGCGGCCATCCTGATCCAAACCTAGTTTATGGAAAATCCCTGGTCACGAAAATGTATCGAGCGAATGCGCCAAGTCTGGGAGCGGCCTCTGATGGGGATGGAGACCGTAACATGATTTTAGGCAAGCGTTTCTTCGTCACTCCTTCGGATAATTTGGCTATTTTAGCTGCCCATGCTCATACTATTCCTGGTTATCGATCAGGATTAGCCGGCATCGCCCGCTCTATGCCTACGAGCCAAGCCGCTGATCGGGTTGCTAAAGCGCTGGAAATTGAATGTTTTGAAACCCCTACTGGATGGAAATTTTTTGGTAATCTACTGGATGCCGGTAAAGCAACCCTGTGCGGTGAAGAAAGTTTTGGCGCTGGATCTAATCACCTGCGGGAGAAAGACGGATTATGGTCAGTCTTATTTTGGCTTAATATTCTCGCAACACAACGCCAGTCTGTAGAAGCTATCGTTCGGAAACACTGGGCTAAGTATGGTCGTAATTTTTACTCTCGCCATGATTATGAGAATCTCCCCTCTGATCAAACGCAACAGCTCATAGAAGATCTACGCCAGCAACTTCCCAACCTTATAGGCAAACAATTTAACCAACACCAAATAACCCTCGCTGACGACTTTAGCTATCACGATCCGGTTGATCAGAGCATTACCTCTGGGCAAGGAATTCGCCTGTGTTTTGAAGATGGATCTCGGATCATTTATCGTCTTTCTGGCACCGGAACTGAGGGCGCTACCCTACGAGTCTATTTGGAAAGATTTGAGCCCGATCCTAATCAACACGGATTAGAGACGCAAATAGCCCTTAGCGATCTGATTCAACTAGCGAATCACTTAGCTCAAATTAAGCAGAAAACACACCGAATAGAGCCTACGGTAATCACTTAATTAAACCTTATCCTCATTGGATAAAAGTAAAGACTAAATTTGATATGAAACGCTGTAAGCAAGCTCCATGGGGAAATTATAATCTGCCAGTTAACCTTGTAAGATTTAAGGTAGCACAATGAAAACAATAAGCCCTAAAGCCCTTATTTTAACAGTGCTTATATTCACCCCCTTACTCCAAGCGCAAACTACTACACCTCAACCTAATCCACTCAGCCCCTCTATTAATTCATCTCGATCTCCCACCTTCCATAGTACTATCCTCGAAAGTGGCCTCTGGTGGAGTCCCCAAGATTCAGGTACCAGTTATAGTATTACTACACAAAATAATGTGCTGTTTATGGTTGTTAATACTTATGATCAAAGTGGTAACCCTACTTGGTTTACCGGATCGACTCAAATCCCTGCTTATTCAAAAGAACCAGATGGGAGTAATATCCTAGCAATTGATCTGTTGGAATCAACCGGAGGTTCTTGTTTAGGTTGCCCTCATCAAGCCCCTAAAACAAGCAATAGCCAAATGCAGATTTTTCTAAGTTTCTCCGATAGGGGCCATGGCCAGCTCACCATAAACGGTAAGCAAATGAACATCGTGCCGTTTAATTTTTATGGGACTGGCGTTGCCAGATTAGCGGGTACTTGGGGGATTAACTATTTTTCCCCTTCGGTTAGTATCGGAAGGCTCAATCAGATTGGCACTATCATTTGTTCTACTACCTTAGATAGCAGCAGTAGTAGTTTATTTGGTTTATCACTACTCGCTGATAGTTATTTTGTCAGTTTGATCCAGCAGACTGCTGATCCAGATATGTATTTAATCATTACCCAAGAAGGTTCCCTACCTGCTCAGTTTCGTGTAGGTATTTATATGTTATCAGGCTTAAATTACTTGATCGGTATATATGGCCTAGCCAATGATTCTGATGATATTCAGAGCTTTGTAGATCATCTTGCCTCTGAATTTAACCCAAGAGAAGAATCTATGGGGATTCGAATAAACAATATTTAAATACCTTGAATACTTTGGAAAATCATGAACTCCCCCCTGACGAACCCCTAAATAGCATGGCATCTGAAATCGAGCCTTTCCTAGACAGTACTACTCTAGCAAGAATAAAAAGCTCAATTCTTAGCATCGCATTATTCCTGTAGTTAAAGATTAATAGGGTTAAATCGTTTATAAAGCCTTCTATAGCCATATCAGGAAAATCAATTCATCGCACCTTCTATGACCTCCTCCTTATCTCTGCCCACCCTAATCCTAGCCTCCAGCTCACCTTATCGGGCAGCCCTGCTGAAACAATTGGGTTTATCTTTTAAAACCCACTCCCCTGATCTAGATGAAACGCCCCTACCCCAAGAACCTCCTCAACAGCTGGTTGCTCGGCTCGCTGAGGCTAAAGCACGAAAAGTAGGGGCTAAACTTCCCAATGCGCTGATTATCGGGGCTGATCAGGTGGCTGTGCTGAATCAAAGTTTACTGGGAAAGCCAGGCACTCATGAACGCGCTTTACAGCAATTACGCGCTGCTTCCGGACAGAGGGTGATTTTTTATACTGGCCTTTGTTTATTTAACACGATTACCGGCCAAACAAGGACAGCTATTGAATTCTTTCAAGTGGAATTTCGCCAGCTTACAGAAACCCAAATAGAACATTATCTCCAGCGAGAGAAACCCTATCAATGCGCAGGAAGTTTTCGCTCTGAAGGATTAGGCATTGCCCTATTCAAACGTCTTCAAGGGGATGATCCCAGTGCCTTAATTGGCCTACCACTCATCCGTTTAACTACGTTTCTAGAGCAAGAAGGTTATCCAATTTTATAGATCATTCCTATCTTGTGCTAGCCAATACTGAGTCAACCTAAGGTATTGCTCTAAACTAATTATCTCGGGCCGCTGCTGGGGATCAATTCCAAGCGCTTTGATGGCGACTAAATCTATAAGACCTTTAAGGCTATTGGCTAAAGTTTTACGCCGCTGGGAAAAAGCCTGAGAAACAACCTGACTTAGAGCTTTATGAGGAATATCCGGCGCTAAAGGAGAATGGTGCGGCTTTAAGCGTACTATCATGGAATCTACTTTCGGGGGAGGAATAAAGGCCCCTGGCTTTACTATAAATAAAGGTTCAACCTCGCAATAAAACTGAGTCATCACACTCAAACGCCCGTAGTTTTTATTTCCTGGTTTTGCAGCCATCCGCATCACGACCTCCCGCTGCAACATAAAATGCAGATCTTTAATAATCTCAATCTGAGTGAACAAATGAAACAATAACGGAGTTGAGATATTGTAAGGTAGATTGCCCACTACCCGCAGTAATTGATTCTTACGGGCAATAGTATGGAAATTAAAAGCTAAAGCATCCGTATTATGGAGTCGTAAATCTCCTTTCGCTGCACAAATACCCATAAGATAAGCGACTAAATCCCTATCTATCTCTATCGCCTCAAGATAACCTAAACGCTTTAGCAACGGAAACGTCAATGCGCCTTGACCTGGGCCAATCTCCACTATTAAATCCCCAGACTGAGGATTAATAGTACTCATCAGACGCTCAATAATTTGTGAGTCATGAAGAAAGTGCTGCCCAAAACGCTTACGCGCTTGATGCTCTCTAGCCATCACTAGGATTTCTGCTGAAAACTTGCCATCTCTAAAGCCGCATTAATCGCCGCCTGTAGACTACCCGTATCCACGGAGCCACTGCCAGCAAGCTCTAAAGCCGTACCATGATCCACAGAGGTACGGATAATAGGAAGCCCCAAAGTAATATTGACTGCTTGGCCAAAGCCTAAATGCTTAAGCACTGGTAATCCCTGATCATGATACATGGCAAGTACCGCATCAGCCTTTTTTAGATACGGAGGAATAAATAGCGTATCTGCGGGTAACGGCCCCAAAAGCGCCATACCCTCAACTCGCAAAATCTCTAAAACAGGTTGAATAATTTTAATTTCCTCATCTCCTAGATACCCACCCTCTCCCGCATGGGGGTTTAGCCCGCAAACTAAAATCTGCGGTCTTGAGATTCCAAACCGTCGCTGCAGATCTCGATGTAATATCCGTAATGTACCTTCTAGACTTTGACGAGTAACAGCACTACTTACCTTACTTAGAGGTAAATGAGTCGTTGCCAAGGCGACTCGTAATCCGGGGGCTGCCAACATCATTACCACCTGAGAGACACCGCATAACTGAGCAAGAAATTCAGTATGACCCGTGAAGGCTATTCCCGCTTGATTAATGATACCTTTATGGAGAGGACCCGTAATTAGGGCCGCAAACTCTCCACTAATACACCCTGCTACACCTTGCCGTAAACAATCTAAGACATAGGTTACATTATCAGCAGAAAGATGACCTGGTATCACTGGCCTCGTAGTCTTTAGGGGTAAAACTTTGAGTCTTCCCGGTATTCCAGGCTTTGGTGGTTCCATGGGATCATAGATTTCAGTAATAATACTTAGTCCGCGTTGCTTGGATCGTTGAATTAAAACCTCTGGATCGGCGATAACAACTAATTCATAATGCCGTTGCTGGCCAGCAAGCTGAACTACAATATCAGGGCCAATTCCAGCAGGTTCACCCGGGGTTAGAGCTAATCGTAGGTAAGTCATTGAAAATCATCAGCCCTCTGGCATCTCCAACCGATATTCTACATAAGCTTCATCACGCAACTGGCGGAGCCAATTTTCCAGATCTTCTTCAATTTTACGCTGACGAATCGCCATTTGAGCTTTACTTCGATTATATTCTTCTGTCATATTTTGTTTTCGCCGATCTACAACTTGGACGATATGCCATCCAAATTGAGTCCTAAAAGGCTTGCTGATCTCACCGGGATTAAGGGAAAGCATGACCTCTTCAAAGAAAGGCACCATCTGCCCTGGACTCACCCAGCCTAAATCTCCTCCTTTTATAGCGCTTGCTTTATCATCAGAGTGAGCTTTTGCTAGCTTCTCAAAACTCTCCCCCTGTAAAGCCCGTTGGCGTAGCTGATTAAGCCGAATCTGAATATCCTCATCCCCGGTGAGTTCATCAGCGCGAATAAGAATGTGCCGAGCATGAGTCTGAGTAATAATCTGCTCCTCTTCTCCGCGTCGATCTATCAATTTAACAATATGAAAACCGCTAGGGCTGCGAATTAATGAACTAATTCCCCCTATTTGGAGATCAGGTACTACATTGACAAATAAAGTAGGAATCTGACCCATTTTACGCCAACCTAAATCTCCTCCCTCTAGAGCTTGCTGGCCATCAGAATAAGCAATGGCGGCCCTTTGAAAATCTCCTTCTTGCTGTAATTGCCGTAATATTTTCTCAGCTTTAACCTTAGCTGCTTGAATATCTTCTGACGAAGCCGCCTCAGGAACTGCTATTAAAATATGAGCCAGATAATACTCTACATCTGGATTACCTTGTTTTTTTTGGGTAGCTAAAAAATTATCAATTTCAGCTTCACTGATAGTGATATGATCATCAATCTCGCGTTTATGGAGCTGAGAGATCACAATCTCTTTGCGTATATTTTCGCGTACATCCGCATAGGAAAAACCATCTTTCTCTAAGACATCACGAAATTGACTCAGCGTCAGCTTATTTTTCTCAGCAATACTTTGTAAAGCTTGATTAAGGGTATCATCCCCCACTCGAATCCCAATACGATCTGCTAGCTGTAGCTGCAAGGACTGTATAATAAGCCGATCTAATACCTGTTTCTCCAGCACATGGCTCGGCGGTAGAGGCGCACCTCTAGATTCTAATTGAGCTTCTACTGTACGGATCATCTGATCCAATTCGCTTTCCAATACTATCTCATCATTTGCTACCGCGACAATACGATCAAGGTGAGGTGTTGCAAAACTATGTGTAAACCCAAATAAGGTAAAAATACCTATTAATAATTTTTGCATAGCATCCTACTTAAATAACAAAAATAAGTGCTATCTTGACCCAAGATATTGTTATAACTACTGATAAACTGGCGGCCCATAGCCAGGGACACTTCTCCTAAGTATCGTGTCTACCTTCTGTCCTATATTACCCAACCCCTTAAGCTCCAGCTGTACAAGAATTGAAGTATTCCTTTGCCCTTCAATATTAGTAATATAGCTACGACCCACGACTCGTATTGCCCAGCAGCAGCTGTCGTATTCTAATCCTCCCAGCATCTCAAGTAGTCGATGATTTCGAATATCTTCATACCAACGGCCTACCACATTCCAATGATTGGCAATCGGATAACGGCCAGAAACATCAATCTGCTGCAATACAGATCGACGATAACGATAATTGATGTTCATTAACGCACCATTTTCGCCTCGATAGCGCACCCCAGCTGAGCTTAGATCAGTTTGATCGTGGCTTGGATTAAAACGATATTCCCCCAGCAACGACCACTCCTTGGTTAGCTGAGCCGCCATTTCCGAGACAATCACAGAGCCGGTGACACTATCATCAAGTACATCCGGTAAAGTAATCCTACGTTTATGAAAAAAATCGATCGCACCCACAGAGGCTCGAAACCGCTCAGTCCCCGTAGCCGATTCAAGTAATCGGCTCGTTAAAGCCAAGGTTACTTGGTTAGCATCATTCATACGATCCGCCCCAGTAAAACTATTGGGTTGAAAGAGACTAGCGAAATAATTATCTAAAGGGGCCGTATCAAACACCGGAAAATTTTTCTGATCTTGATAAGGAACATAAAGATAATAAGCCCGTGGCTCCAGAGTCTGACGAAACCCTCCGCCTCCCAAGGATAATTGCCGCTCAAAGGTAGCGCCAGTATCGATATTAAAAATAGGTAAAGTACGACTTAAAAAAGTAGAAGTTGGAGTCACTGCATCGGAAGTATTCGTTAAAAAATACTGAGTATCTCGCACCCCAATGCTCGGCGTAAAATAGGTACCCCCAGTTCGTAGCGGCAAACTCACTGTAGGCCACAAGTCTACACGGGTTCCCCCCACTGCATTAATTTTCTGAAAATTTACCGCCTCCCCATGAACGCGAACATCTAATCCTAAAAATCGATCTGGAAAAAACCCGTCCACTAAAAACTGAGGTAACCGCCGGTAGGGGAGAAAAGCATCTGGGATAGTGGGATCAATCGATTGAAATTCCTGAGCACGCCCTATAGCATTCCAGCCATTACCTTGATAACTAATATCAGCCTCACTACTCAAAGCGACGGTACTGGCCATACTCAGGCTATTACTGAAGTCTTCAAAATACCTATTATCAGAAACCTGATTAATATCAACATTAGTAAACCAGCGCGGCCAGGGACTACCCGTATGCTGCCAAGAAAAAGCCCCTCGAGTTTTATGGGCCTTTTCATCCATAGGCAGAAAAGTTCCCCGCACCTGACCCTGGTTAGAGCGGTTAAGATAGCGAAATTGCCCGCCAAGCATAAAACCGCGCTCAGAGAAATAACGAGGCGTAATCGTGGCATCCCGATTAGGGGCAATATTCCAGTAATAAGGAATACCAATACTCGCACCTGAGTTGGTAGATCTTCCTCCTGAAGGGGCTAAAAATCCAGATTTACGCCGATCATCAATAGGAAACCGGATAAAAGGAAGATAGAGCACAGGAATATTCCCCAACCTAAGACGAGCATTACGCGCGAAACCTACTCCAGTCTCATGATTCAGGTCTACTTTCCCCGCCTCTAGTCGCCAAGCATTATCTCCAACATTACAGGTGGTAAAAGTCGCCTCTTTAAGCTCAGTTTTAGTTGATCCTTGCCGTTTTACCCCATCCGCCTTTCCCCGGGCATGGTAATCTCGTAAAAAATAGCGAGCGTTCTCAGCCTCACCCACATCCGTATCTAAATTTACTTTAGTAGAATCGCTGGTAATATCTAGCATAGCATCTTGGTAATGGGCATCCCCCAAAGCCCTTATCGTCTTATTTTGCTTATCATAAAATGCCTTATCAGCATCTAACCATTGCCCTCTACGTCTAAGCTTAACATCGCCAATAAAAGTTGAGATTCCCTCTTTCTCAGCCTCAGCTTGATAGGCGGTCACATCTATTGGGCCTGAAGGTGTTGGATCCAGTATCTCATCAGATTCAGCCTTGATAAATGTCCCTCCGCATGATTCCCAGTTAGGCGGCGTTTGCGCCGCCCAAGTTAATGGAGTTAACCCCAAGAGGGAAATCGCTGCCACTACTAGAAGAATATTTTTTCTTTGTTCCACGCAGTATAAACACCACATCAATGGCAGGTAAAAAAGTACAGAATCTACTAATCTTTTAATCCTGTCCAATAGAAAAATAGAATTACGCTTGATATATTATTGCTGCTCCCGTAAAATGGTTCCTTTACGGGGCCATAGCTCAGCTGGGAGAGCGCTTGCATGGCATGCAAGAGGTCGGCGGTTCGATCCCGCCTGGCTCCACCAGACATTGTCATGTATACTTAGCTATCGCTATCCCTAAAGCGGTAAATATAAAGACAATTGTCCCCATCGTCTAGACGGCCTAGGACATCGCCCTTTCACGGCGGTAACAGGGGTTCGAATCCCCTTGGGGACGCCAATTTATATAGGCTTTATCTTCTTCAAGTTGGGTGGTAATTACAGGCCATTTATTTTTCTACTAAAATCACGTTAATCCCTTAAAAAGCCTAGCTTAAAGACTTGAGGGCTTAATTTCTCGGTAAGTATCTGGTAGGCATTTTCAAATACGCTGAAATCTATAGGTAGATCATCGCCAGATTGATTTCGCCGTTTAAGCGCGTTACGAATTTGATACCAGCCTACATCGGGGCGATTAAGCTTTAGTTCGTCCCTAACAATACGTGGGGCTGTTTTTGTGAAATAGGCACGCCATAAATCACGACCCGCATCCAAAACGGCTGCTGCCTCTAGGGATAGAAGTTTTTCTTTCAGGTATTCAACCATGAAATTGGATTCAAAACGGTTTTGTGCGCCTACTTCGTTTTCCGTATAAGGGATGAAATGATTAACGATAGACCAAGTACGGCCATTCCACTCTAGCCCATCCGCACTAGCTGTTAAATTACTGCCATTAAACAGCATCCATAGTAAACAATCATTTTTAAATTCGTCTGTTAACAGCTCGGAAGGTTGCAAAAATTGATCTCGATCATTGATCCACGTGGGTTTAATTAAGCGGCGCACGGAAAAGACAATAGCCGATTGCCAAAGATTATCTTTTGTTACAAAGAAGCCACCCGCGCTACAATATCCAGAAGATAAGAGCGCAGTTTGTGTTCCTGCGTTTTGTAAATCCGACCCTTTACAAATCATGCTACCAATAGCATTGTCAGCCCATTTCGTGCCACGCACATCTTTAGTGCTAATTGTTGGGGAAAGTGCGTTTTTCAAAGGAAGCACACCAATATTGTTTGATCGGGGGCGCTTTATCCAATTACCTAGTAGAGCAGAATTTAAACCATTGAAAAATGTTTTTTCTCCAATAGGATTAGCTTTTTTATCTAAAATTTCCGCTCGTATCTGGGTGATAGGGGTTTTTCTACCGTTTATGTCGGTTTTCCAAATTAAAAAGCCAATAGGAAAGTCTCCCTTCAATCCATCAAAAGCTTTACTATGAACAATAAATCCACCCAAATATTTAGCATTCCACGCGTCACGAAATTTTTCAAAATTTGGCGCATTTACATATTTTAATTTACTAAACATTGCTAGCGTGGCTGTGGGGATTTCTTTTTTTATTCTATACATAAACTGTAGAAAGACTTCCCGCGAAGCGTAGCCATAATCCTCCATAGTGCGCCCCACTGCGGTCTTTGAAACCCCTTTTTTGCTTTCAGCGTTTTTTCCACCGGATACCGTTAAATTGTCGTTATTAGCAGCCTCTGCATAAGGTGGGTTAATCAAAACAAGCATTTTCTTCCCCTCGGAAATAGCCTTTCTTAACCCTTCGGGTATTTTGTTGGTCACAGAATAGTTGATTTCCCCATCTTCCGTGACATCATCATTAAGATAGTCGTACTGAAAGCGCGTAGCCGCTACGCAGGTTTTGGTTGCATACATTACATCCACATCCGCCTGATCCAGCGTGGACATATAAATATTGCGATGGTTAGAGTGTTTGACTTCCAAATTGCCAACACCGCAGCACATATCCCAGATAATATATTCACGCTGCCAGTTTTTACCCAGCGTTTCCGTCAACTTATCATAGGCTTTATCTACCACATGAAGGGGGGTGTAATAAGCGCCCTTGAAAGAACGTTCATCATAAGGAATTAAACTATCCCGACGCTCTAATAGATAGTTACGATATTCTTCATCTGGCGGACGGTGATAGATCGCCCAAAACCGACGATAACCTTCTTTATTCCCCAGTTCATATAATTTTCCATCCAGCATAAACACGGGTGAATTATTTTTATGCAAAAGCTGTGCGGGTAAATTGTCATGGGTGGAAACAAAGCCATCGCTCATGATGTCTGCAAAAAATAAAAGAGCGTATTTGTTTTCTGCAATCTCGCCTATTTCACGGCCAATCATTTCCACCCATCTATCAAACACCTGTTTCAGATTGTCGGGCGTAATTTGTGTGCGGATAATATCGCCGGATTTAATAGCCTCTTTAACAGTCTGTATAAACTCCTTTTCGTGCGTGGAAATTTTAAAAGAAACAAGATAGGTGCCGATAAACGCGGATACCTGCTCCAGCGCTTCTTTAGGGAATTGGCTAGCAGATTTTCCCCATTTAATTGTTTTCTTTTTTAGAAATGGTAAAACATCTGCCGTTTTCATGATGGCAGCTTTTTCGGTGTCAATAACCGCTAGAAGCGAGGGGACGATTTCGCCCTTATTTAACGCAGCCTGCACATAGTGTAATAATTGCGTGAACATGGCATAGGTTGACACTGTGCCTTTATCTTTGGCCTCAAACCAGATTTCATCGGTTACAATGTCGATCAGCCCTTTTCTATAGCCTTTTAGCCCCAACGCCTTGATATAAATATCCTTTACATCTTCTTCGCTTTTCGCGGTTTTTAATACTTCATACAGATTAAACGCCATTATTATTGCCTTTTGTTTTTAATAAATTCGCTTTTTCCGGAATTCGCTGCTGCTAAAACCTGACTTTCGCGCCCAATTCCCATAAAATATCGGCCTAAATGCCGGCTAAAAGTATAAATATAAGTAAGCTATATCATTCAATGTATCTAAGTAATACTGATTTGCCTTTAATGCCATGTTAAGTTTATTAAAACCCAATCAAATTCACCTAATACCCAGTTTCGTACGCCGAGAAGGTCGAATCACGCCCGCTCAAAAAAAAGCCCTTGAACAATTATGGCCTATCTATGGATTGTCGCTAGGCGCAGGCTATTTAGATTTAACAGCTATTTTTTCGCGACAAATACCCCTTATTTTAGAAATTGGCTTTGGCAATGGGGAATCCATAGCTCAACAAGCCTACACGACTCCAGAAGTAAATTTTCTTGGAATTGAAGTCTATCGCCCTGGGGTAGGTCAATTATTAGCGCAGCTTAAAGCAAAAGAATTAAAAAATGTTCGCTTGATCAATGAAGATGCTTTAAAAGTACTTCAGTACCATCTCCCAGATCAATCTTTAGACGGGGCTCAGATTTTCTTTCCTGATCCGTGGCCTAAAAAACGTCATCATAAACGACGGCTGATTCAATTACCTTTTATTGATTTACTCTGGCATAAAATCAAACCCAATGGATGGATTCATTTGGCTACAGATTGGCAAGATTATGCTATCCAGATGATGGAGGCACTCAGCCAATACAAGGGCTTTTATAATATCGCGGGCCAAGGACAATTTATCCAAAATCTTGGCCAACGGCCCATCACTAAATTTGAACACCGTGGACAAAGATTAGGAAACCTAGTTTGGGATCTTAAATTTAAGCGAATTGATTAACTCAATATATATACATATATACCGCTTAAATTCATCTAAAGAATTGAGAAAAATCAATTAGGATAAGGGAAGAAAAACGAGTAACTAGCTATTAAGTCCTGTCTCCTCTAGCCGCATGACCGCCTCTACAGTATGAAATGAGCCAAAAACGAGTACTCGATCCTCTGGCTGCGCTACCGCTAAGGCAGCCTGATAAGCTTCAGTGACCTTCTGATAAACACCCATTACTCTAATGGTATCACCCACCCGCTTAGCTAAGGCTTCTACCGATAATCCTCTATCTCCTTCTAGTCCACCTAAAAACCAACCATGGATACTCTTCTCTAGGCTAGCCACTACTCCAGCTATATCTTTATCCGCTAGCATGCTAAAAACGGCATAAGTTTTTCCATGGCAGGGGGTTTTGGCTAGAGACTGGGCAAGGAATCGGGCACCATGAGGATTATGAGTCACATCAAATATTCGCGCTACTGAACCGGCGAGGCACTGAAAACGCCCCGGAAGATTCACGGATACTAACCCCGACCTAATAGCTGTTTCAGTTACTGGCAAACGATCCTTTACCAATTTAAGTACCATGAGCGCTGTCGCTGCATTCTGATATTGATAGATACCCTGCAAGCGAGGTCGAGGCAAATCAGTATATCGAGTAGTATCATTCCACCAAGACCAACCATCATCCATTACTCGATAGTGGAAATCGTAGCCTATTTTATACAATGGGGTAGATAATTTCTCGGCATGGGCTATCAAGCTTGTTGGAGGATCTAAATCACCACACACTGCGGGACAATGGGGGCGAAAGATCCCAGCTTTTTCAAAGCCGATAGCTTCTCGATCATGACCCAGCACATTGACATGGTCAATATCAACTGTGGTAACCGCCGCAATATTTGCATCTAAGGCGTTTACAGCATCAAGGCGGCCTCCTAACCCTACTTCCAGTACGGCGACATCTAATGCCAATTGGTGAAAAATATCAATGGCGGCTAATGTACCAAACTCAAAATAAGTCAAGGAAATCTCTTTACGGGCACTATCAATGCGGGCAAAGGACTGGCAAATCACTTCATCTGCTAGCGCTCGCCCTTGCACTTTAATACGCTCGTTATAGCGCAGTAGATGGGGTGAGGTGTAGCTACCTACTCGATAACCTGCAGCCAGTAGGATAGCTTCGATCATGGCCACTGTAGATCCCTTGCCATTAGTTCCAGCTACGGTTATTACTGGAAACGGCGGTTGATGAAGCGCCATTCGCTTAAGTACTGCCCCTGCCCGAACTAGGCATGGATCAACTCTTGGCCAATGAGCGGTTTCTTGCCAAGCTAACCAATCCGAAAGCTGTGAAAATCGAGCCATTTTGATAGGCTCATAGAGAAGATTTATGGGTTAATATGGCCAATAAATTAGCTATACAGTGGGAAAGCTCTCGCCGATCAACAATCATATCAATTGCGCCGTGATCGAGTAGAAATTCACTGCGCTGAAAACCTTCAGGTAACTTTTCACGTACTGTCTGGGCAATCACTCGAGGGCCTGCAAAACCAATCAAGGCACCTGGCTCAGCAATATTAATATCTCCTAACATCGCTAAGCTAGCGCTTACGCCCCCCATCGTAGGATCAGTCAGTACCGAAACAAAGGGCAGCCCTTGCTTACTAAAACGAGCAAGCGCGGCACTAGTTTTACTCATCTGCATTAGTGAAAATAGTCCTTCTTGCATTCTCGCCCCACCACTAGCAGAGAAACACACTATCGGAACCCGGCGCTCAATAGCCGCTTCTACACCTCGAACAAAACGCTCACCCACTACTGAACCCATAGAACCGCCCATAAAATTAAACTCAAAGGCAGCCGTAATAATCTGTAGCCCCTTTACTTGGCCTTCTACTACGATAAGCGAATCGTTCTCTTGGGAGGCTTTTTGAGATTGAGCTAATCGATCCTTATATTTTTTACTATCCTTAAATTTAAGCGCATCAATAGGCTGTAAATTAGCTCCAATTTCCTCTTGACTCCCCTGATCCAAAAATATCGCTAAGCGTCGACGAGCATTGATTCGTCTATGGGTACCACACTTATGGCACACATCCATATTACGCTCTAGTTCTGCTCGATAGAGGATCGCATCACAAACATTGCATTTAATCCACAGCCCCTCCGGTACCGATTTGCGCTTAGGTCCTTCAGTACGAATCTTAGAGGGGAGAAGTTTTCTAAACCAGCTCATAGATTTGGATTATTCTTGATTAATTAACCCTTGCATCAATAGCTTTACGCATAGCCGATAACAAAGCGCCCACCTCTCTTGGAATCACCTCTGGTGTATCTTGGTATTGCTCAATACCCTTAACTAATGCACTCCCCACTACTACGGCATCAGCAACAGCAGCTATTTTAGCTGCGGACTGAGCATCTTGGATACCAAAACCAACCCCTACTGGAATACGGGTATAACGTTGAATCATTCGTACACGCTTACCCACATCCTCTACATTTATGGTATTGGCACCCGTGACTCCCTTTAAAGAGACGTAGTATACAAAACCACTTCCCCAAGCACATATTTTCTCAATACGCTCAGGGGAGCTAGTGGGTGCTAACAAAAAAATAGGATCCAGCCCTTGAGTTTTATAGGCTTCAACAAATGGCTCAGCCTCCTCAAGCGGCATATCCACCGTAAGAACGCCATCTACTCCCTGAGCAACTGCTTGCTTAGCAAAGGTTGGATACCCCATAATTTCAATAGGATTCAAGTAACCCATTAAAACCACAGGGGTAATGTTATCCCTTTGCCGAAATTCAGCCACCATAGCCAATACATCCGTTAAAGAGGTCCCTGAAGCAAGAGCGCGTTCACAGGCTTTTTGAATTACTGGACCATCAGCCATAGGATCAGAAAAAGGAACGCCAAGTTCTAAGATATCAGCCCCTGCTGTAACCAAAGCATGCATTAAAGAGACAGTTACCGCTGGTTTTGGATCGCCAGCAGTAATATACGGAATAAGGGCTTTTCGCCCTTGCTGACGAAGAGTAATAAAACAAGTGGCAATTCGGCTCACAATGAGATCTCCATTATTCTAGCAACTATATTAATATCTTTATCACCTCGTCCAGATAAGTTAATAACAATCGTCTGATCTCGATCTAAAGTTGGCGCTAGAGTCATCCCATAAGCTAAGGCATGGCTACTTTCTAAAGCCGGGATAATACCTTCATTTTGAGTTAAAGTATGAAAAGCAGCTAAAGCTTCTGTATCTGTAATCGCCACATAAGTAGCACGCCCAGAGTCCTTTAACCACGCGTGCTCTGGTCCTACGCCAGGGTAATCAAGCCCAGCAGATATAGAATAAGTATCTACAATCTGGCCATGGCTATCTTCTATCAAATAAGTCCGATTTCCATGGAGAACTCCGGGTCTACCAGCACATAAAGATGCCGCATGCTTCCCAGTTTCTAGCCCATGTCCTGCCGCTTCTACCCCGTAAAGGGCTACCTGCTCATCCTTAAAAAAAGGATAAAATAAACCAATGGCATTAGATCCACCGCCTACACAAGCTACTAATGCATCGGGAAGAGATCCTGTTTGTTCTAAAATCTGCGATCTAGTCTCTCGCCCAATAATCGCCTGAAAATCCCGAACCATTACTGGATAAGGATGGGGCCCAGCTACAGTCCCAATCACATAAAAAGTATCATCCACATGGGTAACCCAATCCCGCATTGCCTCATTCAAAGCATCCTTTAAAGTTTTAGAACCAGATGTTACAGGAATCACTTCTGCCCCTAATAGGCGCATACGATAGACATTAGGGGCTTGTCGCTCCACATCTTCAGCCCCCATATAAACAATACACTTCATTCCTAAACGGGCAGCTACTGTAGCAGTGGCTACCCCATGTTGCCCAGCCCCCGTCTCAGCAATTAACCGTGTTTTTCCCATGCGTTGGGCTAATAATGCCTGACCCACGGTATTATTAATTTTATGCGCCCCAGTATGATTAAGATCTTCTCGTTTTAGGAAAATACGTGCTCCGCCCAGTTGCTCACTTAGGCGCTTAGCAAAATATAATGGGGTTGGTCGCCCAACATAATAAGCAAGATCAGCCTGTAATTCGGCCTGAAAAGCTGGATCATCTCGATAACGTTCATAAGCCTGACGAAGCTCTTCAATAGGCTCCATTAAGGTTTCGGCCACGAAACGGCCGCCATAGGGACCAAAATGGCCGTTCTTGTCAGGCATTTGATCGTAATCTCTAGCAGCTGCTAGACTCTGAGATTTAATAGACACTATATACACCTCGCATAAAGGCCGCCATCTTTGCGGCATCTTTCACGCCTTTACTCTGCTCAACCCCACCACTCACATCTACCGCATAGGGTCGTACCTTCATTATTGCTTGAGTTACATTCTCAGAACTTAACCCTCCAGCTAAAATAATTGCCTTGGGAAAATCTTTAGGAATACGATTCCAATCAAATACCTGCCCTGTTCCTCCAGGTACTCCTATCTGATAGGTATCTAACAATAAAGCTGAAGCATTTTTATAAACTTGAGCCAATTGCAAAAGATCAACACCTGTTATCATCCGTATCGCTTTAATATAGGGCTTATTATAGCGACTACATTCTTCAGGAGACTCATCCCCATGGAATTGTAGGGTATCAATAGCCACCATATCCAGCACCTCTTGAATATAACTCATGGTAGCATCCACAAATAATCCAACTACAGTTATAAAAGGTGGCAACGCCTTCACAATCTGGCAGGCTTGCTGAAGATTAACTGCCCGTGGACTCTGAGGATAAAATACCAAGCCAATGGCATCAGCTCCTAAAATAGCCGCATGGACTGCATCCTCATGACGAGTGATACCGCAAAATTTTACTCGAATACGCATTATCGAGGAAGTCTACCAAATAACGGCAGGAGCTGAAAACCTAGGAAGGTTAAAACGATCTGGATAATCCACTCCGAGTAAGTATAAACCATCAGGGGGAGCAGTGATACCTCCCAAGGATCGACACTGAGCCTGTAAAACCTCTGCTGCCCAATAGGGCGGTTGATCTCCCTTTCCAATAGTCATTAGTACCCCAGCAATATTACGTACCATGTGATGGAGAAAGCCATTTGCTGAGATATCAATGATTATACAGTCTACTTGCTGAGTAACCTCTAAACGATATACATTTCTTATTGGGCTTTTAGCCTGGCAAGCTGTAGCCCGAAAAGAGGAAAAATTATGCTCACCTATTAAATAACCTCCAGCCTCTCTCATCTTTGAGGCCGTTAATGGGTGGCAATACCAAGTCATACGCCGGTGCTTGATAGCCGATCGTATTCTTCGATTAAAGATAATATACCGATAATGTCGTACTATTGCTGAAAATCGGGCATGAAAACTTTTATCGACAGGCCGAGCCCATAAAACAGCCACATCTGGCGGCAAATTAGCATTGCATCCAAATATCCAGCTATGGGATGAACGGGTAGCAATCGTATCGAAATGAATGACTTGAGCAGCGGCATGCACCCCCGTATCCGTACGCCCCGCTGCGATAATTGTGACTGGATGATTAGCAACTTTAGAAACAGCTTGCTCTAATATCGTCTGAACCGTACGTACACCTTCGTGTTGCGTTTGCCATCCACAAAAATTAGAACCTTCATACTCAACACCCAATGCAACTCTCATAAAGTAAGATCATGGAAAGCAAACCCCTGTAACTCAACCGTATATCTACCTAAAGCTACAAATAAACTAAGAGGGGTAAGTTTAACTTCAATGCTCAAGAGGCCTTCGCTAGCTTAACAAGCAGTTCTTTCCCAATATTTTGCTGCTCTTCATTACCAGCTGCAATTACTTCTTGTAAAATATTCGATGCCCCTTGAGTGTCATTCATATCTATATAGGCACGAGCTAAATTCAGCTTAATTTCTATTTCATCTAGATCCTTTATTAATGCCTGACCTGGAAAATAAGGCTTTTCTGGCTCACTACCCGTCTCCATAACATCTATATTCACAGAATCAGCCTCTTGGGACTCTTGTTGAAACTCTTCTAGCTTTAGTAAGGAAAAAGGAGGATCAACCGAGATAAATGATTCCTTTTCTACCTCTAGTTTCTCTTTCTCGCCCTGATTAACAACTTCTTCTTTCCTAACTGGAACATCATATTTAATTATCCCCTCTCCACTAAGTGTAATTTCTAATGTCTCATTATCTGGCTCAGCTATCTGCACCCCTATAAGACTTCCTTCAGTATCAGGAAGAGGCGCTATGCTCTCTTCATTAAATACTACCCGTGGGAAAATTACGTTTGATGGAGGTTCACTAGAGGCTACCTCCAATTTTTGAAGAGATCCCTTATCATTTTGCGGTATATTTTCAGATACCCAACGGCGAGGACTGAGAATATTACCTTTTCTCACCAATTTCACTCGTATTGAATCTGTTAGCTTCTCTAAAGCCACCTTGATATTTTCAGCTACGCTAAGGGGCGGATGAATAGCTAAATCGTGAGTAGACTCTCTACTAGTAGCTGCTGTATAAACTTCCCTCTGCATTGTTGGGTTTACTATCTTTTTACTTATTTCCCCATGATGATCTGTAGCTGGCTCGCTCCAATTTACCTCTTTATTAACCTCAGACTTAAGGGCTTTACGCTGGCGCACATGTCTAATTATTATTAATAAAAACAATATACTGATTCCACTGCTGAGTAGCGGTAAATTGATTGAAGTTATAATACGATTAAATATACTTTCAAGATCACGCTCATTCCTTTTAGATTCCGGTATTAGGTTTGCATTTGTCTTTGCCAAAGAGGATAAATCAGAGCCCGCGCTAGAAAATTTTTGATTAACAGCAGGAGGATCAGCCAATTCATCCTTACTTAACAAAAGATTCTGCAACAAGCTCACCTGCTGTTCCATTTCTTGGAGGCGGGTTTGCATCTTTTCATTTTCTTGTACCCAATTATTAAGCGCCTCATTTATCTGTAGTAATTGGATTTGCAAATCAGCAACGCTATCCTCGTTTATTTCTGGCATTGTTTCTTGCTGAAGATCTTCACTTTCATCCGCTAAAATCTTAGCCTCATCCTTACCTAAAACATCCTTTTCTTTTAATTCTTCCAACGTAGCGAACTGGGTATCGTTACTTAATTTTCTATTGCTACTTAAGGATTCCCAAATCTGGTTTTGCTGCTGTACTTGATAGATGGCCTCTGCCGTAGAAGTAAGCTTTAATACTTCATCTTCTGTCGGTACATTAAGCATTTCTCCGGCTTTTAAACCATTAATATTATTATGTATAAATACGCTTGGGTTAGCCCTTTGCAACCCGATCATCATTTGCTGTAGGCTAACAGAAGGTCTAGATTGTAGTAAGCGCTGGGCTATCAATGACAAGGTATCCACCGGCTTTACTGGTCCATAGCTAGAAAGGGTTACTTTAGGCTTTGAAGTATTTACTGTCTTGATATCACCGTTATCATTCGCCTCTAGATCGCTCATAGCAAAGACCAGCTGTTCTTCAGGAATAGGAAGATCAAAGAGTACAGTGTACTCACGTAGTAAGCGCCCTCTAGGCCAAACGACAGCGGCTAAAAAATTAAGGAAAGGATCTTGAATAAGATCTTGCGAGCTTACTTCTATCGTAGCTTCACCCGTATCTTTATGTACTAAGTGAAAATGTAGCTTATTGCTCAACACCGGAGCCCGATCAATCCCCGCCTGCAGAAACTCTTCACTTGAGGCTAGCCCTATCTGGATATTTTCTAAAGGTATCTGGCCTATGCTTCGTAACGTGATTTCTGCCCTAAGCGGTTGATTAAATTTAGACTTAATCTCAATTTCCCCTAACTCCAAAGAATGGCTTCTTTGTGATAAGAGGATTATTAACAGCCCTGCCGTCAACAAGCTAGTATTTCTTATTTTTTTCACTGCCTATTTACGCTTAACCTATCAATGAAGGAAGCTATGGGATTAATTTACGGTCATAAGGTTAAGCGATCCACTTATGCAGGTAGGCATGGATAGTCAATATAGCCTTCTTCGTCACCGCCATACCAACCAATTGAGCGAGGCTCATTATAAGGGCCGCTTTGTTGAATCCGTTCAGGTAAATCAGGGTTAGCTAAAAATAGTCGCCCAAAAGAGATAAGGTCAAAAGTGCCTCTTTCAATATAATCCCTTGCTGCCTCAGGCGTTATATAACCATTGCCTATCAGAAGGCCTCGATAATTCGGTTTAATCATCTCTAATAACTGTGGCATATCCCCCGATACCCTGTCCCAAGAATTGGCATCAGCAAGGTGAATATAAAGCACACCAAGCTCATCTAGCATCTTGGCCACCGCACTATACGTATCCGCTGGATTAGGATCGAGGGCATTATTATAGGCGGCGGTTGGTGAAAGGCGGACACCCACACGGTGCGCCCCTATAGCACTGATAACCGCTTCCGTAATACGCCGTAGAAAACGTAAGCGATTTTGCACATTGCCGCCGTAGGCATCCTCACGGCGATTGACCATTGGTGATAAAAACTGCTGTATCAGGTAGCCGTTAGCCCCATGAAACTCCACACCATCCATCCCCGCACGAATAGCGTTGACAGCAGCTATACGGTACTCTTCAATAGTGGTTTCAATCTCAGTTAGAGTCATCTCCCGTGATGGGCTGGCGGCAATTCGGGTGTAATTGCCATTGGCAAGCTGACCCCAAACATTTAAAGTGTCTAGATCATCATTTACGCCAGAAGGCGACAAGGGAGGCTGACCATTTAGAATAGCCTGCGAACCTGCACGACCACCATGCCAAAGCTGCATAAAGATTCGCCCTCCTTGTTTATGCACTTCGTTAGTGATGGCCTGCCAACCCCGCACCTGATCTTCGCTGTAGATTCCAGGTGCTTTCTCAAACGCGCACGATCTTGGAGAAACGTTAGTTGCTTCCGTGATTAACAGGCCGGCAGAAGCCCGCTGTCCATAGTAGCGGATACTCATCGGAGCCGGAACATCCCCTGCCTGAGCGCGACTTCGAGTCATCGCGGCAAGAACAATGCGATTAGGTAGGGTCAGCTCACCTAATTTCAAGCTATCGAATAATTTGGGCATGGAAACTCCTTCAAGAATTTAGGAATGGATTTTTGCTGCTCATGTTACTATAGATAATTCCTAATAAGCAGTTCTGCAATTTGAATACTATTCAAAGCCGCCCCTTTGCGAACGTTATCGGCCACGATCCATAAATCTATACCCCTAGGGTGGGAAATATCTTCCCGGATACGGCCTACGAAAACTAAGTCCTTACCTGATGCCTCCGTTACTGCAGTAGGATATCCCCCATTCTCGCGCTCATCCAAAACCAAAACCCCAGGTGAGTTCTGTAGCAGTGATCGCACTTCAGCCGCTGTAATCTTGGTCTTAGTTTCCAAGTGCACCGCCTCAGAATGGCCATAAAAAACCGGTACCCGGACTGCCGTTGGGTTCACCAGAATAGAATTATCCTCAAGGATTTTTTGCGTTTCCCAGACCATTTTCATCTCTTCACGGGTATAGCCATTGTCTTGGAAAGAATCGATGTGGGGCAATACATTAAAGGCAATCTGCTTGGGGTAAGCTTTAGTCGAGACAGGGCGACCATTCAGTAAGGCGGAGGTTTGCATAGCCAGCTCCTCGATGGCTTCTTTACCGGTACCCGAGACCGCCTGATAAGTAGCCACATTAATTCGCTCAATACCAACGGCATCATGGATGGGCTTTAAGGCCACTAACATTTGAATCGTGGAGCAATTTGGATTAGCAATAATCCCGTGGGTTTTATAGTCTGCAATGGCTTGGGGATTAACCTCCGGAACCACTAGAGGGATATCATCGTCATAGCGGAATTGAGAAGTGTTATCAACAACAACACAACCGGCAGCAGTCGCTTTAGGCGCATATTTCGCGGAGATTTCTGCCCCTGCAGAAAATAACCCAATCTGAGCCTTAGAAAAATCAAAGTCAGCTAGGTTTTCTACCGCTATTTTTTGGCGACCGAATGCTATTTCTTCACCGGCAGAGCGCTCACTTGCTAAAGGATATACCTTGTTTACTGGGAAATCTCGCTGCTTCAAGATCTCCATAATAGACTGCCCAACAGCTCCAGTGGCTCCAACAACTGCTACATCAAATGTTCTACTCATAGTAAAACTCCGTTTTTAAGTTAATATCAGGAAACGCTTTCCTAATAGATATTCCTATAGGGAAGACAGCGATGTTTCTACTAAATGATCTGTTGATTATAGAGAGAATTCTATTACGATGACGGGATGTTAATTTGCTTATGATTAGATTTAGATTAAAGTACCCAGAAGAATACTGAAAATTATGGCTATATGGTAGAGGATCTCCCTGGTTCTCCCCAAGCTTATCTATCCTTCTGATATAAAATTAATCAATGATGATTCTACTCAGCCTACCCCTAACCCCTATTACTTATTTTACTCTCCCTCGGCAGGGCATGGCTTAGCGAGCAGGGCAGCTTAGCCTCAGTAGGATGCAACGGATGTCTTATCCTCCCTACGATACAGCATGATCTTGTTTTACTGGCTGTATTTCTTATGGCTTCTATTTTATGGGTTAAATTACCCCGTTATGTAAGATGGCTTACTTTACTGATACAAGCAGGGCTGATTCTTATTATTACCACCGATCTCATTATTTTGGCTGAGTTTGGAATGCGCTTAAGCTGGCATGATGTCGTTAAATTTGGGGGAGAATTCAAAGCCATTAGAGGTTATTTAGACGCAAAATTAACCACAATAACAGGTATCCTTGCCCTTATAGGTATAGGGGTTTTGTTGAGTAGCTGGATAGGACATCTAAGGGCTGTCAGTTATCTCGACCGACAAGGTATCAGCAGGATAATGATAACCGCGCTAGCGTGTCTTTTACTCTATGCGCTACCCATCTTAGCGCACCACCCCCTACCCTGGCTTTATCGCAATGTAGTGGAAATTAATCTCCCCAGTGGGGTTGATCAAACCTATAGCCAATCCTACCAGTCGCATCTGCAAGCTAGCTATACAACGCCCCCGTTAAATGGCTATGAAACTCATTTTTTACCACCTCTAGATTCTATGCATAAGGAAACATGGCTAAAGCGCTTAGGATTCCACAATGTGGCAGAAGAAATCCCTCAAGACTATTACGCAAAGTTATCTGAACTCAGTCGACCTGTTCCTGCATATTACAGGAGAGGAGGTACTGAGATAAATACTGATCCTGAAAGCAAGGATGATTTCATAGCGCCTGAAATCGATAAAGATATTCTCTATCGATCTCGCGATCACGATAATGGTCAAATCACTGCTGGTATTAGTAGTGATGAAGTCAATACATTAGCAGCAGCTTTAGATCAAGTCATTACTGATCCTGATGTTGTCAGTCAAGACAAAGGTATTCAAAAAATATATCAAGCCTTACTAGCTGACAGATCTGGTAGTAAATTAGGCACATTAGGAATTACCAATGGAAGACACATAGCTGATAATGTGAATTCTGTTATTCAAAACAGAGCGGTTGAACCTAAACCAAGTTTATTTGATACAGAAGCCTCTTCCGTTTTAGGTGGTCTTGCAGAGATAGGCGGCAGTGTCATCTCCAAGATAGCTTCAAGTATAGAAGATGCTGCCGTAGGCGTGGCTTCTATGCTTGCTCCGAACGAACGGACTGCTAGCAATATCTTATCTCATGCCCCTAGTGCTAACGAGCCAAGTGCTGATAGTGCTGACACTGTGACGGGTTTTAATAAATTAAAGCAATTGATGCAAATGCAACAGGATGACGCAATTTATGAGCGTCAACAGCAGCAGGATTATAGTGCAATGAGAGCGTTTAGACATGGCTTAGAACGAGTAGGTAAAGGTGTTTATGATGTTGTAAGCAATCCTATTGATTCAGTTTCAATTTTAGCTGGTCTTGTAGTCCCACAAATAGGAATCAGTGCAGGAGGAGTATATCTAGGTAGTAGGATAGCTAGCCTAGCTAAAGCGACTAAGTTTGATTCTAAGATAGCTAATGCAAATTATGCAGGTAGTGCTAAGAAGATACTTTCTGTAGCTAATGAAGCGCTAGCGGCAGGTGTTACTATTACAGGTGCTGATAATATTCGAACCTTTAAGCAAATAAGTCATTTACCTGAGAGTTCTTTCGGTAAAAGTGAAGTATACAAATCTTTTAGACAAGAAGGATATACCCATGAAAAGGCGGCAGAGATAACAGCAGCTTCTATTACAGGGAATCACTTTTTCACTAGGTCTATGGTGAATGCTCTATTTGCTGTTCCTTTCTTTCACTTAAAAAATTTAACTAAGTCTCAGAAACAGATACAACAAGTTCAACAGCAAATAGCTAACAGTAGGGCAGGTAGAAAGATATTCGCTGGCTTAGTAGTAGGTGGAGGCTCTATGGGGGCTGACCAGATAGGACTAAATATCTCTAGGGAACAAGAGCTACACCAAGGGAAGAGTGTATTCAAAGGTGTTCCTGAAGCTGCTGGAGCAGGTATAGGACTATTTGCTGGGTTCCATGGTATAGGTGCAGCAGTAGCGAATGCTATTAAACAAGCTGTAAAATAGAATAGGTAGTTAGGTAGTGTAAGTGCTCCTATACCTCCCATATTAATATTACCTACTGAAGGCACTAATAGAGGTAGTAGTAACAATAGACCCTTTACCATGCAAGACCTTGTAGCCCCCTCTATGAGTGAACAAACAGCAGTACGTGCTGAGAATACAGTAAAGTCCTTATCTGATTTAAGTAGAGAGGCCAGTATTGCTAAGTTACCCACTGATGAAGCAAATGCTGCTAAGTCAATGTACTACATACCTAGTGGTGAGTTTGTAGGGGATGTAGCTAAAACTTATAAACAGAGCTTAGATTGGCTTGATAAAGACTTATCTGACAAAGAAATTTAAGAACAAGTTTAATCCAACTAGTTACCTACTTATCAAGTAACAAAGGGGCTAATATCCCTCATGAGCTAGCTACTCAGAAGTGACTGACTCAAAATATAGTTAACTACCTCTCAACGCAGCCCATGATGGATGGCTCTACAGGCGTTTTTTAGACTGGTTAGATCATTAAGCCCCTAGAGATCCGTCCCTATCTCGCCGTATTAGAAACCGTTACTACCCATCCCCCCTTTACCCACCCTGAAACCGGTCAACAAGATGAACAAGCAACCTTTCGTTTTGCTGATACCCAAATCGCACGCTTTGTTGAGAACCTTGAGCAGCATCATTTTTTTAAAGATGGATTACTCATTTTAATTAGCGATCAGCGGGCACTGACACCTTTACGCCCAGCTGAAGTCAAAGCCTTTGGAGCCGCTGCCCCAGCCCTACTACCGCTTATCATGTTGGGAGAACCATTTAATAACAATGAGCAAATTGCTACCGCTGTCCAAATGGCTGATATACCCGCCTCCTTGGACTACCTGCTCAGCGATCGTAGTTGCCAATACCAAGGGCGCGGTAACCTATTCACCCAACCCCCTCAGCCCCCACGCTGTATCCTCAGACCTCAGGGAGATCAGCGGGATATCATTGATGCCTACTGCGGTACCCAGCACGCCCAAATTCAGCTGGACGGCGATCATACGCGAGTCATCCAAGGCAGCCTCCCCGATGCCAAAGCAATTATTGAACAGATTAACTTTCAGCGGATTCAATCAGGCACTCAAAATATTGACTTTACGCATATTATGTAACCCTTCAATCTTTGAGCGCGGTGACAACCGCATCGCCCATCTCTTTGGTACTCACTCGTACCGTTCCCGGAGCGTAAATATCTGCCGTTCTAAGTCCTTGATCCAGCACTGTACCTACTGCCTTTTCGAGGCGTAAAGCATGATCTGGTTCATGGAGAGAATAGCGCAGCATCATGGCTACAGAGAGGATAGTCGCTAAAGGATTAGCCACTCCCTGACCTGCGATATCTGGCGCAGATCCATGAATGGGCTCGTACATTCCTTTTCCTTTTTCATCGAGGGAAGCCGAAGGCAACATCCCAATAGACCCAGTTAGCATCGCGGCACAATCCGAGAGAATATCTCCGAACATATTAGTAGTGAGAATTACATCAAACTGTTTTGGTGCCCGTACAAGCTGCATCGCCGCATTATCCACATACATATGGCTGAGCTTTACTTCAGGAAACTCTTTAGCTTCTTCAGCCACTACCTCGCGCCAAAGCTCACTGGCTTCAAGCACATTCGCTTTATCTATCGAGCAGACCCGACGGTTTCGTTTCATGGCAATAGTAAAGGCTACTCGAGCAATACGTCGAATTTCTGATTCTCGATAGACCAGCGTATTAAATCCTTCTCGCTCTCCCCCTTCCAGACACCGTATCCCGCGAGGTTGCCCAAAATAGATGCCCCCCGTAAGCTCGCGGACAATCATCAGATCAAGATCAGCCACCAGTTCTGGTTTAAGCGTAGATGCCTCAACAAGCTGAGGGTATAAAATCGCTGGACGCAAATTTGCAAACAACCCTAAAGCAGATCGAATACCTAGTAACCCTTTCTCAGGACGTAGGTGAATCTCCAAACCTTCCCATTTAGGCCCTCCTACTGCTCCCAATAAAATGGCATCAGCAGCTTGTGCTAAGGCAAGGGTTTGCTCCGGAAGGGGAGTCCCTGTAGCCTCATAAGCCGCCCCCCCGATAAGACCTGATTCTATGACTAAATCTAACGCCCATTGCACCTGCAACGCCTGAAGCACTTTAACTGCTTCAGCGGTAATTTCTGAGCCAATACCATCACCGGCTAAAACTACAATCCGTTTATTCATCTTAAATCCTATTTCTGCTCAAACAACCATGGAGCTTCGATACATCGGCGCTCCTCATAGGCGTGAATTTTATTCACATGTTGTAAAGTTAGGCCAATATCATCCAAGCCTTCTCTCAGGCAATATTTACGAAATTCATCCATCATAAAGGAGATTATTTTTCCCTCAGGCGTGGTTATTTCTTGAGCAGGAAGATCAACACATAGTTGGTAGCCAGATAGCGCCTCTACCTCCTGAAATAATGTATCAACAATAGACTCTGGCAAAGTAATCGGTAAGAGGCCATTTTTAAAGGTATTATTATAAAAAATATCGGCAAAACTTGGCGCTATCACTACTCGAAAACCATAATCTATTAACGCCCAAACTGCATGCTCCCGACTTGATCCGCAGCCAAAGTTATTTCTTGCGAGTAGAATGCTAGCATTCCGATAACGGGGCTGATTCAGCACAAATTGCGGATTGACAGGTCGATCGCAATGATCCTGCCCTAGCTCCCCATAGTCTAAATAACGCCATGAATCAAACAAGTTAGGGCCAAAACCAGTGCGCTTAATTGATTTTAAGAATTGTTTTGGGATAATAGCATCTGTATCCACATTAGTCCGATCAAGAGGGACTACCAAGCCTGTTACTACTGTAAACGGTTCCATAAAATACTCCTACAAAGAGCAAAGATTCTAAACTAACCTTACTACTGACGCATCCTCTAAAAACTTACTCACAATAAAGTCACCCGCTAATAAAATATAGCTTCTTTCATGATTGAAAATGGTAAAATATACGGGTTCATTTGGCAGAAAGATCCCTTAATAAAGGGTTTAATTTTTTGATAAAGAGGCCAATTTCTTCTCAGCTATCTATGTAAAATAATGAAAAAATCTACCTCCCCCTACTCTGCTTCTAAAGCAGCCCTAGTCTCATGGGCTTTATACGATTGGGCTAGCAGTGCCTTTGGTTCCATTATTACTACTTTTGTTTTTGCTGCTTATTTCACTCGACAAGTCGCTGAGAATGAAACTATAGGTACTGTCCAATGGGGCAATACCCTTGGGATTGCCGGAACTATCGTTGCTATTGGCGGGCCTATCCTAGGGGCAATTGCTGATCAGGCAGGACGGCGAAAACCGTGGATTATCGTTTTTACGTTATTATGTGTAGCCACCACAGGGTTATTATGGCTGGTAAAACCTACCCCTAGCTATACTTGGTTGGCTCTACTACTCGTGGGGCTAGGAACATTAGGTGTAGAATTTGCTTCTATCTTTTATAACGCCATGCTACCTGGATTATCTGGGCCAGAATATGTTGGCCGGTGGTCTGGCTGGGGTTGGGGTATTGGTTATGCGGGTAACATCATCTGCTCGATTATTGCCCTTCTAGTTTTTATCCAAAAGGGCAATCAATGGCTAGGACTTAATCCAGATGCTGCTGAACCTGTACGGGCTACATTTCTCCTAGTATCCATATGGTACTTATTTTTTGCCCTACCCTTATTTTTTATCACTCCAGATATCCAAGGTACAGGTAAATCCCTCCTCCAAGCTATCCGAGATGGAATGCAACAGCTTCACACCTCCATCCGCCAAATACGCCACTATAGCCCAATTGTTCGTTTTCTTATTGCCCGAATATTCTATATTGAAGGCTTAGCAACCCTCTTTACCTTTGGTGGAGTCTATGCTGCTGGAACCTTTCATATGGACGGGCAACATATTCTTATTTTTAGTATTACCCTTAATATAACGGCCGCTTTAGGTGCTTTTGTTTTTGCTTGGATAGATGATCGGATAGGCAGCAAACCCGTCATCTTGTTATCACTTATAGGTTTAATGATCTTCAGTATTGCTATTTTAACTACTGAAACTCTAACCCTATTTTGGGCATTTGGCCTTCTACTGGGGATATTTGTAGGCCCTGTCCAAGCGGCCAGCCGATCTTTTCTAGCTAAAATAGCTCCTGAGGCGCTGCGAAATGAAATGTTTGGCTTATTTGCCCTTTCCGGTAAGGTGACTTCCTTTCTTGGTCCGCTATTGGTAGGCTGGATCACTTACCTATCAAATAGCCAGCGAATAGGTATGGGAGTCATCATTATTTTTTTCTTTATTGGTTTTTTATGCATGCTGGCTGTTCCAAATTCTAATAAACAAAGCCTATAGCTATAGTCATGCTTTCATTCCATAAAACAGTAAACCTAAACCGCTCGCTCACCTTAGCGTAAGCGCTACCTATTTTTCTTGACTGTTGAAGGGATTCAGGAGTCTTGCTATGTAAAACTGCTGTAGCCTCTACAATACCCTCCCAATCATGACTGAAGTCATGGAGATTGAGCTTAAAACAGCATTATTGAAGAAACTAAGTGCCTCTCCTTCTTCTTGGAGCGCAATAGAATAGAGCAATGGTAAATAATGCTCCGGTGTAGGTACAGCTAACTTGGAATGAGATCCCAGCCCTTCATAAGCAATCAAACTTTCATGCTCACCTGCTAAAAGCCGCTGCTTAATCTCCTCATCCCACTGAAGCGCCCAATCAAATGGTGTTTGGTCGTAAAAACTGAACATACGGAGATTATGAACAATATTGCCGCTACCAATAATAAGAACATTCTCCTTACGTAGGGGAAGTAGCTTTTTTGCAAGATGGTAATGAAATGGGCTTGGCTGATTGGTATCCAAGCTTAATTGAACAACAGGGATATTCGCTTCTGGATACATCGCCATCAGAATGCTCCAAGCACCATGATCCAGCCCCCGACGGGTATCTGGCTGCACGCCCACCATTGAAAGCATTTCTACCACATGGGTAGCTAGATCTGGATCGCCAAGCGCAGGATATTGCGCCTCAAATAGCGCCTTAGGAAACCCATAGAAATCATGGATAGTCTCTGGTTTTTCAGTAGCAGTAATATAGATGCCATGCGTTTCCCAATGGGCAGATATACAGAGAATAGCCTTTGGCTTTGGTAGCTGATCTGCTATCTTCTTCCACGTATGGTGAAACACATTTTGTTCTATAGCATTCATTGGATTACCATGCCCGATAAAAAGTACAGGCATACGCTGCTGGGAATCTGAGGGTATCATCGACATTAGCTATTTCATCTTTGTCTTGCGAGTAGTATTGAGTTGAGCAGTTCCAGATCCTCAACCCTCTCCTTTGGCGGGTATAAATACACTCTTAAAAGAAAATATCCCTCTAGCTAGAAAGCGCCAGCTAGCCCAGTCTCAAGCTACCGCTGGAAAATAGTTGCCCATGAAGGGCAAAGATAAGAAATCTTTAAACACCAAGAGAGTAAAAATGGCGCGCCCGGAGAGATTCGAACTCCCGACCCCCTAGTTCGTAGCCAGGTACTCTATCCAACTGAGCCACGGGCGCACAAAGCAATAAGCTTAATTATGCGAAAATTAATGAAAAAGTTCAATACCCCACCCTTCCAATCAAGGAAGGTGATCTGTCCCAATTCCTTTCAAATCAGAGTATACAGTATAGTTACCAGCAGATCTTTCTTTTCTCCAATAAATCAAAACACTGCAATAAGGCGATTTAGAAAAGGAGCAATGAGCTATAAGAAATCTCTAAGGTGATAGATACGCGCTATCGTATACCTTCTTTTATTTCTCAAGGTAGCGACTCTGTACGAAACATTTCTATTCTTCATGCTGTATATATGATACTATGTTACCCGTCAGGGGTGATCACACAAACATGTATTGGTGTCGACGAGCATAAATTTAATATTAATAAGCAGTTCAAATCCAAGGGGTATTAAAAATGCTGCTGGAAGCCTGCAGTCATCGCCGCAACCATCTATGCGTGCTTGTACAGCTCGTCGAGCTATCTCAGCAGCAAAGCAGATTACTTGTTTAAGAAGCTATGAAACGAGAAGACACAGCAAAATAACACAAATTTGGCCTCGCATTAAATCCTATAATTAAGATGATTCTTAAAAGAAAAGCTTGAATAACTTTTTAAGTTAAGCGGAGGAGATCAACGATGAGCAAAAACATAGACATACCGATGGAAGGGCTAGAATCTGTAAAGCGTTCTCCTCGTAAAGGATATTCACCACCGCCAGAGCTTAAAAGTCAGCTTAGAGATCTCATGCAAACAAACCCATGGGCCAGTGCGACAGCATATGCAGTGGATTGGATTATCATTATGGGGGCAGCGGCGGTTTCATGGCGAGCGTTTTCTATATTTGGTATAGGTGTAACATCGCTATCTATATATCTGATAGCAGCATTAATAATTGCTTCGAGGCAAAAAGGCCTAGAGAATTTGATTCATGAGGCATCCCATTTCAATTTAAGTCGAAACCGTAAGATAAACGATACTATGTGTTACTGGGCAGGAGCGATGTGGCTCCATCCTGGGTTAACACTGGAAGACGAAAGAAAATCTCACGTTGAAGGCCACCATGCTTTTTTCTGGGATGTAGCACGTGACCCAAAATATCAAGGCCATAAAAGTATTGGGCTAGACCAGCTACCCCAAAAGACCATATGGGGTGTTATATGCGTACTCTCACGCGCTTTAGCACGCCTTTATCGATGGAAGCTATTTTCGATTATTAAGGGTGGCTCACTTCTAAAGACTGCTGGATCTCGCTACGAAACCGTACGCAGAGTCGTTGTCATTCTGATGGTTGTAATTCTTATCTATTCAGGTCTATTTATTCCTTTCATTCTTTATTTCTTTTTACCAGCAATTACGTTACTTCCAATAATCAGTTTTATAGCCCAAATGTCCGAGCATTCAGGGACGATTGGCTATACAGAATTCGATAAATCGAGGAATAAGCTTGGCTTTATACAAGAGCACTTCCTTCATCCGCATGGAGATGGATATCATATCGTACATCATCTATACCCAGGAATCCCTCACCATCAGCTACGACACGCTCACAATCTACTGATGAAAGATCTTGTTTACCAATCTGGAAATCATTGTTATGGGCTAGGGTTATTGCCTAGTAAGAAACGTAATGTGATTTCAGATTTAGTTCTCCCTAAAGGTGTACCCTCCTCTGAAAAGGTGGATAAAACTAATTCTTCAGCTGCTGAGCCCAAGAATCCAGACTCACGATTAGAAAATCTGGCATAAAAAGCAGAAGCAATTATATGCAATAGCGGTAATGGCGGAGAGAGAGGGATTCGAACCCTCGATGGAGCTATTAACCCCATACTCCCTTAGCAGGGGAGCGCCTTCAGCCTCTCGGCCATCTCTCCAGGAGGTTTAATATACGCTTAGTCTTAGTTAATTATCCATTTCCTCTAGGGATGACAGATGTAACTTGAGATTCTGATTCCATAATATCTGATTCGCTAATTTTTCTCTTGCCGCCGACTAACCCTTTCTCGCGTTGAATACGAGCATAAATCTCTTCCCTATGAACAGTGACTTCTTTAGGAGCTGTTACCCCAATACGTACCTGATTACCTTTCACGCCTAGCACTGTTACTGTAACCTGATCTCCAATCATAAGAGCTTCGCCAACGCGCCGAGTCAAAATTAGCATAAATTCCTTCTCCTCTTCTCAAAAATGGAGCTGTTATTCACAAATCCATGGTCCACCGTATCCATACTAAAATCACAAACTAAGTATATTATGTACTATCCCTCATTTCTCCTTAATAGAAATATTTTTTATCTGCCGCCCGTATTTTTACAACCTTTTTGAATTGTAATATATAACTGCGCAATTGAATAGCGTTTACAAGCATTCAGCTTTAATAGCTCAAGCCGTTCCCAGAACTATTTTTTTCTAATTCAAATACTGCATGCAATGTGCGTACACTAAGCTCTAGATATTTTTCATCTATAACAACTGAAATCTTTATTTCAGAAGTTGAAATCATTTGGATATTAATACCTTCTTGCGCCAATGTACGAAACATAGTACTTGCAATACCCGCATGAGAGCGCATACCCACGCCCACTACTGAAATTTTTGCAATTTTATTATCCCCTCTAACCTCACGGGCACCTAAAGTGCGAGATATTTCTTGCAAAATCTCAAAAGCCTTTTGATAATCAATACGATGAACAGTAAAAGTAAAGTCTGTTGTGCCATCTCGACCCACGTTCTGAATGATAATATCTACCTCAATATTAGCATCAGCAATAGGGCCAAGAATATGATAGGCAACCCCCGGCTTATCAGGTACGCCAAGTATTGTAAGCTTGGCTTCATCGCGACTAAAAGTAATTCCAGAAATTAGTGGATCTTCCATTCCCTCTGCCTCAGCTGTAATTAGGGTGCCCCCCTCACTTTCAAATGATGATAATACCCTCAAAGGTACATTATATTTACTAGCAAACTCAACTGAGCGAATTTGCAGCACTTTGGCACCAAGACTAGCTAGCTCTAGCATCTCCTCATAGGTTAAATAATCTAGCCGTCGAGCTTCAGGAACCACCCGTGGATCAGTAGTATAGACCCCATCTACATCCGTATAAATTTGACACTCATGGGCTTTTAGCGCTGCTGCTAACGCCACAGCAGTGGTATCCGATCCCCCCCTACCTAAAGTAGTAATATCCCCTTTTTCGTCCACCCCTTGGAATCCTGCCACTACCACGATCCTTCCAGATTCCAGATCATTGCAAATACGTTTAGAATCAATATTCTGAATACGCGCTTTATTATAAACGCTATCTGTACGAATATACACTTGGGTTCCAGTATAGGAACGGGCTGGTATACCTTGCTTTTCCAGCGCAATACTCAGTAAAGCAATGGTTACTTGTTCACCTGTGGCAAGTAAAACATCTAGCTCTCTAGGATTAGGCTGCGGATCGATCTCATGAGCCATAGCCAAAAGACGGTTGGTTTCACCACTCATGGCTGATACCACAACGACTAGATCATGTCCTTCATGCCGAAATGCAGCAACCTTCTGGGCAACTGCCTCAATACGTTCTAGAGATCCTACAGAAGTGCCGCCAAATTTTTGAACAATTAATCCCACTGTAATAGTAAATACTAGTTTATTAAATATTTTTGTTCTATCTAGCTAAGCTAGAATAAATTTATTTTTTTCTAGCACTTAGGCAGTTCCCCACCCAAGTTGGAACTGCTCTAAGCGCCTCATCTAGCTTACTTGGGTTCTTACCACCTGCTTGAGCCATATCAGGTCGCCCCCCTCCACAGCCATCAACCTGTTCAGCGACAAAATTCACTAAATCTCCAGCCTTAATATAATTAATAGTATTTTTAGTCACCCCGGCAATCAATATTACCTTATCTTCTACTACGCTTCCTAATATAATAACAGCAGTAGTTAACTTACTCTTAAGTTGATCAACTGTATCACGCAAAGTTTTAACATCAGCTCCTTCAATTTTAGCTGCCAAAACCTTAACACCGCAAATCTCTTGTGCTTGAGCGCTTAGATCTCCCCCCTCTACATTGGCCAGCTTAGCTCTAAGTAGCTGTAACTCTTTCTCTTGCTGTCGAGTTTGTTGTTGTAATTGCTCAATTCTATCAATCACTTTATCAGGCAGAGCTTTAAGTTTAGTTGCAATCGACCTTAAACAAATTTCATTCTCCTCAATCCATTGTAACGCCATCTCTCCCGTCACTGCTTCAATACGACGGATACCAGATGCAATACCGGCTTCACTAATTATCTTAAACAGACCAATATCACCTGTACGCCCAACATGAGTACCTCCACATAGCTCAGTAGAGAAATCCCCCATACGCAAAACACGTACCCACTCACCATATTTTTCTCCGAATAATGCTAGAATCCCGCTATTCAGAGCTTGCTGTAAAGGCATAATTTGTGTTTCTACTGATAAATTAGCTCTAATCTGGGCATTAACTAAACGCTCAATTTGATGTAACTGCTCTAACCGTATAGCTCCAAGATGAGAAAAATCAAACCGTAGATGAGCGGCATCCACTAAAGAGCCTTTCTGAAGTACTTGATCCCCCAATATTTTTCGCAATGCAGCGTGCAACAGATGGGTAGCAGAGTGATTACGCTTAGTTGGAATCCGATACTCTTCATTTACTTCAGCCTGGACAGAATCACCCAATTGAAGCTGACCCAAGCGAACCTTACCTATATGAATATGTACTGCTCCGTGCTTACGGGTATCGGAGATATTAAATAATCCATCTGATCCAAGCAATGTCCCCCGATCCCCTATTTGTCCGCCTGATTCCGCATAAAACGAGGTTTGATCTAAAATGACGATTCCCTGATCACCAGCACTCAGTCGCGTTACAGTCTCTGGAGTATCCGTTCCTCGAAATAAAGCTAGGACTTTACCTTCAATCTGTAAGCGCTCATAGCCGATAAATTGAGTCTCACCATCTAGCTGTAACTCAGATCCCCCTACTGCCTTAAAGCGGCTAGCAGCCCGAGCTTGTTCACGTTGCTTAGACATAGCGTGCTCAAACCCTTCTATGTCTATAGTAAGTCCATGTTCTCGGGCAATATCAGCTGTTAAATCTATTGGAAAGCCAAAAGTATCGTAAAGCCGAAATACCGTTTCTCCAAAGATCATAGAACCTGATAAATGAGCAATATCCTGCTCTAGAATCTTCAGCCCTTGATCCAAGGTCTCACTAAAGCGTTCTTCCTCCTGCTTCAATATCTGCTTTACCCGCTCTTGAGCTTGGAATAACTCTGGATAAGCAGCACCCATCTCTTCAACCAATGGTCGTACCAATCGGTAAAAAAAAGGCTCATGTAATCCCAATTTATGCCCATGCCTGATGGCGCGGCGAATAATCCGACGCAGCACATAACCACGCCCTTCATTAGAAGGCTGAACCCCATCCACAATTAAAAAAGCACAAGATCGGATATGATCAGCAATGACTCTTAAAGAAGCATTCCCACGGCTATGGCTTCCAGAAAGCTCAGTAATTGCTATAATTAATTTACGGAACAGATCAATATCATAATTATCGTGAACACCCTGCATTACCGCTGCCAATCGCTCTAAACCCATACCCGTATCTACGGAAGGTTTAGGTAAAGGGGAAAGATGGCCGTCTTTGTCTCGATCATACTGCATGAAGACCAGATTCCAAATTTCAATGTATCGATCCCCTTCTTGATCTAAACTTCCAGGTGAACCACCGGCAATATTAGGGCCATGATCATAAAAAATCTCAGAGCAAGGACCGCAGGGGCCCACATCTCCCATAGACCAGAAATTATCTTTAGCATCACAGCGGGAAAAATGTTTAGGATTAACCCCTACTTCCTTTAACCAAATATTAGCAGCCTCATGATCATCCTCAAAAACCGTGATCCATAATCTATCCGGGGGTAACGACAATACCTCTGTTAAAAATTCCCATGCATAATAAATAGCTTCACGCTTAAAATAATCCCCAAAGCTGAAATTACCTAACATCTCAAAAAAAGTATGATGGCGAGCAGTATAACCAACATTTTCTAAATCATTATGTTTACCCCCAGCGCGCATACAACGTTGGGCGCTAGTAGCACGATGATAGGATCGAGTTTCCCGGCCAAGAAAAACATCTTTAAACTGAACCATCCCAGCATTAGTGAACAGTAGTGTTGGATCATTAGTAGGTATTAACAGGCTGCTAGAAACAATCCGGTGATCTTGCTGGCAAAAATAATCGAGAAAAGTTTTTCGAATCTCAGCGCTGCTTTTCATAAATTTATTGTTTATCTGCGCTACTCAACGGTCTATCTCATTTAAGGCATAATTAATCTGATCTTGGGTAAATCCCCGGTATTGCAAGAAACGAATCTGCTGATTCCGTTCTTTAAGATTACTAGGAATTTTCTGCCCAAAACGTTTATTCCTCGCTTCTACTACCTGCCTGCCCCACTGCTCTTCTCGCTCCAAATAATAGGTAATTAGATCTTTACTTATTCCCCGCTCTTTAAGCTCAGCCATAATACGATAGGGACCGAAGCCACGATCTACTCGTGAACAAATATAGATCTCAGTAAAACGTTGATCGCTTTGTATATTATCTCGACAAAGATCTGTTAATACCGCTTTAATTGAATAAGGTTGATACCCTCTAGCCACTAACTTACGCTCTAACTCCCAAGCGGAGTGCTCCCTGCGAGCAAGCATTTCTAATATAAGATTCCTAATTATTAGTAGCTCGCCCTCATTCATAAAAATCAGGTTCCTACTTCCTCTGTTTCCACTAAGGCTGGTTTCTGAGGTAATAGCTTTTCCCGAATACTAGCTTCAATAAGCTTAGCTACATCTTTATTTTCTTTAAGATACTGACGCACATTATCTCGACCTTGGCCAATACGTTCACCTCTGTAGCTATACCAAGCGCCCGCCTTTTCGATAAGCTCCTCTTGGACACCTAGATCGATAATCTCGCCTTCATAAGAAACCCCTGCTCCATAGAAAATATCAAAAGAAGCCTGTTTAAAAGGTGGAGCTACTTTATTTTTAACCACCTTAACACGGGTTTCATTACCAATAATCTCCTCGCCTTTTTTTAATGCTCCCACGCGACGGATATCCAGACGTACTGAAGCATAAAATTTAAGCGCATTACCTCCGGTAGTTGTTTCTGGGCTGCCAAATACGACACCAATCTTCATCCGGATTTGGTTAATAAAAATCACCAATGTATTAGAACGTTTGATATTGGCGGTAAGTTTACGTAAAGCTTGGGACATCAACCGAGCTTGTAGACCCATATGAGAATCTCCCATTTCCCCCTCAATTTCTGCTTTAGGCGCTAAAGCAGCCACCGAATCTATCACCACGACATCCATTGCTCCTGAGCGCACCAGCATGTCAGCAATTTCTAACGCCTGCTCTCCCGTATCAGGCTGGGAAATAAGAAGATCATCTACATTAACTTCCAATCGCTTAGCATACTGGGGATCTAAAGCATGCTCAGCATCAACAAAAGCTGCTGTTCCACCTAACTTCTGCGCTTCTGCTACCACCTGCAAAGCCAAAGTAGTTTTACCTGAGGATTCTGGGCCAAAAATTTCAACAACACGACCTCTGGGTAATCCACCTATGCCAATGGCAATATCCAACCCCAAGGATCCCGTAGAAATTACATCGATCTCACGTATCGCGCTTGCATCACCAAGGCGCATTACAGCGCCTTTACCAAACTGCTTCTCAATTTGCGAGAGCGCAGCTCCTAGCGCCTTTTTCCGATTTTCGTCCATCCTCTGACCTCAATTAGGCAGTGTATAAAGCCTTTAATAATAAGAATTATCCCATATATCAGTGGGAATATCCTAGCGGGTATATCACTGTAATAATAATCTCATAAAAATCAATATAAAATTTAAACTCATTATATCGAAACTTTCGCCCTAAACTTTAAGCGATCCATTAAGGATACTTAACAATCCTTGTAAGGCACGTTCTACCGATTGCTGCCGTATAGCTTTACGATCTCCAGCAAAATATTCTTGAGCAGCCCACTCCTTTCCAGATCTCAGCGCCCAAGCGAACCAAATTGTCCCTACTGGTTTTGCTAAAGATCCACCTCCTGGCCCAGCAATACCACTAACTGCAACACTAATTCCTGCATGGCTACATGCTATAGCACCTTTTGCCATTTCCTTGACCGTTTCCTCACTTACCGCTCCAAAACAAGCTAGTGTTTCAGCTCTCACTTTTAGCACCTCCTGCTTAGCTTCATTACTATAAGTAACAAAGCCACGCTCAAACCAATATGAACTACCAGCAATATCCGTAATAGCCTCTGCTACCCAACCACCAGTACAAGATTCAGCTGTGACCACCATTAATCCAGATGCTCTTAAAGCCTCACCTAATTGCTGCGCTAGTATTTCTAATCTCATTACCGTAAATCTACCGTCTTCGGATTTAAGCTGCGATCTTTTCTCTAAATTTTCATACTACTTCAGGAATTCTTGCCATAAACTGACGTAGTTATGAAAATATAATTTTACCCTATTAGGATAGGCACTCTCTTGTATCTATCCAAAAAATTAAAAGGATTTTAAGCTTCAAATATCTATTAACCAGTCGCGATCCAAAAAGCCATAATGCCTGCTAATAACCCCCTAACACTGCATACGCCTATGATGCAGCAATATTTACGAATTAAAAACGAGCATTCTAATACCTTATTATTTTATCGTATGGGAGATTTTTATGAGTTGTTTTATGAAGATGCGCAACGTGCTTCTAAATTACTAGATATTACCCTAACAACCCGGGGGCAATCAGCAGGAAAACCTATTCCTATGGCAGGAATTCCTTATCACGCGCTAGATTCTTATCTAGCAAAGCTGATACGACAAGGAGAATCCGTAGCTATCTGCGAACAAATAGGTGATCCAGCTATAAGTAAAGGCCCCGTTGAACGCCAAGTAGTCCGAATCATTACTCCTGGAACAGTTACCGATGAAGCATTGATGGAAGCCCGGCGGGATAGTTTGCTTGCTGCCATTCATAGACAAGGGGGAATTATTGGATTTGCCGTATTAGATCTCAGTAGTGGGCGCTTTAGCATTTTAGAAGTAGATAATGAAACAGCCGCTGCTAGTGAGCTCGCCCGAATCCAGCCGGCAGAGCTTTTAGTCAGCGAAGAATTGGCATTTACCTTAATCGATCCTCAGCAACAAAGAAGCGCAATACGTACTTTACCTCCTTGGTATTTCAATACACAAACCTCCAAATCTCAGCTTTGTCAACAGTTTGGGACCCAAGATTTAAAAGGATTCGGTTGTGACGTACTAGACGTTGCTATTGCAGCTGCCGGATGTCTATTACAATATGTACGCGATACTCAACGTACTAGCACTCCCCATATCCAAACAATTCAAGTAGAACGACAAGACACTAGTATTATCCTTGATCCTACTACACGATCTAACCTAGAACTAGAAAAGAGCTTAAATGGTACCACAGATCATACCTTAATTTCAGTACTCGATCGTACTATAACTGCGATGGGAAGCCGCTTATTGCGACGCTGGCTACATCGACCTCTACGAGATCACGTTCTACTCAGGCAGCGCCAGCGAGCTATTACTACGCTTTTAGCGACCAATCTAGCTAATCCTCTTAAAAGTTTTTTCCAAGGTATTGGCGATATGGAACGGATTCTCTCTCGTATCGCATTACGTTCAGCCCGTCCACGGGATCTAGTTCAATTACGCCAAACCTTAAGCCTGTTACCGGAAATTCAAGCTTGCTTATTATCTTTAGATAGCCCGCTTCTCCAATTATTACATCGGCACCTAGGCCCATTTCCAGAAGTTTACCAACTGCTGCAGCAAGCTATCCGTGATCGTCCCGCTCAATTGATCCGAGATGGGGGAGTTATTGCCTCAGGTTTTGACTCTGCATTAGATGAATTACGGCAATTAAGTGAAAATACTGGGCTCTTTTTAGTAGAATTAGAACAACAAGAGCGCAAGCGTACTGGAATTTCCACTCTTAAAGTAAATTACAATAAAGTTCATGGTTATTATATTGAAATAACCCATGCTCAAGCTAATAAAGCCCCTAGCCATTATACTCGCCGCCAAACGCTAAAAGGGACTGAACGCTATATTACACCTGAGCTAAAAAGATTTGAAGATCAGCTATTAAGCGCTCGATCTCGAGCACTTATTCGGGAAAAAATACTCTATGAAAAACTACTTGATCAATTAGCAGATCCACTGCCCCTATTGCAGCGCTGCGCTAATGCTTTAGCGGAACTAGATGTCCTTAACAATTTAGCAGAGCGAGCTGAAACGCTAGCTTATGTAAAGCCTACATTAACCGATCAGCCAGGAATTTTTATTCAACAAGGCCGTCATCCAGTGGTTGAACAAACTCAAGATTCCCCTTTCATACCTAATGATCTCAGTCTTCATCAAGATCGGAGAGTCTTAATTATCACCGGCCCTAATATGGGAGGAAAATCTACCTATATGCGCCAAACGGCCTTAATTGTTCTATTAGCTCATATCGGAGGCTTTGTTCCAGCACAGCAGGCAATTATCGGCCCTATCGATCAGATCTTTACTCGTATTGGTGCCGCAGATGATCTTGCTGGAGGACGATCCACCTTTATGGTAGAAATGAGTGAAACTGCTAATATTCTCCACAACGCAACTCAAAACAGCTTAGTGTTGATCGATGAAATTGGTCGCGGTACCAGCACTTTCGATGGATTATCCTTAGCCTGGGCCGTCGCCTCTCACTTAGCATGTAAAATATGCGCTTTAACCTTATTCTCTACCCATTACTTTGAATTAACCACACTTCCTGATCATTTTCCTAATGCAGCTAATCTTCATCTCAGTGCAATTGAACATGAAGACCATATCGTTTTTCTCCATACAGTTAAGGATGGTCCGGCTAGCCAAAGCTATGGCCTCCAAGTTGCCGCATTAGCTGGTGTTCCTAAAGAAATCATTGCACAAGCACGACAGCAACTTGCAAAACTAGAGAATCACGCTCAAGAAAAATTAATTTATAATTATAAACTATTAGAAGAAGCAGCTATTGATCACCCTATAGTCCAAGTAATACAACACCTAGAGCCAGATGATCTTAGCCCCCGAGAAGCCTTACAAATACTTTATAAGCTAAAACAATTATTAGTTTCAGCAGTAATAGACTAAAACTATTACACCAATACGGGCACCGAGGTTTTTATCGCTACATCATTACGCAGATAAATAGGCAATGCATCCTCTGCTACTACTGCCTCGCCTCGAGCAAAGGCCGCTACTCCAAGCTGAGCTGTTGCGCTAGCACGAGGGTAATGTTCTGCTTCCCATCCATTATTATTATTAACAGCTCTACCCAAGCGTGCACGCAGTTTATCTCCATAAACTCCCCAACCTGTACCCACTCCTAGCCAATTTCTATCTTTTACTAAGGGTACCATTTGTGGAATACAAACACATTCGACGCCATTCAAGGTAACTAAACCATTTTCTACTCGCTCATAAACACCCCAGTAAACTTCATTCATCCGGGCATCAATAGCAACTAAAGATTTCCTTGCTCCGCTAGCTTGTGCTAAAGATGCTAAAGAGGAAATAGGTATCACAGGAAGATCATGAGCAAAAGCAATTCCTTGTGCCACCCCCGCACCAATCCGTACCCCAGTAAAAGATCCAGGCCCGCGCCCAAATGCTAGAGCATCAATGGTATTTAGAGAAACTCCCCCTTCAGCTAGTATAGCCTCTAGCATATTTAAAATTAGATTGGCATGTCCTTGAGGATTTACCGTAAAACGCTCATAGACTTGACCAGCTATCAAAAGTGCTGCAGAACAAGCTTCCGTTGAGGTATCTAGGGCTAACAGTTTCATATAGGATAAGCTAACTTAGTTTTCTTAAAAATTTAGATCATAGTATTTTAACTATATAATCCGCCATAATGATTCCTGTTATAAACCCTAACCCAACTACACTTCAGCCTGTAGTTACTATTGGTATCATAATTATTTGTGTATTTATTTTCTTATGGGAAATTTCATTAGATCCTAAAGAAATAACACGAGCTATATATTACTTTTCAATTACCCCAGCGCTCTTTCTACACCGAATAAATCTAGCAATCCATAGCCCTATTCCCATTGAGCTTACCCTGATTACTTCAATGTTCTTTCACGCAAACTGGCTACATTTAGCAGGTAATCTTTTATTTTTTTGGATCTTTGGAAAAACTATCGAAGACGCCATGGGTCATATTCGCTTTATCCTCTTTTATTTACTTTGCGGAAGTATCGCTACCATGTCATATATCCTAATCTACCCTACTTCTTATACTCCTGTAATAGGAGCGAGCGGAGCTATCTCTGCAGTATTAGGGGCTTATTTTCGATTATTTCCTAGATCTAAGATTATTGTTTTTTATCTACATGGCATTTATCCAAGCCTCACTCAAGTACCCGCAGGATTAGTACTAATTATCTGGTATGGGCTACAGCTTTTATACCCCATATTTGTAGGTACTGATCAAGAAACCGTTACTTGGGAAATCCATTTAAGTGGATTTGCTGCAGGTATGTTATTAGTACCATTATTTCACCGTACAATAAAATAATCTTATTCTCTATCAACAAGCTAGCTCTAGCTTGTATAGCATCCTTTTTTTATTTTGTTAAATAATTTTAATTGATTTATTGAGAGGCCGCTATCTTAACAAGAGGCTGGTTTATAATCTCCTCGGAAAATCGTTTATTGTTTCGCGCTCGCACTAATTTCCAATAACCAAATAGGTTTGTGGAAGTAATATCAATAACTTCTAAGCTAGTTTCCTTTACAAAAGATTCTAAGCAAAGATCCGGATGGAATCCAAGAAATCTTGAAAGTGGCGTGAGTAAGCGCTCAACTGTAGCAAGTGCAGGGTTAACACTTTGAAAATGATTCAAAATAAAAAGCTCACCATTAGGTTTACATACACGTTTTAACTCATTAACTAGCCTCTCTGGATGAGGCACCACAGAAGCTACATAAGTAGCCGCTACTTTATCAAAGTAATTATCAGGAAAATCCATGCACTCGGCGTTCATTACCCGGAGCTCAATGACGTTATCTAGCCCTAAATTTTCCTTCCTAGCACGAGCCTGTTCAAGCATTTCTGGCGAGATATCAATTCCAATTATCTGCACATCACGAGGGTACAAGGGTAAAGATAAGCCTGTTCCAACACCAACTTCAAGGATTATCTCACCTGATCTGCAGTTTAATCGTTCAATACTTTCTTTACGCCCTCGCTGCATTACTGGCCCAAACCAAGTATCATAAAGACTCGCATAACGCTTATAAGCTTTTCTTACTGCGTCGATGTCTAGACGAGAATGCTGTTTCTTTTTACCCTCAAAAACCATATTATTTTGATTAATATTATTTTTAAGCTGTTCTAATTCGTTAGTTTTCTTGTTCACAGAGATCTATAACCTCTTTTATATTTTATTAGAAACTAATTTTCTCTAAATATAAACTATTGAATATTACGCTTATCCATCTTAATTATTTTTAATACTACAATTAATTAAAAATTATAATAAATTTCCCATGACTGACATCACAAATCAAGTATAGTTTATCTTAGCAATAAGATCTCAATTAAATTTTTACTATTAAGGGGGGATTGCTGGTTGGGGGTAATTGATTGATAGGAAGGGAGAGATTTCATAGATGAACTGGGATTGAATTAAGGAGTAGTGATTAGTTAGACATGGACAAAATAAAAAGCCCTCCTGATACTTGAACAGGAGGGCCAACAAATAACAAATGCCTGGCAGTGACCTACTTTCACATGGGTATCCCCACACTATCATCGGCGCTGAGTAGTTTCACTTCCAAGTTCGGAATGGGATTGGGTGGGACCTACTCGCTATGGCTACCAAGCAAAAACTGATATAAGAAATATTTCTAAAGCAACTATGCATATCTACCTAACTTGCTTGGGTGTTATATGGTCAAGACTCACGGGCTATTAGTACGGGTTAGCTTCACACATTACTGCGCTTCCACACCCCGCCTATCAACGTTGTCGTCTCCAACGACCCTTTAGGAACCTTATAGGCTCAGGGAGATCTCATCTTGAGGAGGGCTTCCCGCTTAGATGCTTTCAGCGGTTATCCCGTCCGGACATAGCTACCCGGCAATGCCACTGGCGTGACAACCGGAACACCAGAGGTCCGTCCACTCCGGTCCTCTCGTACTAGGAGCAGCCCCTCTCAAATCTCCAACGCCTACGGCAGATAGGGACCGAACTGTCTCACGACGTTCTAAACCCAGCTCGCGTACCACTTTAAATGGCGAACAGCCATACCCTTGGGACCGGCTACAGCCCCAGGATGTGATGAGCCGACATCGAGGTGCCAAACACCGCCGTCGATATGAACTCTTGGGCGGTATCAGCCTGTTATCCCCGGAGTACCTTTTATCCGTTGAGCGATGGCCCTTCCACAAAGAACCACCGGATCACTAAGACCGTCTTTCGACCCTGCTCGACCTGTCCGTCTCGCAGTCAAGCACCCTTTTGCCTTTGCACGCAACACGCGATTTCCGACCGCGCTGAGGGTACCTTCGCGCTCCTCCGTTACCCTTTAGGAGGAGACCGCCCCAGTCAAACTACCCACCATGCACTGTCCCCGACCCGGATAACGGATCTAGGTTAGAATTCCAAATGTACTAGGGTGGTATTTCAAGGTCGGCTCCACCGAAACTGGCGTCCCGGCTTCATCACCTCCCACCTATCCTACACAAGCAGATTCAAAATCCAGTGCAAAGCTATAGTAAAGGTTCACGGGGTCTTTCCGTCTTGCCGCAGGTACACTGCATCTTCACAGCCAATTCAATTTCACTGAGTCTCGGGTGGAGACAGTGTGGCCATCGTTACGCCATTCGTGCAGGTCGGAACTTACCCGACAAGGAATTTCGCTACCTTAGGACCGTTATAGTTACGGCCGCCGTTTACCGGGGCTTCGATCAAGAGCTTCACCTTACGGCTGACCCCATCAATTAACCTTCCGGCACCGGGCAGGCGTCACACCCTATACTTCCTCTTACGAGTTTGCAGAGTGCTGTGTTTTTAATAAACAGTCGCAGCCACCTGGTCACTGCAACCTCTATCGGCTCCAAGCGCAAGGCTCTTCACCTACCAGAGGCACACCTTCTCCCGAAGTTACGGTGCCAATTTGCTGAGTTCCTTCACCCGAGTTCTCTCAAGCGCCTTAGGATTCTCACCCTACCCACCTGTGTCGGTTTAGAGTACGGTCTCACATAACCTGATGCTTAGAGGTTTTTCTTGGAAGCTGGGCATCAACTACTTCACCCTCTAAAAGAGGGCTCGTCATCACGTCTCAGAATAGGTGCTCCCGGATTTACCTAAGAGCACTTCCTACTTGCTTAAACCAGGACTTCCAACACCCGGCTAGCCTAGCCTTCTCCGTCACCCCATCGCAGTTATGTCAGGTACCGGAATATTAACCGGTTTCCCATCGACTACGCCTCTCGGCCTCGCCTTAGGAGCCGACTCACCCTGCGTCGATTAACGTTGCGCAGGAACCCTTGGGTTTTCGGCGAGGGGGCCTCTCACCCCCTTTATCGTTACTCATGTCAGCATTCGCACTTCCGATACCTCCAGCATACCTCTCGGTACACCTTCAACAGCCTACGGAACGCTCCCCTACCGCACAAACTTCCCTTAGAAAGCTTGTACCCGCAGCTTCGGTATATTGCTTTAGCCCCGTTACATCTTCCGCGCAGGCCGACTCGACCAGTGAGCTATTACGCTTTCTTTAAAGGATGGCTGCTTCTAAGCCAACCTCCTGGCTGTTTCTGCCTTCCCACATCGTTTCCCACTAAGCAATAATTTAGGGACCTTAGCTGACGGTCTGGGCTGTTTCCCTTTCCACGACGAACCTTATCACCCGCCGTGTGTCTCCCATAATTACACTTCTCGGTATTCGAAGTTTGCCTCGATTTGGTAAGACTAGACGCCCCCCTAGTCGAAACAGTGCTCTACCCCCAAGAGTGATATATGAGGCACTACCTAAATAGTTTTCGGGGAGAACCAGCTATCTCCGAGCTTGATTAGCCTTTCACTCCTAACCACAACTCATCCCCTAACTTTTCAACGTTAGTGGGTTCGGGCCTCCAGTAGGAACTACCCTACCTTCACCCTGGCCATGGCTAGATCGCCCGGTTTCGGGTCTACTCACAGCGACTAATTCGCCCTATTCAGACTCGGTTTCCCTTCGGCTCCCCTAACGGTTAACCTCGCCACTGAAAGTAACTCGCTGACCCATTATACAAAAGGTACGCAGTCACATCTTAAAAGATGCTCCCACTGCTTGTACGCATACGGTTTCAGATTCTATTTCACTCCCCTTTACGGGGTTCTTTTCACCTTTCCCTCACGGTACTCGTTCACTATCGGTCGGTAGGTAGTATTTAGCCTTGGAGGGTGGGCCCCCCTTCTTCAGACAGGATAACACGTGTCCCGCCCTACTCAACATTCATCAACAAAACTCTTTCGTGTACCGGGCTATCACCGTCTATGGCCAAACTTTCCAGATTGCTCCACTAGCACTTTGTTGACTTTTAGGCTAACCCCCGTTCGCTCGCCACTACTAAGGGAATCTCGGTTGATTTCTTTTCCTCTAGGTACTTAGATGGTTCAGTTCCCTAGGTTCGCTTTAGCATCCTATGTATTCAGATGCTAATGACTGCCTTTTGACAGTCAGGTTTCCCCATTCGGATACCTCCGGATCAACGCTCGCTTGTCAGCTCCCCGAAGCTTTTCGCAGACTACCACGTCCTTCTTCGCCTCCTACCGCCAAGGCATCCACCGTATGCGCTTATTCACTTGACCATATAACCCCAAACAACCTAGGTCATATCATCCTATGCATATGCATATCTCTACTATGCCTTATAATCAGTTTTCCATATTTTTAAAGAGCTTAGACTTACACAGCCTTAAGCAGATATTAACCCTGCCTAGGATACTATCAGAAACAAAATATCATTGCCACTATAACCTTACATTAAATTAACAACTTGGTGGAGCCAGGCGGGATCGAACCGCCGACCCCCTGCTTGCAAAGCAGGTGCTCTCCCATCTGAGCTATGACCCCTTTTAGGCGTAATTAGCACTCCCTGCTTAATCTAATTATATCTGGTGGGTCTGGGTGGAATCGAACCACCGACCTCACCCTTATCAGGGGTGCGCTCTAACCAGCTGAGCTACAGACCCGATTTTACTTTGGCCTAAAGAAGTAATTTTTAAAAATAT
>NZ_AP014836.1:1847500-2011873 GCF_002356115.1 Candidatus Nitrosoglobus terrae
AGCAAAGGGCGGGCGGCCATTGTCTGCTTTCCTGGTATTTTTTATCGCGGCGGTGCCGAGCAAAAAATCCGCCAATATCTAGTGGATAACAACTATGTTGAAACCGTGATTTCGCTTGCGCCTAACCTATTTTTTGGCACCAGTATCGCGGTGAACATTTTAGTACTTTCTAAACATAAAGCCGACAACACCACCCAGTTCATTGATGCCAGCGAACTGTTCAAAAAAGAAACCAATAACAACATCCTGAAAGATGAGCATATTACCCAAATTATGCAGGTATTTGACAGCAAAGAAGCTATTGAACACTTTGCCAAAACCGTAGAAAGCAGCGCGATTGCGGCCAACGACTACAACCTAGCCGTCAGCTCTTACGTGGAAGCCAAAGATACCCGCAAAATCATTCCTATTCATCAGCTCAACGCCGAACTCAAAACCACTGTCGCTAAAATCGACCAACTCCGTACCGAAATTGATGCCATCGTGGCAGAAATCGACCTGCCTGCCCTGTCTGCCGTCAGGCAGAGCAGGCAGGAAGAAAACTGATGTTTTATACGTATGTTTTGCTTTGTGATAATGGAGCGTATTACAAGGGTTTTACTAATAACCTTGAGCGTCATTATCAACAGCACTTGAATGGTAATGGTGCAAAGTACACTGCAAAACACAAGCCTATAAAAATAACTTACTATGAAACCTTCAAAACCGAACAAGAAGCCGTTGCAAGAGAAAAATACTTCAAATCTGGCGCTGGTCGTGAATGGCTGAAAACTCAAATTGATCTGCTGCCCTGCCTGCCGTCAGGAAGGTCAGACAGAACAGCATGATATTAGAAAATAAACTAAACATCACCCATCAAGCATGAATAGCCACGAGATTGATAAGTTAAGTAAGCAAAAAGCCTATGACTTATATGACTCTGGTTTTATAAATACGGTTGAAGTGGGCACAACCCAAGGTTTACAACAGATACATCGCTATCTGTTTGCTGGCTTATACGATTTTGCTGGGCAAATCCGTGCGTTAAATATCTCAAAAGGCCACTTTCGTTTTGCCAATGCACTCTATTTAAAACCGGCCTTACAGGCGATTGAGCAAATGCCGGAAACCACCTTTGCAGACATTATCGATAAATATGTAGAAATGAATATCGCCCATCCTTTTTTGGAAGGCAATGGCCGCGCTACCCGTATTTGGCTGGATTTAATGTTTAAGAAAAATCTTGGCCAAGTGGTGGATTGGCAACAGGTGGATAAAAAACGCTATTTACAAGCCATGGAACGCAGTCCCATTAATGATTTGGAAATCAGCTTTTTACTAAAAAACGCCCTAACCGACAAAATCCACGACCGCGAACTCTATATGAAAGGAATTGATCAATCCTACTACTACGAACAACCCGAGGATAACCACTAATGGGTGGAAACATTCTGGAATTGATTAAACAGAATCCAGTGGAATGGAAGCCTTTGGGTGATGCGCTGATTCGTACAAGAGGAACCAAAATTACCGCTGGACAGATGAAAGAGCTACATAAGGATAACGCACCGTTAAAAATATTTGCTGGCGGTAGAACTTATGCATTGGTTGATTTTCAAGATATTCCAGCAAAAGACATTAATCTGAATCCATCTATTATTGTTAAATCACGCGGTGTAATTGAATTTGAATACTGTGATCAGCCCTTTTCACATAAAAATGAAATGTGGTCTTATTATTCAGATAATGAAAGTGTCAATATCAAATATATTTATTACTATCTAAAAACTCAGGAGACGTACTTTCAGAATCTTGGCACTAGAATGCAAATGCCGCAAATAGCCACACCAGATACAGATAAATTTACCGTTCCCATCCCACCCCTCGACATCCAAGCTGAAATCGTCCGTATATTAGACGCATTTACCGCCATGACCGCCGAGCTGACCGCCGAGCTTAACATAAGGCAACAGCAGTACAACTACTATCGCGATTTATTGTTAAGCGAAGCTGAATTGCAGAAAGTCGGCTTTGAGTGGAAGACTTTGAGGGAGGTTGGCGAGTTGGTTCGTGGAAATGGTTTACCAAAAGCTGATTTCACAGAATCAGGAATCCCAGCGATCCATTATGGGCAAATTTACACTTATTACGGGCTATCGACCGTAGAAACTCTTTCATTTACTTCACTTGAAACTGCTGAAAAACTAAGAAAAGTAGATACAGGTGATGTAATTATTACTAATACAAGTGAAAACCTAGAAGATGTAAGTAAGGCGCTTGTTTATCTGGGAGAGCAGCAAGCTGTAACAGGCGGGCATGCAACTATTTTTAAGCCTAGTAATGCCATTTTGAACAAGTTTTTTGCTTATTATACACAAACGAATTTTTTCTTTACCGAAAAAAGAAAATATGCAAAAGGAACTAAAGTAATAGATGTTTCGGCAACAGACTTAGCAAAAATAAAAGTCCCCATCCCACCCCTTACCGAACAAGCCCGCATTGTCGCCATTTTGGATAAATTCGACACTCTCACCAGTTCCATCAGCGAAGGTTTACCGCGTGAAATCAAGCTGCGCCAACAACAGTACGAATACTACCGCGATCTTCTACTAAGTTTTTCTAAGACAGAAGTAGATACATTGTCTAAATTTAAGATTAATTAACTACTTAGTGTGTATTATGATTTGAAATATATACATAAAAGTATGAGGTGTACTTATGACAACTGGAACAATTAACTTCAAAATTGATAACGAACTAAAAGAGCGATTTCAACAACTCGCCAAAGATTTAGGCGCTAACACCACAACGCTTCTAACCATGTTTGTAAAACGTGCGGTTGATGACCAAGCCATTCCCTTTGATGTTAAGGTCAAACCCAAGCTTAATGCGGTTTATCGTCAGCTTATTGCTGAGGAAAATGCCAAAATTTTAGGTTTAATTCCTGATGATGCTACCGAGCTTACTCAAAAAGAAATGGAGGAATATCGAAGCCTTTATCAATGAGTTTTACAGTAAAAGAAACAAGCCGATTTATACGACATATGCGCACATTGCCAGAGCGTTTATTAATTTCAAAAGAGCAAGCTAAAGAAGCAGTTAACGAAATTCTAGACGCTATTGAAATTTTAAGAGAAAAAGGCACTTTGCCGCCCGAATGCCATTATTCGCTACATCGACTAGAACATGAACCTTGGGCGGGTTTTATGGAGTTTCATGCTTTAGATGATGTGTTAGTCGTGTATGCTGATTTAACCAATAAAAACGTCATTCGCTTAATAGGCATTTATAACCATGAACTGTTATCAAGCGGCCAATTAGATTAGATAGGTATTTGGAGCAAAACGGTGAATACTTATAGCAACCCATCGATCCATGTGTTATAGTGATATGTATTAAATAAATACATAAATAAAGGTGATGTATGTCTGGTTTAACCATACGGAAAAACTTTGCATTGGATGCCGAGGCGGTTAAAAACGCAGAGCAAGTGCTAAAGCAAAACCATAAAAGCCTGACTGAAGCCATTAATTTGTATTTCAAAGCCTTGGCTAAGGATGCGTCAATTTTAGAACAGGTTGAAAAAACAGCGACTAAACGCACAGGTAGTTTTATTGGTTTGCTCGATAATCAAGTAGGCGATACAAGCTTTCAGCAAATGAAAAAGGATTACCATGAAAGTCTTTCTTGATGCCAATATTTGCTTAGATTTATTGGATAATAGTCGTCAAAACGCACCTGCTTCTGTCGCTTGGTATATGAAAAACAAAAATAACCCCGCATGGGATTTTTATTTTTCTGGTGACTTTATTACCACTTTTTATTATGTCTTAACGCAAAAGAGAAAAATAAAACCTGATGAAGTTATTAAAGCAATAAACCAAGTATGTACAGAAATCAGCCCTATCTATCTTGTTCATCATGATTTTCTATTGGCACAGAAAAGTTTTTTTACAGGCATTTTTGATGATTTTGAAGACTTAATCGTGTTGCACAGTGTATTGCGAGCGTCTTGCGTTCAGTTCATTACCAACGATAAGAAATTATTGAAACTAAAAGCATTAGATACCTTGGCAATTTTGCATCCATAGGGCAGCTGTACAGAGCGGATAAAGGTAAATCTATGATGGAATATAACCCCATCGCCGAATCCAACAACTTTATTATCTTAGAAAAATATACCCAGCTTGATGACATCAGCGAAGGCTATAAATGTAAAATCATCCATATTTATGATGTAATATCATCCATTAAATGGCTGTTTTTACATCTATGTATTACCGTACGATTCAACATAATATCCTAGAAGCACTCAAAGATTCCCCGGTCGTGCTGCTTAATGGCGCGCGGCAAACAGGCAAAAGCACGTTGGCCCAAGCTTTAGGGCAAGACATGCGTTACTTAACATTGGATGATCCTACCGTGCTGGCCGCCGCTAAATCCGATCCTTTTGGCTTTATTGCTGCATTCAACGAACCCATTTGCCTTGATGAAGTGCAGCGTGCACCAGAATTATTTTTAGCGATTAAAACGGAAGTGGATAAAAACCGCACGCCAGGCCGCTTTTTATTAACAGGCTCGGCTAACGTGTTGATGCTGCCACAAATGGCCGACTCCTTAGCTGGACGCATGGAAATTATCCAACTATGGCCACTGTCTCAAAGTGAGCTAAACAATCAATCGAACAGCCTAATCGACACCTTATTTGAGGGTGATTTTGCCCACAGTTATGCCTTTGAGCGCGCCGACTTTATTACGCGGCTTACAACCGGGGGTTATCCAGAGGCCAGCAAGCGCAGAACAGAACGCCGCCGTGAAGCATGGTTTGATAATTATCTCGCCACTATTTTACAGCGCGATGTAAAAGACTTGGCTCAAATTGAAGGTTTGACCGAATTGCCCAAACTGCTTGAACTATTGGCCATACGCAGCGGTGGGCTACTGAATTTTGCCGAACTTTCTCGTAGCGCTGGTATTGCACAAACCACCCTTAAACGCTATATGGCGCTTTTAGAAACTTTGTTTTTAGTTCGCCAAGTGCCTGCGTGGGCTTCAAACTTGGGTAAGCGTTTACAAAAATCACCCAAACTCTTTTTATCTGATTATGGCCTCATGGCGCACTTACAAGGGCTGAGCGCAGCGCAGTTAAACGTAGCACATGGTTTGCCGGGTGATTTGGTTGAGGCGTTTGTACATGCAGAATTAGCTAAACATCAAACTTGGGCACAAAGCTATACAAAACTCATGCACTACCGTACCACCACGGGCGTTGAGGTGGATTTTGTATTAGAAAACCGCCGCAAAGAGCTATTGGGCATTGAAGTTAAAGCCGCCGCTACCGTGGTGAGCAAAGATTTTAATGGTTTAAGACATTTACGCGATACGGCTCCCGAGCTTTTTAAATATGGCGTGCTTTTATATACGGGCGAACAAGTTGTCGCTTTTGATAAACAATTGATAGCCGTACCTATAGGGTTTTTTCTCGGATAAGTCAAAAGATGCAGAAAGAAAAACACTAGCGGCTACCCAATAAAGGCAACTATATAAATGAGCAATTATAAAACCATCGCCGAAACCAGTCATTTTATCGTACTGGAAAAATACACCCAGCTTGATGGCATCAGTGAGAGCTATCAAACGGAATATCACCTAGAGAACGAGTTTATTCAGGATTTACAAAACCAAGGCTATGAGTATTTGCCTGATTTGATTACACCCAACCAGCTGCTGGCTAATGTGCGGGTGCAATTGCAAGCGCTTAATCAGGTGCAGTTCAGTGAAACCGAATGGCGGCGCTTTGTTATTGAATATCTCGATAAACCCAGCGATAGCATCATCGATAAAACCCGCAAAATTCATCATGACTATATCTATGACTTTGTGTTTGATGATGGGCATATTCAAAATATTTACTTGCTGGATAAAAAGCATCTCACTCACAACAAGCTGCAAGTGATGCGCCAGTTTGAGCAAACAGGCACGGCGGCTAACCGTTATGATGTGACCATTTTGGTGAATGGCTTGCCTTTGGTGCAGGTGGAGCTGAAAAAGCGCGGGATGGCGATTCGTGAAGCCTTTAACCAAGTACACCGTTACAGTAAAGAAAGCTTTAACGCGGAAAGCTCGCTGTTCAAATATCTACAAATTTTTGTCATTTCTAACGGTACGGACACGCGTTATTTCGCCAACACCACCAAACGCGATAAAAACAGCTTTGATTTCACTATGAATTGGGCCAAGGCCGATAACTCCTTAATCAAAGATTTAAAGGATTTTACCGCTACTTTCTTTCAGAAAAATACGTTACTGCATGTACTCACTCAGTATTCAGTATTTGATGTGAGCGATACCTTGCTGATTATGCGCCCGTATCAAATTGCAGCCACCGAACGGATTTTATGGAAAATTAACTCTGCCTATCAGGCAAAAAACTGGAGCACAACGGAGAGCGGAGGCTATATTTGGCACACGACTGGATCAGGCAAAACCCTCACCAGTTTTAAGGTGGCACGCTTGGCTACCGAGTTGGATTTTATTGATAAAGTCTTTTTTGTGGTAGATAGAAAAGACCTTGACTATCAAACCATGAAGGAATACCAGCGTTTTTCACTGGATAGCGTGAATGGCTCCGAAAACACCGCGGGCTTAAAGCGTAATATTGAAAAAGATGACAATAAAATTATTGTTACCACCATTCAAAAGCTGAATAACCTGATAAAAAGCGAAACCAGCTTGCCTATTTACAATAAACAAGTGGTTTTTATTTTTGATGAGTGCCATAGAAGCCAATTTGGTGAGGCGCAAAAAAACTTACAGAAAAAGTTTAAAAAATATTATCAGTTTGGTTTTACTGGCACGCCAATTTTCGTACAAAACGCGCTGGGCGCAGAAACCACCGCCAGCGTGTTTGGCCGTGAGCTGCATTCCTATGTCATTACCGATGCCATTCGGGACGAAAAAGTACTGAAATTTAAAGTAGATTACAACGATGTACGCCCAAGATTTAAAGCCATTGAAAGTGAACAAGACGAGAAAAAACTCAGCGTCGCCGAAAACAAACAAGCGTTGTTACATCCTGATCGTATCCACGAGATTACACAATATCTATTGAACAATTTCCAGCAAAAAACACACCGTTTAAACGCGAGTGGCAAGGGTTTTAACGCCCTGTTTGCCGTGAGCAGTGTGGATGCAGCTAAACTGTATTATGAAAGCTTTAAACAGCTGCAAAAAGACCGCAAAAAGCCTTTAACCATCGCCACAATTTTTTCATTTGTGGCCAACGAAGAACAAGATGCCATGGGCGATATTGTCGAGGAAACCTTTGAACCTACGGCCATGAACAGCAGTGCGAAGGAATTTTTAGCAGGCGCTATTGCGGATTATAACGCGCAATTTAAAACCAACTTTAGCATGGATAGTCAGGCCTTTCAAAACTATTACCGCGATTTAGCGCAGCGCGTTAGAAATCAAGAAGTAGATTTGCTGATTGTGGTGGGTATGTTTTTAACGGGCTTTGATGCCCCTACGCTTAATACTTTATTTGTAGATAAAAACTTACGTTACCACGGGTTAATTCAAGCCTATTCACGCACTAATCGTATTTATGATGCCACCAAAACCTTTGGTAATATCATCACCTTCCGCGATTTGGAACAGGCCACCATTGGTGCCATCACGCTGTTTGGCGATAAAAACACTAAAAACGTGGTGTTGGAAAAAAGCTATAAGGAGTACATGGAAGGCTACACTGATAGGGCAACAGGTGAGGCACGTCGCGGCTATCTTCAAATCGTAAAAAAGCTACAAGATCACTTTCCAAATCCTGATGACATAGCTACCGAAAAAGATAAAAAAGACTTTGTTAAACTGTTTAGCGAATATTTACGGGTTGATAATGTGCTACAAAACTATGATGAGTTTGCAAGCCTACAAGCCTTGCAAAATTTAGATATAGCCAATCCAGAAGCGGTAGAAGCGTTTAAAGCAAAGCATTATCTAAGCGATGATGATTTAGTTGCCATGCAAGGCATTAAAATACCCGCACCTCGTGTTATTCAAGATTACCGCTCAACCTATAACGATATCCGCGACTGGCTACGTCGCCAAAAATCCAGCGATGAACAAAGCGCTTCAACGCTGGATTGGGCTGATGTGGTGTTTGAGGTAGATTTGCTGAAATCGCAAGAAATCAATTTAGATTATATTTTAGAGCTGGTTTTTGAGCACAATAAGAAAACCAAAAATAAATCCGATTTAATTGAAGAAGTACGCCGCTTAATTCGGGCCAGTCTTGGCAACCGCGCTAAAGAAAGTTTATTGGTGGATTTTATTAACCAAGCGGATTTAGATGGAATTCCCGACAAAGCCAGCATTATTGAGGCTTTTTTCTTATTTTCCCAAGTACAACAGCAACATGAAGCACAAAAGCTCATTAGCTCCGAAAACCTACATGAAGAAGCGGCTAAACGCTATATCACCGCCTCATTAAAGCGTGAATATGCCAGTGAAAACGGCACCGAGTTAAATAGAATATTACCCATAATGAGTCCACTCAACCCGCAATATCTCACCAAAAAACAAAGTGTTTTCCAAAAAATTACCGCGTTTGTTGAGAAGTTTAAAGGCGTGGGCGGGAAAATTTGAACCAAAAATTATAATGTTACTAGGCAATGGGAACGAAGATTTAGGTGTTATTTCACGCTAGTCAGTACCAGCTATTACCTAACGCGAGATCTCCATTTTATTGTATTTTATACGAAAAATTATTTTAATATCAATGCATTATAATGGAATACATACGCAATACCATCCAAAATATCATGATCCATGTAGTTGATGTCGAATGCGACTTCCAAAGAAATTTGAGATGAAGACTCGCTAAGTATAGGCTTAGGTTTTCCTAGTGCCTTAGTCGACAGCGTATCCCAACCTCTGTATCATGTTGCTCTGCCTCCTGTTCATACCTTTTGACCATTGACATTAAAAGTAATGACACTACGAAGGGATGCGTGAACTGCAAAGCGTCAGCCCAAGTGCGATACTTTTCCGTGAGATCCCGTTCCTGGCCTCTGCCTTCATCGCGCCAATGGGCACCCCGCGCATTGTAGAGACCCGTACAGGCACCTCTCATAATGCTCTCGGACCGCACATCTTCCATTAAGTCTCGAACAGCCTCATTTGGCCACACGCCATCCTTACCAACAGGTGCGTGCGAAAGAAGTTTACCGAGGCAAACGTCCGCAATATCTGTCCGATCAAGCTCAGCGCACGATTTCCTTACCGCTGAGACCCATTCAGCAAGCTTTTCACGCTGTTCCTCTCCGGTCGCCTTATCTTGGCCGGGGATACGCTCAATGGCATCGAGAAGACGATACCCACGCTCGGCTAAATGCTTGTGACCTTCTGAGACGTGAAGCGCCAAAGGATCCTCACCACGATCTTTGCGCTTGTATGCCCACACGATTACCTGCACGAACATCCCAGGATGTTCCTCGATATAGCGTTCGAGATTTGGAATCTGGTGCCTATCTCTACCCCGGAACGGGCGCGCTAAAACATCAAGGTACGCGAACTCCAGCCTAGCCTTCTCATCTGAAGAAACATCCGGGTTACGATTAAGCAGTTGGAAAGCACGCTGAACATGGTGGTCGCGCAGCTGGTACTCACCCGGCTTGTCCTTTCCCTCTTTAGTCATGCCTGACAACATCTGCACAAGCAGTGGTGGTCGTATTTCTTCAAGCTTAAAATCCACCGACGTAAAGGCCGCCCTAGGACGCTCAACAGCGAGCAGATAGCGAACGCTTTCGTTGTTTTCCTCAGGAGAATCGAAAATATATTGCGGGACTACCTCGCGCCAGTAGCGCAATCGCGCGTCTACCGAGAGCTGTTCTGCAAAATTCCACGTCAAAGCGCAGTATGGCGAATGAAACAGAATATTAAGTGCTTCCGCTTCCGTAATCTTGCCCCGTAGGTTGGTATATATCACCTCTCGCCGATCATTGCCAAGAGTCCAAAACGCACCAGCAACTATGCTATTACGCCTCACGTCATTCGATTCTGGACGTAGGCATTGCAGAATCATGTCCTCGACCTGCTCGTCCTCAAGTATGGAGACTAGATGTCTACCAATTTGGCGCTGAGAATCCCCTTTCTCAGCGAGTGAGAAAATGCCCGGGATGCCTCTATCTCGCACAATTTCCGTTAGGGCTTCAGCGCGAAGCTTTTCGATGCGTTGCTCCCGCCCCCGAGAGTCCATATCTTCTTCAGCGAGCTCATCTGCTGACTCCTCAACCCACTCCTGACGAAACAGCCATTCATGCTTGTTAACAATGTCCTTGGGCTGCATTGCCACATATACCAACTTAGCTTGTTTAGTTAGAGTTGCCTGCCCCATCTCATTAGCCCTCTTAAGCCCCCCGCGAGAAAGGACAGTCACGCGGATTTTCTCGCGTACTTTAGCGATTTCTTCGTCTGAGAGACTCGAGCGCCATTCACCAATAATCTCCCAGACACGTTCCTGATTCTCAAGCTTGAGTGAATTCAGCTTTGAGACGAGATCACACAACATTTCCGCTGTATAGGAAGGCCTAGAAAGGATAATTTTAACTATCTCCCTGATAAATGCGTAGACCGGTTCCGGTGTCTCAAATGGCTCTCCGAAATTGTATCCATCGCGCCGCCACTTAGGTTTGTGACTATAATATCCACTGCGCTTCCCGCCATCGCCGAATTGCTGTAGACAAACCTTCCAACCGATAGTGGGATACTTCGCTAGAAGCATGTGAATCGCTTTCAAGCGCATCTTGTGATCAGCTGCCGTTTGAGGCATCAAAGCCCAGAGTATAGAACTAAGCGAATTAATGGGCTTGTTCGTCAAGTTATCGTTGATCTCTATTTCAGAAAGCTGAGCCAAAATCTTCACAACACGAGGAAAGGTCAATGGATTCCACGCAAGTCCTTCGAGCGCCCAAAGCAATCCTGTGCGCGGACACGGGCTAAAGAATCTAGTGCTAACAGGCCTCAGCAAACCCATTACCTCCGGCTTTTCTGTGCGTAGATCACGCTCGATGATGTCGAGAAACTCGCCGGGGGCGGCTTCTGCATAAAGCGGAAGGTCACGCTCATTCGCCTCCAATTTCCTCGCTTGAACCGGCTCAAGAAGTTCCCGCACGAGTTTCGCAGCCTCAAGTTCGCCGTCAAAGCCGAAACGCTTCCCGAAGAGATGCTTGCCATGTACTGCCAGCAAAACAAGGGTCTCGGATACACCTTCACGCACTGACCCAGAGAGCTCGCGCTGTTTACCGTGTATAGCCGCCGCCCAACGATCTTTCTCAGGCAGGTCAAGGGCAGGCTCATCTTCGCCCAGAACGCTCCTCGCAATGTCGAGAAAACGGTCAAGATCAGCCTTGGAAATAGCACCACTAATTGCAAAGAGGGAATCCATTTTTGAAATCACACCCCTGTATCCGCCAATCGACCAAACCGGAGAGTCATTAAGCCGTAACAACTCAAGAATACGTTTTTCCAGAGCCTCGAAAGGGGTGTCTTCCGCTAGGCGGGACAGGATGATTTGATCCGCCTTGTTCTGGGCGTCCCATGCGCCGACAAGGGCAAGCGGAACAAGCCCGGATGCAATTTCTAGGTTGTCAGCCCAAACAGGTGTACGGATTGCCGGAATGTTCGAGAATCGGCGTCGAAGAACTGTTAATGAACGACCTGAAGCGTTAGTCAACTCCGCTATTTCATCACGCGTCTTGCCCATTGCTTCCAGCGCCTTGGTAAATGCCTCATCTCCGAGAGGCTCCAACACAATATCGGGTTTGGAACTTGTGGCATTTCTCGGATAGACGACGATAGTTTGCAGTGATGCGCTATAGGGTCCAAGCTCGCGCTCTACTTCTCGCGTGTGAGCAACAGCGATAAAATTTGTTGCTCCTTGGGCGAGCTTCGGCAGTACGCCAAGTTGGTCAAATACCAACAGCCTGTCCTTATGCAGTTCAAACCCAGGGGTCGCTAGAACTTGGCTGAGGAAAGCAAGAGCCTCTTCCACGGAATCAGCTGCGATCACTAGAAGATCGGAGCTGCCTCTCGCCAAGAAAGATTTGATCCGGTCACCCCACACCTGGTTCGCGGTGGCGAAGAGCAAGGGGTGAATGGCTAGCTCTGCCACATTTGCCCAATCATCCCAGCAGCGCTCCAGCGTTCTAACTCCGTCAGAGGGGCGATTCGTCTGATTCGCAAACCATGTCTGCGCGGCGATTGATTGCTCCATCCATTGCTCAAGATCGCTAGCATCGTAGACACGAACATCTCTCCAGCGCCTCCTCGCCTTCATTTCTGCAACCCAAGCCGTTTTGCCAGGCCATCGCCTAGGAGTGACAAAAACGAAAGCTATTTCTTTCTGATCTGCTGTCGAAATCGCCTTAACACTCTTTGCAAAATCACTGTCTGCCTTGGATTTAATATTCTCTGTGACGCCGAATTCCCAGCCAGAGATACCTAACGGTATCCAAGGCGTGCCAGAATCCGACTCAATGAGGCCGTCCCATCCGGGACGCTCCGCGTCATCATTACCGGGGAAGTCCACCTTCTGAAGATCATGACCCGTAGAGTGAACAAGCGTTCGCAACAGAACCGCGAGCTTAGTACGAGCAGGAATTGTTGTTGTGAACCAATTTACGAGATCGTTGGCTTGTATATTAAGAAATGGCGGTACGTATGTCCGCGTTTTCTGAGCGGCATCCGACGTTTTTCCTGTATGCGTATCATAAGCGGTTTGTAGGTCAAGGATGGTTTTAGCCGAAATACTAAAGGCGCGCTCAAGACAGGCTGCCATATCTGGCGTTGCCGATACCTTTCCATTCAGAAAATTCGATACACTGGGACGGCTGATACCGATCAATTTTGCCGCCTGCGTGACGGTAAGCTTACGAGGATTGAGAATGTTTTCTCGGACATATGAGCCTGGATGAACCGGAAGTGTTACGCTAGCCATAACTAAAAATCCTAGTTTTTTGTTAAGTGTTAGGTTACACATTACATAAACAAGGAACAAAAAACAAGTATTTGCTTAGACGCATGATGCACTTGGGACAGAAAGCGCTTGCGGGGTATTATAAACTACATGCGATAAAGGGCACGCTCTTATTCCCGGTTATCATTTTTTTGTCGGAACGCTTTGGCTATTTGACGCAAGAGAATGGTCAATTCTGCCGAGTCCCCATCCCTGCGGACTTCGGCCAACAGCTCGTGCGCATAGGCTAAATCAGCGCAGAGTTGTTCGGCCATCGCATCATCGTGCGGCCTATCCTTCACTTTTGCTTCCTCCGCGCTTGCTCGGGTACTAGGGATAAAGGCCTTGTCTATAGCCTCCCCAAAGCAGCTATTCGATAGTCCTGCCTAATCTGCTATTTCCGTTAGCTCTTTCTGTCTCATCAGCGCTGACCCACCCGTCGGCGTCTCTCGCGCGAATACGGCTTGATCGCCCCAATCGCATTTTCACCGGCCATCAGCCTCTCTCTTTGGCGTAAATGTCGCGGAGCGACTAGACTAACAGCCTCGCAGAGCAAGATGCCGTTCTATGCCAGACGCGGAATCACTCCCACTCAATAGTAGCGGGAGGTTTGCTAGAAATATCGTAGGTGACTCGGGAAATTCTGGGAACCTCATTCATGATGCGGCGGGAAGTACGATCCAGTACATCATAAGGTAAATAAGCCCAATGAGCGGTCATAAAATCAATGGTTTCTACGGCCCGTAGGGCAATGACAAAATCATAGCAGCGCCCATCGCCTTTAACGCCTACTGATTTCACTGGTAAGAAAACAGCAAAAGCTTGACTGACCTTAGCATACCAATCGGCTTGGTGTAGTTCTTCCATAAAAATGGCATCGGCTTGGCGTAGTAAATCGGCGTATTCTTTTTTCACTTCTCCTAAAATTCGCACGCCAAGCCCAGGGCCGGGAAATGGATGGCGATAAATTAAATCAGCCGGTAAGCCCAACCCAGTGCCAAGCTGGCGTACTTCATCTTTAAATAATTCTCGCAACGGCTCTAAGAGTTTTAACTTTAACTGCTCTGGCAACCCCCCCACATTATGATGGGATTTAATTACCTGAGCTTTTCCAGTCTTAGCAGCGGCTGATTCAATGACATCGGGATAAATGGTGCCTTGGGCAAGCCATTTAACATTAGGTAATTTTTTAGCTTCTTCCTCAAAAACTTCCACAAATACTCGGCCAATGGTTTTACGTTTTTCCTCCGGATCGACAATGCCCGATAACGCCGCTAAAAACCGAGATTCCGCTTCAATCCGAATAATCTGGACACCCACCAAGTGCTGGGCAAAGATAGTCATCACCTGATCGGCTTCTTCTAGCCGTAATAATCCATTGTCTACAAACACACAAATCAGTTGATTCCCAATGGCCTGATGGAGTAAAGCAGCCACTACTGAAGAATCCACGCCCCCCGAAAGGCCGAGGAGCACTTGATCCTGACCGACCTGATTTCGTATTTTTTCAATGCTATCGGCAATAATTTGGGTAGGGGTCCATGAAGCCTCACAGCGGCAAATATCACGGACAAAGCGGGCTGAAATCTGAGTTCCTTGGCGAGTATGGGTCACTTCCGGGTGAAACTGAAGACCATAAAATTTTCTAGTTTCCTCTGCCATCCCTGCAATAGGGCTATCTTCAGTAGAAGCAATGGATACAAATCCTTCAGGTAAATCTATGACTCGATCTCCATGGCTCATCCATACTTCTAACACAGCCTGACCATCGGGGGCACGATGATCGGCAATTTCTTCAAGCAAGGCTGAGCTACCATGAACCCGTACTTGGGCATAGCCGTACTCGCGATGGGTAGAAACGGTTACTTTACCGCCCAATTGAGCTGCCATGGTTTGCATGCCATAGCAAATGCCAAGCAATGGTATACCCAGAGTAAATATCAATGCCGGTGCTTTAGGCGCGGATTCTTCTACCGTGGAATCCGGCCCTCCTGAAAGAATAATGCCTTGCGGGGCAAAGGCTCGTAACGTTGCTTCATCCAAGTTATAAGGATGAATCTCGCAATACACCCCTATTTCTCGTACCCGACGAGCGATCAGTTGCGTATATTGAGATCCAAAATCGAGGATCAAAATCCGGTAGGTACGAATATCCCTCATCTTAAATCCAAGCGATAATTAGGCGCCTCCTTCGTAATGGAGACATCGTGGACATGGCTTTCTCTAACACCCGCTGCTGTAATACGCACAAAGGTCGTCTTAGTGCGCATTTCCTCAATATTGGCGCATCCCGTATAACCCATGCTTGACCGTAATCCGCCTACGAGCTGATGCACCACTGGACCAAGATTACCCTTATAAGGCACCCGCCCTTCGATGCCTTCTGGAACTAATTTATCCACGCTTCCCGATCCTTCCTGAAAATATCGATCGCTAGAGCCTTGCTGCATCGCCCCTAATGACCCCATGCCTCGATACGCTTTATAAGATCGGCCTTGGTAGAGTTCCATCTCCCCAGGAGCTTCCTCAGTACCAGCGAACATGCTTCCAATCATGGCAGCATAAGCCCCAGCGGCAATAGCTTTGGCAAAGTCCCCCGAATAGCGAATTCCCCCATCGGCTAAAAGGGGTACACCGGTACCCTTTAGCGCTTCAGCTACATTAGTAATGGCAGTGATTTGGGGCACCCCCACGCCTGTCACTACTCGGGTAGTACAAATAGATCCTGGACCAATACCTACTTTCACCCCATCAGCCCCTGCCTCCATTAAGGCTTTGGCCGCCTCTCCCGTAGCGATATTACCGCCAATCACCTGAACATCAGGGTATTCTGATTTAATCCAGTGCACCTGATCCAGTACCCCTTGGGCATGGCCATGAGCCGTATCCACTACGAGCACATCTACTTCCGCCTCAATTAAAGCTACGCTTCTCTTTTGGCCAGCGGACCCAATGCCAACAGCCGCCCCAACTCGAAGTCGCCCATACTCATCTTTGCACGCTAAAGGATATTCCGTCGCTTTTTGGATATCCTTAACGGTAATCAGCCCTTTTAGCCTGAACTGATTATCCACCACCAGCACCTTTTCAATCCGGTTTTGATGGAGCAAATCAATCACCTGCCCCCGACTAGCCCCTTCTGGTACCGTCACTAAACGGGATTTTGGAGTCATAATGCTAGAGACAGCGTTATCCGAACGGGTTTCAAAACGTAGATCACGGCTAGTGACAATCCCCACCAACTGCTCTTTCTCAACGACAGGAACGCCAGAAATACGATGAGCACGAGTGAGAGCTAAAACCTCACCAATACTCATCTCCGGGGTTACTGTGATTGGTTCTTTAATCACACCGCTTTCAAATTTTTTTACCTTCCGTACCTCAGCAGCTTGATGCTCCACACTCATATTCTTATGGATAATACCCATACCGCCTTCTTGAGCCATACTAATCGCCAATCGAGACTCAGTGACGGTATCCATGGCCGCTGATACCAAAGGGATATTCAGTTTAATACCACGGGTTAAGTAGGTTTCTAAATTTACTTCTCGGGGCAGAACACAGGAATGGGCCGGCAGAAGTAACACATCATCAAAGGTAAGGGCTTCCTGAATAAGACGCATAAGCACACTTTATAATCAACAATTCACTAAAATAAGATAAATAATCACATTATTATACCGTTTCTTGCTATTGACTGCACCTCATAGGGGACTACTTAGATGGATAAGCATGCTAATAGCCTACAATCCAAGCAGAATATTTATTCTATCTCCCGTTTAATACATGAAGCCCGTGGAATCCTTGAACAATCTTTTCCACTGCTTTGGGTGGCAGGAGAGATCTCTAATCTATCTCAACCCTCTTCGGGTCATCTTTATTTTACGCTGAAAGATAAAACGGCTCAGGTGCGCTGCGCTATGTTCCGTAATCGCAACCATCGACTAGGATTTATTCTGGCCAATGGAATCCAAGTACTGGCTTGCGCTCAGGTCAGCCTATACGAAGCTCGGGGAGAATTTCAACTCATTATCGAATCGTTAGAAGAAGCGGGTGATGGTGCCTTACGACGTGCTTTTGAAGCCCTAAAATACCGGCTAGCTGCTGAAGGGTTATTTGCGCTAGAACATAAACAACCCTTACCAACTTTACCCCAGCGTATTGGCGTTATTACCTCCCCTTCAGGGGCAGCTATCTGCGATATTCTCAGCGTACTTAAGCGACGTTTTCCCGCGATCCCGGTGCTGATCTATCCGGTACCTGTTCAAGGGGAAGGAGCTGCTCAACAAATTGCAGCTGCCATTAGTAAAGCCGATCAGCGTCGTGACTGCGATCTTTTGATCTTGGCGCGGGGGGGCGGATCTTTAGAAGATCTATGGGCATTTAATGAAGCAGTATTAGCCTATGCTATCTATCACTGTACCCTGCCCATAATTTGTGGTGTAGGCCATGAAATAGATTTCACTATTGCCGATCTAGTCGCCGATCAGCGAGCACCCACCCCTTCAGCAGCGGCAGAAATGGCGGTGCCTGATAGTCGAGAATGGTATCAGCGCTTTGCTCAGCTTAAGCAACGACTTCATCTGTTATGTCAGCAATATTTACACTACCAAAACCAGCAGGTTAAAAACTTAACGGCTCGCCTTCGCCATCCTCACAGCCAACAACAGGCGTTAGCCCAACGGGTAGATGAGTTAGAACTGCGCCTTAATCGAGCTTACATCACTTTAAATAAGGAGCGGAACATGCATCTAAATCATCTGATTCCGCGCCTCAAAGCCCTTTCTCCACCCCAACAATTAAAAGCTTACCGGCTACGCTTAATAGAATTGGCGCAACGTCTCCGAAATGCTAAGCAACGCTACTTAGCGCAACAACAAAGGCGGCTTGAAGTAGCGCAACGTGCCCTCCAAGGGATCAGCCCCTTAGCAACCTTAGAACGAGGTTATGCCATTGTCACTGGATCTACGGGCATCGTACGAGTAGCCCATCAGCTTCAACTCGGGGAAAATATTGAAGTTCAGTTTGCAAGCAGCCGTATTCAAGGCAAAGTAACTAAAATATAGCTGAGATGACCACCCCAACCGTTCCCCGTATTCAGCGTTTATCTCCTGCGCTGGCTAGCCAGATAGCTGCTGGAGAAGTCGTTGAACGACCGGCTTCTGTGCTTAAAGAGTTGATTGAAAACTCCCTAGATGCGGGAGCCCAGCATATTGAAATTGAAAGCGAAGCAGGCGGTATTGGCTTGATCCGTATTCGTGATGATGGTTACGGCATTCACCCTGAAGATCTCTCTCTGGCCTTAAGCTCCCGGGCTACCAGTAAAATTCACCGAGCAGAAGAATTACTGGCTATCACTACCTTAGGTTTTCGCGGTGAAGCCTTAGCCAGTATTCAGGCTGTTTCCCGCTTGAGCCTCAGTTCTCGCATAGTAGACGCTAATCACGGCTGGCGCATTCAGGAAAATAGATCACCTCAGCCCATCGCTCATCCTGTGGGCACTACGGTTGAGGTGCGTGATTTATTTTATAACACCCCAGCCAGGCGCCGTTTTCTTCGGGAGGAAAAAACCGAATTTATACGCTTAAAATCTACCCTTACCCGACTAGCCCTAAGCCACTTTAACGTGGGTTTTCGTGCAAACTACAATGGCCGCCCTCTCCTTGCCCTACCTGCTCACCATTGCCCAGCTGAGCGATTAAAACGGGTAGCGGCTGTCTACGGACAAGGTTTTGTTGCAAACAGCTTATACGTTGAACAAGAACAGGACGAATTACGCCTATGGGGCTGGATCGGAAACCCCGCCTTCTCCTGCGGTCACAATAATTTACAGTATTTCTATACTAATCATCGTATGGTTCGGGATAGATTACTCACCCAAGCCGCCCGCCAAGCCTATGGCAACCGCCTTCCTCAAGGCCGACACCCAGCCTATCTATTATATTTAGAGCTACCCCCTAACCAATTGGATGTGAACGCCCACCCCACCAAAAATGAACTTCGGTTTCGGCAAGCCCGACAAGTCCACAGCTTTATTGTGCGCACCCTTATTGAAGTGCTCAAACAACCCGAATTACAAGGACAGTCCTGGTTACCTGTATCACTACTACAATCCAGCCGCTACCCCAATCTCAAAGAAAAACCCGCTAAAACAACCCACACTATTGCAGAACACCTAACCCCCTATCATACCCAACCCCTAAAAAAACACGTACCCGAAGCAACAGAAGATAACGATCCATTGCTAGGCCAAGCCCAAACATTGGTACTTAACCGCTATCTGTTAGCAGAAAATAAAACAGGACTCATCTTAGTTGATACCTATATGGCCAAAGCCCATCTAACTCAGACACGCCTACAAATAGCCTATGCTAATGACAATATCACACAACAACCATTACTTTTTCCCCTCACTCTCAACGTTCTAGCTAGCCAAGCAGAATGGGTAGAGCTACACGGCTCCAAGTTACTGGAATTAGGGTTTGGGTTATACCGACTAGGCCCTGAGCTTTTAATTCTCCGAGAAGCCCCTACCCAACTTAAAGGGCTTAACTTTAAATCATTCCTGCACGCATTGCTGCTTCAATTAACTACACAGCCACAAAAACCCCTTGAGCTAGCTTTCATTAGAGAAGGGATTATTAACCTGATAGGCTCGCACCTAGCGCCATCAACGCCTCCCCTTTCCCTACCTGAAATGAACGCTCTCCTTCGGGATCTAGAACATTTTTATCAGCATACATCAACCCTTAACCGCAAGCTTCCTTGGCGGGAGTTCCCTAAAGATCAAATTGAGGCTTGGTTCTCCTCGCCACACGATCAGAACACCTGAGAAACACCCCCACGGGCGTGGGGAAGACGCATCCGTGAGAATGAGGGGGATGGCAACGGGGGAAACACCCCCACGGGCGTGGGGAAGACATTCATACAAGCAAGGACTACACACATGAAAGAGAAACACCCCCACGGGCGTGGGGAAGACCGTCGAGAAGCGATTTTTATGACAAGACCCCCGGAAACACCCCCACGGGCGTGGGGAAGACCGGAGCTGTCCATAAGCACGTCTGGCGGTGGAGGAAACACCCCCACGGGCGTGGGGAAGACAATGTATCTATAGTAAAACGAGCTTTCTATATAGAAACACCCCCACGGGCGTGGGGAAGACCCGTTCGGGGAACAGCTGCATATCCATCCGCCGGAAACACCCCCACGGGCGTGGGGAAGACCAAAGATAAAGTCGAGGGCTGAGTATGATCTCAGAAACACCCCCACGGGCGTGGGGAAGACGATATGCAGCGCTCAAACTCTAGAGAATAAGGGGAAACACCCCCACGGGCGTGGGGAAGACATACCGGAGGCCGCTGCTATATTTCTTACTATAGAAACACCCCCACGGGCGTGGGGAAGACTCTTAGCGAAAAGGTTTTTAGGAATATTTCAAAGAAACACCCCCACGGGCGTGGGGAAGACAACATTAAACGTTCTCATTATCACTCCGATTTAGAAACACCCCCACGGGCGTGGGGAAGACCTAGCCGTGACCGTCTTTAAAAGTAAAGACAAAGAAACACCCCCACGGGCGTGGGGAAGACTTTCTAGTTCTAGCTCATCTCGATTACGCGGCAGAAACACCCCCACGGGCGTGGGGAAGACTCGTTGTCTTATAAGTAACGCCGTCGCTAATCAGAAACACCCCCACGGGCGTGGGGAAGACTCGCCGATTTTCACTTCGCAAAAAAGCTGGGAAGAAACACCCCCACGGGCGTGGGGAAGACCCGGCTCTGTACCAAGTCAGTGAAAGCGACCAAGAAACACCCCCACGGGCGTGGGGAAGACGGCATATTTACCGAAAAGCCTAATCGCGTGCCAGAAACACCCCCACGGGCGTGGGGAAGACAAAAAAATGAGCGTACAAAAATTAAAAACTTTAGAAACACCCCCACGGGCGTGGGGAAGACATTCAAGTCACCTACCTTTACTTCACAGAAAAGGAAACACCCCCACGGGCGTGGGGAAGACAATGTATGAAAAGCTCGTTTTAATATAGGTGCAGAAACACCCCCACGGGCGTGGGGAAGACAAAAGACTATATAAGATGTGTATCAACAAAAAGGAAACACCCCCACGGGCGTGGGGAAGACGATAGTCTCAGTGTCGTACGATAGTTTTACGTGGAAACACCCCCACGGGCGTGGGGAAGACCACCATCCTTGTAGTGCTTAATGAAGCGTCTGAGAAACACCCCCACGGGCGTGGGGAAGACTGCAGGATATCTTTAAAAAACGTTTTTACTACAGAAACACCCCCACGGGCGTGGGGAAGACTTATCTTACGATACTAGCTACAGTAATATAAAGGAAACACCCCCACGGGCGTGGGGAAGACACTGTGTGACTGTCATCGCTTGAAGAAACTAAAGAAACACCCCCACGGGCGTGGGGAAGACCTATCATAAGACACTGAGACTATCGTTTCTTTAGAAACACCCCCACGGGCGTGGGGAAGACAGAAATCTCATATTTTACTTGCATCCCTCAGGAGAAACACCCCCACGGGCGTGGGGAAGACAGAAATCTCATATTTTACTTGCATCCCTCAGGAGAAACACCCCCACGGGCGTGGGGAAGACTCTTTCCCTAGAGTTCCAAGTAAGATAACTTTAGAAACACCCCCACGGGCGTGGGGAAGACGCGCGGAGTGAGGTTTAAGGGGTATATCGGGTAGAAACACCCCCACGGGCGTGGGGAAGACTTCCAAGCGCTCCAGTCGCTCCATGCTAGAACAGAAACACCCCCACGGGCGTGGGGAAGACCCTAGGGAACGGATTCTGGGAAGATTTGCCTGAGAAACACCCCCACGGGCGTGGGGAAGACTTTTAGAGTATGTAAAAGATAACCCTAAACCCGGAAACACCCCCACGGGCGTGGGGAAGACAAGTTTGGGGGGTGGCTAAAATATACGATGATAGAAACACCCCCACGGGCGTGGGGAAGACCCATGAGTGTCTGCCTTTTCTAGATGAGAACCAGAAACACCCCCACGGGCGTGGGGAAGACGCTACATCCCAATTATTCAGACAAAACCTGTAAGAAACACCCCCACGGGCGTGGGGAAGACACAAGGAGAAACAAAATGGTTAGACGAGTAAAAGAAACACCCCCACGGGCGTGGGGAAGACTCGCCTACTTTCACTTCACAAAAAAGCTGAGAAGAAACACCCCCACGGGCGTGGGGAAGACTTGTACACATGAAACATTACATTTACAAAGAAGGAAACACCCCCACGGGCGTGGGGAAGACGGAGCCGGTTCTCTAACCCGCCATCCTTTCGTGGAAACACCCCCACGGGCGTGGGGAAGACTAAGCGACGTGACTAGAGATGAAGTAAGAGAGAGAAACACCCCCACGGGCGTGGGGAAGACAGAGGTGATGCAGTAAGACAGGCTATGGAGAAAGAAACACCCCCACGGGCGTGGGGAAGACGCTTGGAACGCATCACAGAACTGAAAAAAAGCAGAAACACCCCCACGGGCGTGGGGAAGACCAAAATCGCTAAAGCATGCAAAAACATCCACGAGAAACACCCCCACGGGCGTGGGGAAGACACGCTACCTATCCTAGAAGCCTCAGAACCCATAGAAACACCCCCACGGGCGTGGGGAAGACTTTGCACTAGATAAGAGCTGGAGCCTAAAAGAGGAAACACCCCCACGGGCGTGGGGAAGACTCCTCTTTTCCGGTAGAGGTGCCCACGTAGACGGAAACACCCCCACGGGCGTGGGGAAGACGTTCCATGTGCCCGATATGGGCGTGGAGTGAGGGAAACACCCCCACGGGCGTGGGGAAGACAGCCGTGCCCCTTCAACGCGCCCTGAAACCTTAGAAACACCCCCACGGGCGTGGGGAAGACAGCATACGATAGAAAAAGTAATAATAAAGGGGAGAAACACCCCCACGGGCGTGGGGAAGACAAAACAGGAGTACAAAAAATGAGCATACAAAAAGAAACACCCCCACGGGCGTGGGGAAGACTCAAATCGTAGATGTCTTTGCATGCTTTAGCGAGAAACACCCCCACGGGCGTGGGGAAGACCCCAAGTTTCAGAGGAAATAAAAGAGCCGGCCAGAAACACCCCCACGGGCGTGGGGAAGACCGCAGCGCGGAGTAAAACTTATAGACCCCGGGGGAAACACCCCCACGGGCGTGGGGAAGACCGCGTTTATCCAGAACTGACCCGGGGCTTTTCAGAAACACCCCCACGGGCGTGGGGAAGACCATCATCAAGATAGCTATTTAACATAATATACAGAAACACCCCCACGGGCGTGGGGAAGACTTGATGGAACATGGGAAGACGGCGCTAAAGACAGAAACACCCCCACGGGCGTGGGGAAGACATCCTGATAATAATGGTTATCCGCGGGGATGATGAAACACCCCCACGGGCGTGGGGAAGACCAGTACTTTAATGGAAGGAACCTAGCTATCTTGGAAACACCCCCACGGGCGTGGGGAAGACAAAAGTCAGGAAGGGCGCTAAAATAAATCATGAGAAACACCCCCACGGGCGTGGGGAAGACGCATCATCCCCCGCATCATCGCACCAGCACCTAGAAACACCCCCACGGGCGTGGGGAAGACTATAAAAAAGTCATGAGCAGCGCTAAAAATAAAGAAACACCCCCACGGGCGTGGGGAAGACTTGAAAAGCACAGGGCTATATCTACCAGCTCTAGAAACACCCCCACGGGCGTGGGGAAGACAAAGTAAGCGTCAATTCGCTAACTAGATAAATGGAAACACCCCCACGGGCGTGGGGAAGACCTAGATGTTCTCATTATATGAAAAAGTATATTGGAAACACCCCCACGGGCGTGGGGAAGACTTAAAGAACTAGCGAGCAAGGTGTGACAATGGAGAAACACCCCCACGGGCGTGGGGAAGACTGAAGATAAAAACGGGGTTATGATTTCATCTGAGAAACACCCCCACGGGCGTGGGGAAGACTAGCTTCCTCTAGAACCGTTTGTTTTTTATTGAGAAACACCCCCACGGGCGTGGGGAAGACCAATGACTGCTGTCAAAACCCAGTCCAGCGATAGAAACACCCCCACGGGCGTGGGGAAGACCAGTTAAATGAATGGTGTTACAGGAACCCTAAAGAAACACCCCCACGGGCGTGGGGAAGACCCTTGGCAACAGCAGTCCGATCTTCTTCCTCGAGAAACACCCCCACGGGCGTGGGGAAGACTTGTCCGGAATTGGTTTGCTTAAATAACCACCTGAAACACCCCCACGGGCGTGGGGAAGACACTGAGATTCTAAGGGATTTCTGCATCATTATGAAGCCCTTAACGGGTACAGAAAATTTAATATTTTGTTAAAGAACTTTGGTGATCGATAGCCTCCTAATAGAGTTAATTTACCTCTTTCAAGGTTTCCACAATCAATTGAAGACCCGAAAGGGTGATCGTAGGTTTACGGGGTGGGCCAATGGTTCTGATCTCAAAACCCGGTGAGCGGGGAATCGAACGGACAAGCAGCACACCGGATTCTACCGGGCAGTGTTTGTACAGATAATCCACCACTGTAGTGGCGACCGAATCTTTGATACCCGAGACAAATACATTAGGCCGAGGCTCAATAAACCATAATTTCATCCGCCCACGCACCGCAGGCGGTAAGTCATTTGCAATAACGATTAGCACGTCCACTCCCCAGTATAGCAGTCACATCTGCCCCTACTCTGGCCAATAGATCCATCTCAATCACCCGTTCCCGAAATCTCGCAGATACTTTATGTTTGTCATAACGCCCGGCCAAATCGCGAGTTAAGGCAAATGCTAAATCAATACACAGCGTTTCTTTATATAAATCCGCCAAATCATAGATAAAAGGCAAGGGACTCCCAGAGTGAATAAAGCCAATACACGGCGAATAACCCATACTATGGATGGCTGAACAAAGAATACCGTAAAGGGCAGCGTTGGCAGCTGTAAGCACCTGATTGGTGAGATCGCTGATTTCAAATTTGCCCGGCGTATAAATACGCCCCTTCCAGCCTACTTGATACTCTTCGGCTTTTTGCTGATATAGGCCACGTACCCGCAAGCCCTCCATGCCCATCATTTCCTTAATCGTCTTACCTGCTAAGTCAGCCTCAGGAAAGCGATGGGCAAAGAACCGTCGCGCCACTGCTAAGGATTTTTTAGGGTCGCTGGCAAGCTCAATTTGTTGCTTAAGATTACGGGTATTGGCGGTAGGCAGAAAACCGGCGGCGTAAAATAACAGAGAATCCTCCCCTACCCAACATACCGCACAGTTAGCGGCAGTGGCCGTTTTAATCGCGTCATGGGTCACGGTCGTCCCCGGCCCCAACAATAACGCATTGAGGGTAGCCACCGGCAATGGCACCACGTTGGCATCAGCATCGATCCACTTAACACTGCTGTCATCAATTTCTAACCGCCCCCGCTCCAGATAGATAAAAGGGTATTTATCTTTTACTTGGGGCAAAGACTCTCGGGTGATCTTGACAAATAAACGCTGATCGTCGCTCATATTCGCTACGCTAGCCGCTGTACCGTCACCCGTCGGTCACGGTATTTTTTATGCTCGCCAAACTGTAACGGAACATCGTTTAAGGTCAGTACTTCGTCGCCCTCATGCTCCCCTTGTCGTACTTGCAATACAGCCGTACGTTTCTTTTCCTCAGCTAATTTTTGGCCGGCGGCCAGGGCCTCACCTCCGGTCATAAATTCGCCTCGATAAATAAACTCACTGGGTACGCAATTTTTACGGCCTAGATACAAATCCCATACCGGTGCCTGTAAAGCGGCTATAATGTCTGTCACCCTAGCGGCAGGTACTTGTAAGGCTACTGCATAGGCCATATCTTGCAAATAGTAGCGGTAAGTCATCTTAGTCCCTCCGCCAACTGCTTTGCCGCCATCACTTTTTTTCGGGATCAGTAGCGTTTGCCACGGATCTTGATCGTCATAGCCACTCCCCACCATATGAAAATCCCGCAGCAAGGGCTGGCGGTCCTGAGCATCCCGCGGTACATAAGCCACTAACTGCATATCCAAATCGACCCAAGCCGCCAACCAATCCCGCTGCTCTCCCCCGATACCTAATGCACAGCAGATCAAACCCAACACCCCCGATTTGGTGGGGAAATGTAAGCTATCACGGTGGCCAAACTTGGAGTCATGCCCCCAAGCCTGTAAAGGAGCCTCTAGCCATAATAAAAGATAAGGATCGCTCATGATTCCCCCTCACTGCACATGATTTTGCAGCTTGGTAATCAGATCATCGATGCTGAAATTTTCATCTTCACCAAACTCATACGCCCCTAGCTGGCCAAACAATGAGCCGCTGAGTTTTTCTTTTTTATCGAGGTAGTCTTTCAGCGCCTCAATGCTAGGTTGCAAGTAGCCCTCACCTTTAGCTTTAACGGGTTTTTCAAAGGGTATTTGTAAGCGCTGGCCTTTGCGCACCAATACCCGAGCAAACTCCCACGGGCTGGCACCGGATTGGGTGGTTTGGCGGGCACTGGGCACCGCCACAAATAGGGCTTGGGTAAAAGCAGTAATGGCTTTTTTCAGGTCTTCTGTCCCCAACGTTTGGGCAAGCTGGCCTAAATCTAAGCTGACGTAGCGGTAATAGGTAGCGCTATTAAATTCCAAGCTCCCCATGTGGGCGGAACAGGGTTTTTCCGCTAGATCATCCAGCGCAGTAAAAAACTCCACCTCATTACTCACCTTGTGGGTAGAAATAGCATGGGCAAAAGACGCGGCGGCCTCCACGTTCATGTCTGCTGTCTTAGCCACCATGCGACCAAATAGGGCAATATCCAGCGCATCCACCGCTGGATTGATTGTTTTTTTAGCAACCTTAGCTACTTCCTTATCTTTGAATTTACTGACATCAAAGCCATTTTCTTTGGCGTACTCAGCAAAAGCGGTAGCTTCGGTGTCGCTGATAAATAGCAAAGTATCATCGATAATCAGATCTGCCAGTTTTTTGCCACAGGCTTGAGCCAAGCTTTCTTCAGCTCCGGCAGCTTGGCAGGCTTTAGTAAAAATTCTTTCTGCCTGTTTGGTACGGGTTGCTAGCTTGATACCAAAATCTGGCATCGCCAGCCGCACCTGGCGCTTCCAGCACTGGGAGCTAACACGGGCACGAGTGACTCCCCCCACTACAGCAGTCTTGGGTGCCCCCACGTCATCCCGATTCAGACAAGTAACGGGGAAGGATTGGAGGATATGAAATTCAATACGGGTATTTGTGTAGATGTTAGTCATGAAAAACTCCTGTTTAGTTAAATGGGTTATCAATCAGCGGCACAATCTGTAGTAGACCGCAGCCAAAGGCGCGGCCTCGGCCAATGCCGTTGGTAAAGTTGTGGCAAAATTGCTCACGGTTGGTTACAGCAAGCTGGCCTTGGATATGGGCTTGGGCTAACGTCACCGGACGCTGGGCTTTGTCTTTAAACTGCAACACTTCTAGCCGGTCTATTTGCAGGTGCTCAGCAGAAGCGGTAAAACCCCAGCTGGCAGCAGCCCGCTCTAAAAACCACTGGGCTACCGCGTCGCGACTCTTCACTGGCATCAACTTACGGCTAGCGTTATCGCGTCGGGTGGGATTGATAATCACCTTGAAGCGATAGCGCCCGTGGGTAAGAAAATTATCTGGAATGGGACGGCTATTCACCTCACCATAGGCTTGGCCGTCCTCATTTACAGCCTGCTCGGCAGGCACACGATTAGCCAGTAGCAAAATCTTACGTCCCTGAAAATCACCCCCTTGGTCAGCGTATAAAATGCCGCTGGCTTGGCTACCCTGTTTCTCAGCGCTGCTACGCCTATCTTCGTATAAGCTATACACCACCCGATGCAGGGAATAAGGATCGGTGATGCGCAACGCCTTGATAGCAGCACGATCAAGCTGTAACACGCTAGCGGTCAGATTCATGGGGCCCCCTCAGCTGGAGCATCAGCCTCAGTTTGGCGACCATAGAACTCTTGCGCCCATTGCGCTTTGATTTGTTGCCCATGAGGGGCAAAATACTGCAACTGCCGCAATAAACGAACGTAATCTAAGGGTTGGGTCACGCGGCTTTCAATTAGGGTTAGCACTGGGCGCAAAATACGGCACAATTCAGGTAGGCCATCGCAGGCCAGTACGCGACGCAATTTGGCCTTGGCCTGATCGCTTTGGTTGTCATCGGTGTAACAAGCAGCGATGGCTTGGCCCAGCCTGAAATTGCCGTTACGCTCAGCCCTAGCTTTCGCTAGGGCAGCCGCTACAGTGATAAAGGGTAGACGCTGATACTCCTGCTCTAGATCAACCCCAAACCCAGCCAAAAACTCCCAGCTCTGATATTCAGTGGCCGGATTATCAGCTCTGCGTAAGCGCGCGGCCAACCCTTTATCCTGCTGGATACGGGTCAGCAGGTAGCTCACGAAATTTTCTTCCCGACTGGCCGGGCGATCGGATGCTACAGTTTCCACGGATCAATCCTCCTGCTTTACTTTAAATATTGACTTAAATTGGGACGGCGCTTAGCCCAAGCGTCCAACTGCCGAGCGGTTTCGTTGGGGCAAAAGCGGTTATAGGCTTGGCGCACGTAACTGGCAAAACGCAAGCGCAGTTTGTGACGCTGGTGTTGGTTTTTCTCATCCTGATTACAGCTATCGAGCAAGGTTTGAAAATCACGCTCGCACAGTTGCCAAAACAGTTGAGTGGCTTGGGCGGCAAGCTTACTGCCATCGACCAACTGTTCTTTAAAGTAAGCCATGACGCAGCCATATAGCGTTTTAGCGCTGATATCAAGCGCGCTCATTTCGGCTTGAAGCTGAGCAAACCAAGACTCACCTAACATGCTGCTATGTAGCCAAACTTGAGATTCAACGAAATCATCACCCTGCTTAACAGATTGATCGCCAGAATTAGAAGAAACTTTTATCCCGCCGCACCAAATAGAAAAAATTTTATGATTACTCTCAACAATACGATTAATACCAACTTTCAGAGCTATACACTCAAAACCAGTAGAGGAAGAAAATACGTTAACAGCTAGTATTGCTTCCAACTCTCTCCACGGTCTTTTCTCAGGATCGGCGTACTTAGTTTTTATTTCTTTTCCTGACTTATTAATCAACAGGCTTGGCTCAGTCCAGCCCTCTTTAACTTTTGGGTATTGAATACCATCCAGATAAAAAACACCCTCATCTTTCAGCAACACAAAACGCGATAAAGCCACTAACCCAGCTTGATAGCTGGTTTTATATGCTTCTGCGATAGTGTCTTTTTCTGTTTCAGGCATCCTTTCCCAAAGGGGTATACCCACACCACTAGGCCAAGGATTTAATTTTTGAAAATTCTCCCCTGTCATTAAATTAAACCAAAGACTTTCAAGTATTGAGTCAACCAGGGGGAAACAATGCAGCTGGCCATTCCAACTGCCAAGACTAGGCCCAGCATAGGCGGTGTAACCACTCTTCAAAACATCTCCAGCAAGGGAGGTCAAATCGAACTCAATACGTTTTCCGCCAAAAGAAAAATTCATTAATGTAACCAAGAAAATAGCCTTCTCTGCATCAGATAAGGTTCTATGAAAAAGCGTTTGTGATAGCTGGGTATTATTTTCGCTTGGTAAATCTGGATAAAAGCCCGCACCAAATCTCTTGGCACTTCCAGACTGTATGGCTTCTGTTTTTTTACTTAGTGTTTTAGCCGTAGCTAGCTTTTTTTCCGTCCTATCAGCAATCAGTTTTTCTATGGCCGACATCTGCAAAAACGGTTTTTCCCCGTACAGATAAAATCGGTCATACCACTTATCCAGATAGGCTAGGCAGTGTTGAGCCAAGCCCGCTGCCTCCAGTGCCTTCCATTCTTGTTCATCCTTGGGGGTACAAGCAGCTTGAGCAATAGCTAATAGTAATTTCATTAAGGCAATTTTTTGTACCGGATTACCGCCCAAGGCTCGGTATTCAGAATTGCTGAATATCTGCCGTAAACTCACCCGCCCCCTATCGGCTACGGGCAGCCAAGGCTCATCAATCAGGTTAAATTGATTTTCCATAGTGTCTCCAGATCAGTCCTTATCTTTTGTTAAAACTTGGTAGCCCAAGTCATTGCGGTATTCCAAATAGTAGCGTTCATGCACAGGGGCACCATATAAACCTTGAAGCCGATCCGAATCCACTAACGCTACGCGTAAGAGACTCTCGTCCTCTGCCCAATTGGGATCACCCAAATAGAAACAATGGCCAAATCCAAGTTTCTGTAGCTGATCCCGTGCGGGGGGGGGCAAAGGTGCCTCAGCGGCGCGTACCGGCACGACCTGCTGCATGAGTGTTGCTGTCAGGGTTTTCCATGCAGATTTATTTAAGCGATGGTACTGCGTAGGTAATTCAAGGGTTTGGCCATCTAGCAAGGTCAAACGGGTAACGTGGTGGTCTTTGTCGTAATACAAATCCCGTAGCAGTAGCACTTCATAGCTATCGCTTTCGCTATAACGGGTTTGGGCTTTGGCTTCTGGTAACGTTTTGCCATCTTCGGCCAAGCCGATACGCGCCAATTGCCGTAGAGCTTGTCGACCCATACGCTGATGGCCATACCCTTTGCTGCCATGTTCCAGCTCATACAGCCAACGAGCCATAGCGCCCTCTTCACATCTATTGGCGTAAGTGGCTTCAATCAGACCCCGAATATCGCTGGGTAAGGCAAGCTGTTGAACGGGCTGCCATACCTCCAAGCTACGGCATAGCACATAAGGGGCATAAACATGCGCACTGGCACCAAAAGCATGAACGGGATTTTCAATAGCACCATGTAAATCCGGGGCTAATAGCCAAGCTTCACAACGTGCTCCCGCTGGACGGGGAGTATCGGTGTGGCGCCACAATCGACCTAGTCGCTGCAATAACATATCTGTAGGGGCAAAACGACTCACCATAAAATCGGCATCGATATCCAGCGACTGCTCTAGTACTTGAGTGCCGATTAGAATCCGTCCTTGCTTAACCCGGTGCTCCCAACCGGGTTTACCGAATAAATCCACCCAATGATTTTCAATTTTTTGCCGATCGGCAGCAGTAAAGCGTGAATGGAGCAGGCCGCAAGCTAGTCCCAATTCCTGAGCACGAGCCGCTAAATCAAGGTAGCGTTGCTGAGCCTCTTTGACGGTATTTTCAATCCATAGTACTTGCTGGCCTTGGCTAGCACGATCTAGCGCCTCTTGTATTGCCTTAGCTTCGTCCTGTAGCAATATAATTTCTATGTGCGTATCAGGCGGAGGCGCAACGGCCAGTTCCCGCACTGCTTCCGCTGCGCGGACGGCGGTAATCAGAGGATAGGCTTGGCTATGCAGTGGCATTTGTAGCAATTCACTGCGCCGCTCCTGATTGAGGGTGGCGCTTAGAATAATGACCGTACAATGCAGGTTACGCAAAAGCTCTACCAGCGCATTTAGCAAGGTGCCCGTATAGGCATCATAGGTATGCACTTCATCGAGAATCACCACCTTGCCCGCCAAACCAAAAGCGCGCACAAAACCATGTTTAACATTCATGGCGGCCATTAAGGCTTGATCAATAGTGCCCACGGCAAAGGGTGCCAATAGCCCACGTTTAGCTTGACTAAACCACGCGCCGCCGGGTTTCCCTTCTTCACCCATCTCCATTTCCTGTAACCATGCCTTGCTATGGAGCAACAAAGCGCGACGGTGCGGGCAATCGGGGGCAAGGATGCGCTCTAGAAAGCAATTGAAACGTTGATACATCTTGTTAGAAGTGAGCTGGGTAGGCAGGGCGAAATATATTCCCATCGCCTGCTCGGATTGCAGTATCTGGTAGGCAGCATAGAGGGCTGCTTCGGTCTTCCCCAGCCCCATAGGCGCTTCCAACACATACACCCCTGAGCCGCTTCTTACAACGTCGATCAATTGTTGCTGGGCTGGGCGCGGGGGCGGGGTAAAATCAAACACCTGCTCAAAGCTCAGGTTTTTCTGATAAGTGGGTAGTACAAAACCGGCCTCATCTACAGCACGCTTGATATTCTCCTGCCAAGGCTGTTTTGGATCTTCAAAATGCTGCCCCGAACCCACCCAGTCGGCCACACTGGTAAGACCGGCCACTAAACGCGCCTGAGCAGTTGAGTTTATTCGGGGCCAATCCATCCCAAGGTGCTGTTTTAGGTCTTCTACTAAAGCCTTACGCTCTAGCTGCCAAGGTAGGCCGCCAAACACCTCTGCATCCGCCCGTTTACCACTCAATTGAGGAGAAAATCCATGATGCTGCCCCAAAATTTCAGGCACCCATTGGGGGGCATTCAGCGCTTTAGCCGCTGCTTGACTCACGCCAGCGTGTCCACCCCATTGCTTTTCAAGATCAGGATTAATCGATAAAGCTGAAAAATGCTCAATACCAATAGTGCAGGCACGGCGAAGTTTTTCAAAAAAAGTAGGACTAACCTTGCCGATATCGTGACAGGCGGCGGCAAAGGGGGCATCGTCTGGAAATAGCTGATGGCGCAACTGATCCGGATAGCGCTCAAGCAACACACGGGCTACCTTGCCTACGATTTGACAGTGCTCGGGCACGCTACGGCCAAGCTGGATATTCCCCGCTGCATCCTTAAATGTTTTTGCAGGGCAGTTGATGAATGGAATGACGGGAATATTGTTTTTATTCCCTGAGCTTGGTGGCTTTCGCATTTCAAAATCCTGTGCTTAGAATCTGTTAACGCTCTTCTGGGTAATCACCCTAAGAAGACCCCATGGATGCGCAATAAGCAGGTTTTACGCTTGCGCTCGCAAGTTTTTTCACATATTTTCTCTAGCCGCACAAAGCTGCGATCAACAACAAGGATGCAGGTACGGCCTCAGCAGATAGATCTTTGGTGTAGTCGCAGTTATACGGTTGAGCGGGTTCGTTTATGAACTTGTTCTAATATCGACTGAATCGATTAGAACTTTAGTACGAATCTTATGGAAGTAAACAAGTCTAGGCTTGTTCACCACAAGAATCCTCGTCGTTTAGGGGAGAGGAAGATATCAATGCAGTATTATCAGCTCTGGCCCAGCGAAGATCATCGCTACACCATACTAATTTATTACCTCTACTAAATTTATGGGTTTCAGCAATATATATATCTGGTCGGCCCACATAATAACCTTGAGCATAATCCACGCCGTATTCCCGTAGTAAAGCTAGAATTTCAGCACTTTCTACAAACTCGGCTACGGATTTTTTACCCAGCCCTTTAGCAATATCACTTAAAGCTTTAATGAGTACCCGATCTTGAGGATTTTCAACTAATTGACGCACAAAGGTGCCGTCTATTTTGATATAGTCAACGGGGAGATGCTTGAGATAGAAGAAAGAAGAAAACCCCATACCAAAATCGTCCATGGCAAAATAACAGCCATAGGCTTTGATTTTACGGATAAAATTCTCTGCAGCTACTAAATTGGCAACCGCTGCTGTCTCAGTAATTTCAAAAATTAATAAAGAAGGATCAATATTAGTAGTGTTTAATAGACCCTCCAAGATCGGCAGTAAATTAGGATCATCGACAACTCGCCCTGACAGATTAATAGAGAAGGTTAACTTATGCTCCTGAGGAAGCTGGGATATCTTTGTAATCGCCTTACGTAACACTAAATGATCTATGGCATGAATTAAGCCTGATTTTTCAGCGACTGGAATAAATTTATCTGGAGAAATAATAATTTTTCCCTCACTATCGCGCATGCGCAGCAGTACTTCATAATGGTGAATAGTGTTTGTTTTGATCTCCAATATGGGCTGGAAGTAAAGTAAAAACCGATCCTCTCGAAGTGCCTGCTCAATTTGCTCTTTCCAGTACACTTGCTTTCGCATTTGATCACGGGCTTTCTCATCAATTGAGAATAAATGCCACCCGCCTCTACCCGCATCTTTAGCCTGGTACATAGCTAGATCAGCATTGGCCATTAATTCAGGCGCCGTTGCGCCATGAAGGGGAAAGAGGGTAATGCCAATACTGGCCGAAATAGAGTGACTATGCCCTAAAATTGGAAACTCTAACTCACCTAACTGAGTACATACTCTTTTTGCGGTTTGAATAGCTCCCTGAGTGTCACATTCAGCAATAACAACAGCAAACTCATCTCCTCCCAGACGAGCGACGATATCATTGGCTCGGATCACTTGGCGTAGCTTATCAGCCACTGCTTTTAGTAATAAATCCCCACTCTGATGGCCATAAGTGTCATTGATGTATTTAAATTGATCTAGATCAAAATAAAGTAAGCTGCCATTGCGCTGATGGTGCTGAGAATCTATTAAGATTTGCTCAAATTCATGTTGAAAGCGACGACGATTAAACAACTCAGTGAGGGGATCATGATCGGCTAACCAAGTGAGCTTTTGCTCAGCTTGCTTCCTTTCAGTCACATCATGACCTACGCTAAGAAGCACACCATCATAGGGGGATCGGGCGGTTAATCGAGAGTGAAGCCAAGAAATAATACGCTGCTCGCCATTGCGGCTGCGAAGTACCATATCCACGCGTAGATGATCTCGGTAGCCTACTCGCAGTTCTTCCAGCTCTTGAATGATCCTAGGTAAATTTTTATTCCCTGCCAAAAGATTATTAAATGGCCGACCCATAATTTCATCAATATTATAGCCGGTGATCATCAGACCTTGCCGATTTAGCATTGTCACTTGCCCAGCCGCATTTTGGGTTAGAATAATCACTGGCGCTGTATTCAACAACCCAGTGACAAAATCTCGTTCCCGTATTAAATCATTACTCCGTTCGGCTAAACGGAGGGTTCGCTCCTGTATCTCGGTCTGTAAAATCTCCAGCTGATAAGAAAGGGTGAAAGTTGCATTATCAAGCACGCTAATCTCATCTTGCCACCAAGGCTGTCGAGCTGGGCTTTCAAGATTCTCTCGGGTAGCCTCAAAATTATGATCGGCTAAATAAGGAAGACTTACCGCAACGCGTCGCAGGCGGACTATAGCAATTTCTAATAAAATGAGCAGTAAAGCCTCAGAGATCACTAAACCAATAAAACCCCCTAGAAAGATTTTCTGAGCTTCCACTTGAATAGCGGCCAGCTTATCAGTTAAATCACTAATGATGGCCAATCGCAGTAAACCTTCGTCGCTCCCAGTTTTTATCGCCATTAATTGAATTTCATATTCCCTACCCCTATAGCTCTGCCATACCGACTGAGTGTCTATTGTTGCTAGGGCATGATGTCTAGCCACCGCCTGTAATAAACGTAAATTACGATTTACATGGGTAAACACCTCTACCCGCACTCCCCATTCAGGCAATAACGGGTAGGATTTAGCCTCATTTTCAGGAGATATCTCATCATCAGCGATAATACTAATATCGCTACCGGAGATCTTATGGAAGGTGGTAGCTATATCTGCAAGGGAGCAGCTAAGTAACAAAACACCCCCATCATCCTCGTCTAATAATGGAACAGCTATATATTGAATACAGGTATTCTTGCAATCTAATCCGGTAACAGGTTGTTCTGTTTCATTAGCTGCATATACCCATTCTGATACTTGAGAAGTATCCATTTGAGGTTCCCAAGTACCCAATAATTCATTATTTGTAGAATATAAGCCTACTATCTTAAGTCCCCACGATGTCTGTAGCAGATTCTTATGCTGGATAGAGATCGCCTGAATACGGCCAAGTAAAGAATTATCTTCACTACCCTTCTCATATATTAGAGGCATAATATCGGCGAGCTTCTCCATATGGGAATATGAATGCTCCATAATCCCTTGTATCTGCCGCTGATAATCCAAATAAGCTTGCTCACGCTGCACTGTAAACTGATGTAACAAGCTTACGTAGGCCATCCCGCCTAAAGAAACAATGATAGCAATTAGAATTAAGCTAAAGACTAAGGCCGCTTTCCATTTAAGGCTTAAAAAACGTAGGAGGGGAGCTTGTTCAGTATCTTGCATTGATATCTTCTACAAAATCAGAGTTAACGGTTTACGCTTCACGACCGGCTAACCTGTATCGGTTAACCTGAATTCTCGCTTGCTACGTTTTTCTTGCTTCATCCTAGCCCGTATTCTCATTTAGCTTATACTAAACAAGCTTCCGGTTTGTCTGCCAGTCCACAAGCTTTAATTCCCGTGCGCCTCACGGTATCCTGTCTGCCCGACCTGTCTTGCCGACAGGCAGACAGGCAGGTTAGTGCTTTCTGTAGGATAACTTTAGCTGCTGCACTATCTCTATCATGATGAGCATGACATTCCTTGCATTCCCATTCTCGGACATTTACCAGCAGTTTCTCACCTATTGAGCCACAATCAGGGCAAATGCCAATAGAGCGTTCAAACCGGCCTATGGTCATTAATTGTCTACCATACCATTGGGCTTTATAGGTCAGTTGACAGCGTAGCTCAGACCAATCGCAGTCCCCAACCGCTCTCGCTAGCTTTCCGTTGGCCATGATGCCACGCACGTTTAAGTCCTCAATTGCTGTTACTTGGTTTTCGCGTACGATTGAAGTACTTAAGTCGTGCAGAAAATTCCCTCGCTTGCTGGCTATTCTTTGGTGGATACGGGCTACGCCTATTCTGTTTTTGGCTCTGTTACTTGAGCCTTTTACTTTTCTTGATAAGTCCCGTTGTGCAGATTTAAGCTTACGTAGATACTTGAAATAAAACTTCCTTGGTTTAACTCTATTACCGTTGCTATCGGCTATGAAGGGGGTTAACCCAAAATCTAACCCTATCGCTTTATCGGTTTCAGGGGGATTAATGACATCTATGTAATCACATTGAAGTGAGATAAACCATTGTCCTGAAGAATTACAAGATACCGTAGCACTATTTGGGGTTACGGGTATCTCTTGAAAGCTCCAGACTACTTTAACCTTGCCTAGTTTCGGTAAATCATTTGGTTTAAAGATTTTAGCACCTCTACGTTTATCTAACGTATAACAGCAAGACTTTACTTGATGACGCTTTTTAAACCTTGGGTATTTGCTTTTCTAGGGTTAGCATACGTGAAAGCGAAACGGCGTTTAACGCCTCTTTTCGTTCCTTATAAGCCTCGCTATGGGTTTTAATGCCCAGTTCCAGACGTAACGACAGGCATTAAACTCTTTAGTGAGCTGTTTTCTTTGGCGATCAGTGGAATAAAATCTAAGTTTATATGCTTTCATAGTTAAACTTCACATTAACTGTGGTAACGTAAAAAAATACAACCCGTCAAAACGTTTTATGTTGCCCTCGCGCGCTGTGCTCCGCCCCACTACGCAGAATCGCTGGGGGGATCATACATCCATATACTCCTTCAAGGTCTGCTGTAATGTGGTAAAGCGTTTGTTTTTTCGATATACCATATACCAATGACTCATGATCGGGAAAGAGGCGATATTTAAGACCGCTAGCCGCTGTAAAGTAAGCTCTTGCGCTAAAGTGTGCTGAGAAATAATACCCAGCCCCAGCCCCGCCTGTACTGCCTGTTTAATTTCCTCAGGGTGATTCATTTCCATGCTCGGAGTAATAGCAACTCCCAAGCGTTCAAAAAACAATTTTATGATCATCCAGTCACTAGAATCCTGATTGGGTAAGATAAAAACTTCTTGCTGCAATTCCACCAGAGATACCTGCCGCCCTATCAAAGCATGATCTGGAGGTGCAATCACTACAAGAGGATTCTCCATAAATGATTCGGCTACTATCTCCAAGTTATCTGGAGATCCATTCATAATAGCCATATCGATAGTATTTTCTTCTAAATATCTTAGTAGTCTTTCTTGAGGGGCTACTTCAAGATTAATGCTGGCTTGAGGAAATTGTTGGTGAAAACGACCTAATATATTAAAGACAAAATAGCTAGCGGTAGGGTCTATAGCAATAGTCAATGTACCGCGCTTGCTTTCCTTAAGCTCTTCTAAAACATTCTTCGTCTCGCTCAGTGCTTGGAGAATTTTTTGGCTATAATCATAAAATTCTCGGCCTGCTTCAGTAAGAAAAGTTTTTTTTCCAACCAGCTCAAATAGCGCAAGACCTATACTATCTTCTAGTTGTTTAATTTGCATGGAAACAGCAGGCTGGCTTAGATGAAGCTCCTCTGCTGCCCGAGTGTAGCTAAGGTGACGGGCTACGGTCTTAAACACATACAGCTGACGAAAAGTAAAATTCATAATTCAACCCTAAAGAATATATCCATAATTGAGTGCACGCTGATAGCCTCATAAGCGCATTTCCCATCAATTATCGACACTTTCAACCCTATCTAAAGGGTAATCGGTTGATTTTTAGATTGTTTATCCCTAATCCCTAAGAGTCGCAAAGCCATAACGCAGTAGCGCAATTTTCATCACTCACTTAGTCACGATTCCCACACTTATTACAGATATATAGACAATTCATCTGCCATGCAGATTCGTAATCAAATTTCAAATTGTTTAAAATCCTAAGAATCAATAGTAATTGGAGTTACATCTACCATGAGTAATCAGACTATATCGGTAACCGACAACACTTTTGGAGAACAAGTACTTAACTCTGATCTACCGGTACTGGTAGATTATTGGGCTGAATGGTGCGGGCCTTGTAAAGCCATCGCCCCCATTTTGGAGGAAATCGCAAAAGAATATGCGGGTAGGGTTAAAGTTTGTAAATTAAATATTGATGACAATCCGGCAACTCCGCCGCGCTATGGTATTCGTGGAATCCCAACGCTGATGTTATTTAAAAATGGGAATGTCACCACTACCAAAGTAGGCGCATTATCAAAATCAGATCTAGCCGCGCTTCTTGATAAAAATTTATAGCTAAATCTCTGCTAACTATCTCAATCTCTCTCGGAGTTAACAGCTTACGCGTCGTAATTACAAGGACTCTTGCTAGCAACGTTTCGCTCCCCGTGTTTTTCTCATTCATTCCAACCCCTAGACCGCACAAGTGACTTGTGCGGTTTCAGGCTAGTCTAGCCAGCCCACAAGCTTTCCTGCCTAGCCGTCAGGCAGGAATTCCCGTACTCCTCACAGTATCCTGTCTGCCCGACCTGTCTTGCCGACAGGCAGACAGGCAGGTTAACGCTTCCTGTCAGATTATTTTCACTGCCACACTATAATAATTTTTATTTTGCCCTCGTACTCTGTGCTCCGCTATACTGGGTGGTATCGCGTATCATGCGCTCCTTCGATGGCATAAAATCCGTTCAACAACAGCCCCTAAATAACTTAGAAACATGGTTCCTAGCTCGGGCTGAAACCGATCTAGTTCTTGACTTCCCATAGCCAGCATACCAATACGCTGCCGTTCCCCAAATGGAATCAAAGCACAAGAAACTGCTATATTCGCCTGCTCCCTAAAAAGATATTTTTTCTGCTTCATGGTCAGCCGACCACAAATAGGTTGAGTACTTTTTAAGATGTGAGTAAATATTTTAAGCTCAGATACACTTTGCGAAATTAAGGTGATATTAGGATGATTCAAACTCAAAGAATCAAGAAGCTGATCATTAACAAATAACCATAAGGCTATAGTATTTACTTCAAAATCAGCCCGTAAAGAAGAGAACAAGGTTTCAAGCATTACCTGAGGGCTGGTCATCGTAAACACTCGTAAGGTCAGCTGATGTATCTTTTTACTTAAATCGCCATTAATTTTTGCGTTTTCTATTAAATTTTGCAGCTGCTGCTTTAATACCCCATTTTTATGATGTAACAATGCTAACTGCCGTTCCACTAAGCTAACAGCCTCCCCGCTTAAGTGAGGAATAGTAAGCTCGCCCAGTAGATCGGTGTGATAGATAAAAAAATCCCGATGAGTACGTAAGTACTCAATGACCAATTGCTCATGATCTTGATCCTCAATAAGCTGAATCTTTTGCCCTTCTTTTATTTTTATTTTCCTTCTCATAGTGTAATTGACCCTTTGAACACAGTTTCTACTGGCCCCGTCATCCAAACAGGTTTATTATCCCCTTCCCAGCAAATACTTAAACGCCCGCCAGGCAAATCTACTTTCACCTGATGCGACAACCAGCCGCGTCGTTTACCAATTACCACTGCTGCGCACGCCCCAGTACCACAAGCAGGAGTCTCTCCCGTGCCCCGTTCATAGACTCGTAGCTGAATATGATCAAAGGAGATGATTTGCATAAAACCAACGTTTACCCGCTGAGGAAAGCGTGGGTGCTTTTCTAACATAGGCCCTAGGGTTAACACTGGCGCCGAATGAACAGTGGGCACCCGGAGCACACAATGGGGATTACCCATGGAAACTATGCTTACCTCTACGCACTGGCCATCTACTGCCAGTGAATAAACATCAGCCTCACAGTCTACTTTAAAGGGTATTTGTTCAGGGGCAAAACGGGGTATTCCCATATTTACAGTTACCTGTCCATCAGACTCTAACTGAAGGTGAATAACGCCCCCCACTGTTTGAACCCGTAGATTATCTTTATCAGTAAGCCCTTGATCGCGGACAAAACGAGCAAAGCAGCGAGCACCATTACCACATTGTTCAACTTCGCTGCCATCTGCATTAAAGATTCGGTAGCCAAAATCAACCTCCGTGGATGGAGGCTGTGTTACCAATAATATCTGGTCGCAACCTACACCTAGTCGGCGATCAGCAATCCGTCGTACCTGTGAAGTAGTTAAAGATAACGGCTGAGAAACGGTATCAATGACCACAAAATCATTACCCAGGCCGTGCATCTTGGTAAAAGTAATATTCATCTTAGTTTAGGCTTAAAATAAAAATGGCTTATTAATATTAAAAACCAACTCACTATTTCTATTCTATATACCCCATTACAACCTTACACGGGTAAAATCGACTCACCCTCATAAAGAGACTGTACCGTTTCCCGCGCCCGTACTAAATAAGCTTCAGTACCCGTTACAATAACCTCAGCAGCTCGCGGGCGGGTATTATAATTAGAACTCATGGTAAAACCATAAGCCCCCGCAGAGCGCACTGCAAGTAAATCTCCGGTTTCAATAGCCAGACTACGCTGCTTACCGAGAAAATCCCCCGTCTCACATACCGGACCTACGATATCAAAAAGATTCAATTCTCTATCGCTATGAATAGCCACTGGAATGATCTCTTGCCAAGCCCCGTAGAGCGCCGGACGAAGTAGGTCATTCATAGCAGCATCCACAATGGCAAAATTCTTTTTAGATGTATGCTTAAGGTATTCAATCTGTGTCAAAAGTACCCCGGCATTACCCACAATTGCCCGCCCAGGCTCAAGCCAAACTTCTAAATCCCGCCCAACCAATTTCCCCTGTAATGCGGTCACATACTGTTGTGGGCTTGGGGGTGTTTCATCCCGGTAGATAATGCCTAAACCTCCTCCTAGATCAATATGACGTACTTTAATCCCTCGAGCAGCAAGTTGATCGACTAGCACCAGCACTCGATCTAAGGCAGCTAAAAAAGGAGCTAGGGTGGTGAGCTGAGATCCAATATGGCAGTCTACGCCCAGAATATCGATATAAGGTAAACGGCTCGCATGAGCATAAACCTCTAGGACCTGCTCAATCTCTATACCAAATTTATTTTCCTGTAAACCAGTTGCAATATAAGGATGAGTACCCGCATCTATATCCGGATTTACCCGTATGGATACTGGCGCACGCTGTCCCAATTTCTCAGCAATGCTATTTAAACATTCTAGCTCGGCCTCAGACTCCACATTAAAACAGGCAATCCCTACTAATAGCGCCCGATGCATTTCATCCGCTTGCTTACCCACGCCGGAAAAAACTATGCGCTTAGGATCACCCCCAGCCGCTAACACCCGCTCCAGCTCTCCTACTGAAACAATATCAAAACCCGATCCAAGCCGCGCTAAGATATTTAAAATTGCAAGATTAGAGTTGGCCTTAACCGCATAACATATACGATGAGGGTAGCCTTGGAAGGCTTGATCAAACGCTTGCCATTGCTGCTCTATAGCGGCTCGAGAATATACATAGCAAGGGGTACCAAAACGGTTTGCAACCTCTGACAGCGGAACTTCCTCAGCCCATAAAATATTATTCTGATAGTGAAAATAATCCATGATTTAGAACGCCTTTTGTGCTACTCCCTCTTTGGGTAAATAAAGTGGCCCGACCTGACCACAACCTGCGATACACAATCCGATCAATAGTAAACTCAGCCCTAGCAATCCTCTCCAATGCTGCGGCATATACAAGCCTCCTGAAAATTTTTTCTATTGTAACCTGCTTTTAGTAAAAGAATTTTTCTTCTAATTACTCTTCAACTTCTCAAGAATTCGCTCATGCTAACGATATTAAACATTATTAGGAAAATCTGTTCTTAGAGGATCTTGTTACTATTTAGGTGTAGCAGCGTTATGTTAACTCCACAAACACAAACGATTACCCCCGGTCTCGTCCGTCTATTAGTCAAAGAAGGACTATTGACTCAGGAAGCCGCACCCCAGCATTACGAGCAATCACGCAAAGCAGGCACTTCTTTTGTTTCCTATCTCATACAACAAAAATTAGTTGAAAGCCGAAATATTAGCCAAGTGATCTCTCGAGAATTTGGTATTCCTTTATTTGATCTTGACACCTTAGACTTAAATTATCTTCCTAAAGGACTCATAGAAGAAAAGCTCCTGATCCAACATCGGGCACTACCTATATTTAAGCGGGGGAATCGCCTATTTGTGGCGTTAGCCGATCCTACCAATTTACAAGCACTAAGCGAGATTAAATTTCATACCGGTATTAATACCGAGGCTATTATCGTTGAAGAAGATAAGCTTACTCGAACTATTGAACAGATTACAAAAAAACAAGATACCTCATTAGCGGAGCTGCACGATATCGTCCTAGATAGCCTAGAGACTCCCTCAAGTGAGGATGAGTCATCTGGAATTACCATTGATCCCAGTGTTGATGATACCCCCATAGTGCGCTTTATTAATCAAGCCCTGTTAGATGCTATTAACCGAGGGGCTTCAGATATCCATTTTGAGCCCTATGAAAAAAGTTATCGCATCAGGTATCGGCAAGATGGGATATTACACGAAGTCTCATCCCCACCTATAGCGCTAGCCACTCGGATAGCTGCACGTATTAAAGTGATGGCCAGATTAGATATTTCAGAACGCCGTATTCCTCAAGATGGGCGCATGAAAATGAAAATCTCTAAGCAGAAAGCCATTGATTTTCGAGTCAGCACTTGCCCTACCCTATTTGGCGAAAAAATTGTCCTCCGTATTTTAGATCCTACGAGTGCACAGCTAGGGATCGAAGCCTTGGGCTATGAGGAAAATCAAAAGAATATCTTCCTAGAAACCATTCATCGGCCTTATGGTATGGTACTGGTCACTGGACCCACGGGTAGCGGTAAAACCGTCTCTCTTTATACCGCTCTTAATATTCTGAATACCGGAGATCGGAATATATCTACAGCTGAAGATCCCGCTGAAATCAATTTACCCGGTATTAATCAGGTTAATATCTACCCAAAAGTAGGCTTAACCTTTGCTGGCACCCTAAGAGCTTTTTTGCGCCAAGATCCAGACGTTATTATGGTTGGTGAGATTCGAGATCTTGAAACCGCTGAAATTGCCATTAAAGCAGCGCAAACCGGCCATATGGTGCTCTCCACCCTTCATACTAACGACGCGCCTCAAACCCTCACTCGGCTTTCAAACATGGGGGTAGCTTCTTACAATATCGCCTCAGCTGTCTCCCTTATTATTGCCCAGCGCTTGATACGGCGCCTTTGTGTTCATTGTAAAACTCCCCATGAAGTACCTGATGAAACCCTCTTAGAAGAAGGTTTCACCGAAGCTCAGATTAACGCTAGCCCAATGGTCTATAAAGCTTCCTCTGACTGCCAGCATTGCTCAGGAGGCTATAAAGGTCGCATAGGTATTTATCAAGTGATGCCTGTATCAGAAAAGATGGGGCAGATGATTATGGCGGGTGGTAATGCGATAGAGTTGGCCCAGCAAGCAAAAAAAGAGGGCATTACTGATCTACGGCAATCAGGGATTAAAAAAGTCATCGAGGGCATTACCAGCTTAGATGAAATCAATCGAGTAACTAAGGAATAACCTTATGGCGCAACCGGCTACTAAAAACCATCTCTTTATCTGGGAAGGCACTAACCGGCAAGGACAGAAAATTACCGGTGAGTTAAGCAGTAAAAATGCTACCTTAGTAAAAGCTACTCTGCGGCATCAAGGAATCATTCCAATAAAAGTGCGTAAAAAGCCCAAACCCCTATTTGGCCAGCGTCAAAAAAAAATAACGCCTCAAGAAATTGCTGTGTTTAGTCGCCAACTCGCCACTATGATGTCTGCTGGGGTTCCACTAGCTCAGTCTTTTGAAATTATAGGCCGTGGTCATGAAAATCCTTCTATGCAAACCCTATCCTTAAATATCAAAAGCGAAATAGAAAGCGGTGGAACGCTTGCTGAAGCCCTTAGAGAGCACCCAAAACACTTTGATAACCTCTTTTGCAATCTCGTCCATGCAGGAGAGCAATCGGGTACTTTAGAGATACTATTAGATAAAATTGCAACCTATAAAGAAAAAACAGAAGCAATCAAAGGAAAGATTAAGAAAGCCTTATTTTATCCTGTTGCAGTCATTATCGTTGCACTCATCATTACCACCATTTTGCTTATTTTTGTTATTCCCCAATTTGAAAGCCTATTTAAAGGCTTTGGTGCCGATTTACCTGCCTTAACCCTGTTAGTCTTAAAACTTTCAGCAATTTTTCAACAATGGTGGTGGGCTATTTTTGCAGCTATCGGCATCACTATCTATGGGCTTATCATGGCTAAACAGCGTTCCCGTAAAATCAACTATCTCTTTGATCAACTATTACTTAAGCTGCCTATTATTGGTGTCATCATGAATAAGGCTATCATTGCTCGGTATGCCCGTACACTCTCTACTATGTTTGCTGCGGGCGTTCCTTTAGTGGAAGCAATGGCTTCCGTAGCCAATACCGCCGGTAATTCCATCTATACTCAAGGCATCCTACGTATGCGTGATGAGGTTTCAACGGGTAATCAGCTACAAGCCGCTATGCGGGATAGTCAACTCTTTCCCAATATGGTGGTGCAGATGGTAGCTATTGGCGAGGAGGCTGGCTCCATTGATCAGATGCTAGCTAAAGTGGCAAGTTTCTATGAAGAAGAAGTAGATAACGCTGTTGATGGGTTAAGCAGCTTATTAGAACCCGTTATCATGGCTATTTTAGGTGTTTTAATAGGGGGGCTAGTGATTGCCATGTACTTGCCCATCTTCAAAATGGGCTCAATCATTTAATTAAATATAACAACCCATTCACTTAAACCAATGGAAACGATTACCTTCCTTAATGATCACCCGATGAGCTTTTTAGGTTCAATTTTTCTGCTGGGACTTACGATAGGTAGCTTCCTTAATGTAGTGATTTATCGCCTTCCCCTGATGATGGAGAACTACTGGCAGCAGCAGTACGCAGAATTACAAGGCAATCCCTTACCAGAATTAAAACAGTTAAATTTATGCCTCCCTCGATCTCACTGCCCAAGGTGCAATCATGTCATTCAGATCTGGGAAAATATTCCTATATTGAGCTATTTACTACTCAAAGGCCGCTGCAACCATTGCGGCTCGCCTATCTCTCCTCGTTATCTTTTAGTTGAAATTTTAACCGCTATCTTCTCTGTTGCCATTGCTTGGCGATTTGGTGTCAGCTGGCAAACTATTGCCGCGCTAGTATTAAGCTATGCTCTAATTGCGCTTACTTTTATCGATCTCGATCATCAATTATTGCCCGATAGCATTACCTTACCATTTCTCTGGCTAGGGTTAACTCTCAATTTATTTAACCTATTCACTGATATACGGGCTAGTGTTATTGGCGCAATCGCCGGTTATCTCTCTCTTTGGCTTGTTTATCATGTATTTCGAATACTTACCCATAAAGAAGGCATGGGTTATGGTGACTTTAAGCTGTTAGCTTTACTGGGCGCTTGGCTAGGCTGGATAATGCTACCCGCTATTATTTTACTCTCTTCATTAGTCGGCGCAGTGTTAGGCACCCTATGGCTTTATCTATCTCATCAATCCAAAGAATCCCCACTTCCTTTTGGTCCCTATCTTGCGGCTGCAGGCTGGTTAGCCTTAATGTGGGGACGAGATATCAATCAATTTTATTTATCTATTACTGGGCTTGGCTAAAATAAGGATATTGTTAGAGATAGGATGCCTGTTTATAAAATTGGGCTTACCGGCGGTATGGGGAGTGGTAAATCTACCGCAGCTAAGGTTTTTTCCGAGCTCGGGATCTCGGTTATCGATGCCGATATTATTGCCCGAGAATTAGTGAAACTTGGTCAACCTGCCCTTGCTGAGATCGCTGCTTTCTTTGGTAAAGAAATTCTCACCTCTAAAGGAGAGCTTAACCGAACGCGCTTACGCAATTTAATCTTTGAAAACGAGAAACTAAGAAGTAAGCTGGAATCCATCCTACACCCCCGGATACTCCAAGAGATGCACAGCCAAGCTGGAAAGCTTACAGCCTCTAACCCTTACTGTATTCTTGTCATCCCATTACTGCTAGAAACAGCCCAAGAATGCTATGTCAACCGGATTTTAGTCATTGATACCCTTAACGACACCCAGCGCCATCGTATTAAAATTCGGGATGGACTTTCAGATAAAAAAATCAATGCTATTCTTCGAACCCAATGCCCCCCCGCCCTCCGGCTTGCAGCAGCTGATGACAGTATCAGCAATAATACCGATCTAGCAGCCCTATATCATCAAATTAAATGCTATCATCAACAATATCTTATATTAGCTCAACAGCACGCTATAGCCTGCCCAATCATGAACGAGCATACAAAACGACCTATTTACTGCCCCACCTGTAAAGCAGAGATTACTTGGTCCGAAGAAAATCCTTGGCGCCCCTTTTGTAGCCAGCGTTGCCGGTTAATTGATCTAGGGGCTTGGGCTACAGAATCTCATCGAATTCCGGGAGAAGATACCGTTAAACTAGATTCCGATACTGAAGAGTAAGAAAATTAATCCCAGCCAGCACTGATCCCGCTAAGCCCTTTTCCCCAGAAAGACCTAATAGCTGCAATCCCTTGCGCTCCCCGATTCCAGGATTCCTCTAAGTGTTCCCATCCCAACCCGCCTAAAGCATAGACTGGAAAGGAAACCCCGGCTATCAGCGTTTGCAATTGATCCCAACCTAAAGGTAATGCGTGCGGATGGGATTGGGTTTTAAGCACCGGCCCTAGCACTGCAAAATCAACCCCAATATTAGCAGCATGGGTGAGCTGTTCTGCACTATGACAGGAAGCGGCTACCCATTTACTGGTGGCTAATGGCCGCTGGGAGCATAGCATTAGACGCTCACTTGTTAAATGCACTCCATCAGCGCCCAATGCCACTGCTTGGATAGGTGTAGTATTCAGCAATAAAGCGGCACCATATCGAGCACAAAGGGATTGAGCCTCTTCTGCTAAACTAGCGTAGTCTGAAAAACTAAGGGTTTTAGCCCGTAGCTGCACCAAGCGCATTCCAGCGATGAGTGATTGGGATAAATAGCCCAAAAATACCGCCTGATCCCCAACAAGATCTCCAGTAATAAGATAGGTTGAGGGCAGCTGGGCTGCACTAACGATAGATTGATTAGCAGCAGGAAAATTATAATGGCTTAAATCTTTTGGCCAAACCCATCGTATAGGCTGTCCTTCCCGACCCCGAGCAACACCAGAAAATCCCTCTACTTTCCAAGTATCCAGCAGCACAGCACAATCGCTATAATTATGGTGGATTTGGATCAATGGACGAGCTTTAAGCACTTTAAGCCCTAACTCTTCCTTTAATTCCCTAGATAGGGCTTGACTGACGCTTTCCCCTGAATTTAGCTTTCCCCCTGGAAATTCCCATAAATTACCTTGATGAACATAGGATGGGCGTTTTGATAGGAGTACTTGGCCTTGTTCATTAAAAATTACCCCTACGGCCACATGGCGTATCATAACGCTATTTTTGTGAAATTAATCTTAACACCTATGTCACGCTTACTGATTATTCTAGGATTAATACTCGTTATCATAGGACTCATCTTCCCTTGGCTTACTAAACTCGGCTTAGGTCGATTACCGGGTGATATCGCTATTGAGCGGGAGAATTTTCATTTTTACTTCCCAATCACAACTTCTATTTTGATAAGCTTGATTCTTACTCTACTATTTTGGTTGTTCCGTCGCTGATGGCTTAAGTTGAAGCTTGATATTGATTACGTTTATGGATTAGGAGGTAGGCTATACAATAGGTATTTTCTACTGCTTATCTACCTTAATACACAAAAAAATATTTTTGTGTTATAAATTAAAAGACTTGATAATTTAGTTCATAAGCGCAATGAATAGTTAAAGATAATGGGTTAATCAGCCTAACTATTACTGATACTAGAGTAATTAGCTATTCACACAGAATAGCTATATTTCTTATTTAATACAGTAACTTAATAAATACAGGCTAAAATAGCAAAAAGGAAAACAAACCTAAGCTAGTAAATAATTAAAATTATTTTATTATCAGATCAAAATTGGTGCTACAACAACTGTGATATGCATAAATCCCAAGCTTATACCTTAATACCATAATTACTATTACTATAGGGAAATGTACTGGATTTGCAGCGATCAAACGAAAACGATATTACAGAAGATCCACTAGAACTGAGTATTATCATTCCCTTTTTTAATGAGCGGGATAATGTAGAGCCATTACTCGCAGAAATTGATTCTGCTTTGTGTACGTTATTTACCTATGAAATTATTGCGGTTGATGATGGCTCAACTGATGGTACAACAGAAATTCTTAGCCAGCGCGCTGCTTATACAGCTCATTTGCGTATGTTACGCTTAGAAGAAAATCGTGGTCAGAGCGTTGCTATTGCTAATGGCGTTTATATAGCTAAAGCACCATTAATTGTAACGTTAGATGGCGATGGACAAAATCCGCCGGCTAATATTCCTACCTTGGTATCGGCTTATCATGCAGCAGATACATATCCTTGTATTATCGCTGGTTGGCGACAGAATCGCTATGATAGCTTAGTGTACCGTTTATCTTCGCGTCTTGCTAATACTCTACGTTGTTGTTTACTTCATGATAAATGCAGAGATACTGGCTGTGGGCTTAAAGTCTTTGCTCGACAAACCTTCCTAATGCTGCCACTTTTTAATCATATGCATCGCTTTCTTCCAGCGTTGGTTAATCGTATGGGAGGTAAAGTTATTAACGTTCCAGTAACCCATCGCTATCGTAAAGCAGGCCGTTCCAAGTACGGCGTACGTAATCGCTTATTGGTAGGACTTGTTGATTTAGCGGGAGTATATTGGTTAATGCGGCGGAGTTGTCCTATTTTACATAACCATAAGGTATAAAATGTTTGAGGGGTCATTGTCTACTGAAACGCTGTGGATCGGCTTTGGCCTGCTGGGCCAAGCTTTGTTTTCAGCTCGCTTCCTTATACAGTGGATTGCCAGTGAGCGTGATAAGTGCAGCCATATCCCTGTTTCTTTTTGGTATTTTAGTATTATGGGCGGGATAATGCTGTTAATTTACGCTATTTATCGTGAAGATCCAGTGTTTATTCTGGGACAAGCCGCGGGTATTTTTATCTACTCTCGTAATCTCTATTTAATTTATAGGTATAACAAAAAGTATTAATTAAGCATTACGGATTCGTTAAGGTAGACGTTTTTATCAATATCTACTTCTGTAATTACTTCGAGATAAGACATTCTTAATTACCCGACTCTAAGGGAGAGACGCAAAACACGTACTACTAGTATTGTTTCTGGTAATGTCTGCTAGCGTTTATCAATCGAAGAGCAGCTCTAGGTATTCTTCCCGATATTTTTTCTCAGCCTACTTTACTCAAACCGATTGTACTGGCCGTCTATCCTTTCTGGCCTCGTGCAATATCCAAAAATCCATCCACTCTCCAAGTAATAGCCCAATCGCTATAATCACCGAAAGTAACCCATCGTCTCAGGAGCCTAGCATTTATTATATTTGCATACTAAATTTACGCTATAAGACAAATAATCTATTGAGGGAGGACTTATTATGTCTAGTAACAGAGCGGTTGCTTATAAAGGCCCAGGGCGTGTTGAGGTCGTTAGCACTGATTATCCTACCTTCGAACTCAAAGATGGGCCGGGGGTAAATCCAGCTAACATTGGGCGCAAAGTGCCTCATGGGGTAATTATTAAAACTGTTGCCACCAACATCTGTGGTTCTGATCAGCACATGGTGCGTGGTCGTACCACAGCTCCTATTAATCTTATTCTTGGCCATGAGATCACCGGTGAGATCGTCGAGGTTGGGCGTGATGTGGAATTTCTCAAGGTTGGGGATTTAATCTCAGTACCTTTTAATATTGCCTGTGGCCGGTGTCAAAACTGTATCAACGGTCATACGGAGGTCTGTCTACACGTTAATCCAGATCGTCCAGGGAGTGCTTATGGTTACGTAGATATGGGGGGCTGGGTAGGCGGCCAAGCCAATTATGTATTGGTACCTTACGCTGATTTCAATGCCTTGAAATTCCCAGATAAAGATCAAGCCTTAGAAAAGATCTTAGATCTCGCCATGTTAACCGATATTTTTCCAACTGGTTTTCACGGTTGTGTAACGGCTGGCGTTGGCCCTGGGTCTACAGTGTACATTGCGGGTGCCGGCCCCGTTGGGCTAGCCGCGGCAACTGCCGCCCAATTATTTGGGGCAGCTACCGTCATCGTAGGTGATATGAACGCTCAGCGCCTCAAGCAAGCTGCAAGTTTTGGTTGTGAGGTGATTGATCTCTCTAAAGGAGAACCTAAGGAGCAAATAGAACAAATTCTCCGTGTCCCAGAAGTGGATTGTGCTATTGACGCAGTAGGTTTTGAAGCTAAGGGGCACGGGGCTAATACCGCAGCAGATGCACCGGCTGCAGTACTGAATGCCCTCATGGATATTACCGCTGCCGGAGGTTGCATTAGTATCCCAGGATTATACGTTACGGGCGATCCGGGGGCGGCTAATGAGGCGGCCAAAAAAGGAGCGCTATCGCTTAATTTTGGCACTGGATGGGCGAAATCTATATCTTTTGCGACTGGACAATGTCCGGTAATGCGCTATAACCGAAAACTGATGCAGGCAATCCTCGCTGATAGGGTGCACATTGCTAAAAATGTCAACGCTAAAGTGATTACCCTTGAGGAGGCTCCCCGTGGCTATGCCGAATTTAATGAAGGGGCAGCGACTAAGTATGTACTCAATGCCAATGGATACTTAGATAAATTTGCGGCCTAAATGAATATTTAACGCTATTAGCTCTGTGCGTTTATTGTGCAGAGCTAATTTGTGATCAAAATAACGAACTGTTTAGCAGCCTAAACAAGGGAGAATCTACTGAAAAAATACTTCACAATGAGTTGATGCTGATATAGCGTAACTTAGCCAAGAAATCAAATTACAATCCTTATTAAATTCACCCTAATCGAGCTATGTTACATTCATTACGTAGCCGTTTGTTAGCCTTGCTTGCCTTGCTAGTACTTGCTGTAAGCGCAGCCGGGATTCTTATGCTGGATCTATATCAGCAATCCACAGTAGCCAAAGTAGGGCAAGCCAATGCTGAGATTGGTCGAGCTTGTGACACCATTACTATGGCCTATCATGCCTATAGTCGCCAGCATGAACCATTATCATTAGAGGGTACTCATTTGCGGCGGGATTTGACCGCTATCGTATTATCGTCGTTGCGCGATTGGCCGGGCATAGAGGGTGGAATTTGGCAAGCTAAAGCCGGCTCACTTGCTTATGCCTTTCCGACTTATGAAGGATCAGGGCCAAAGACAGATTTGCCGCAAGCCGAAATCTCTAGAATCCGTGCTATTAATAAAGCAGCGCTTAGGAAACAGCAGCAAGCGAGCTTTCAATATGTTGGATCTTCTCAAACCGTTTTATTTACCGCTTGCCCCTTGCTGGGTTCAGCACCAGATCTTACCGCTTGGACTATGATGCGCGTATTTACCCTTGGTGGGCAAGCTTATCGGCAGCTCTTGCTAGGGCTAGGAGTACTATTTCTTACCGTCATCTTTACGGCAATTTTATTAGCTTGGCTTATGATAACTTGGTCCCGTCATATCTTGATAATCGAGAAGATTCTCACTACCCATGATATTGCTGAGTTACCTAGCCTGCCAATCACAGGAGAGTTAGAACTAGATCGCATCATAACGGCATTGAATGAGGCCGGTCGTCGCCTAGCTGCTAGTCATCAACAGTCTAAAGCGCTGACTCAACAAATAGCTTCAGGACAACGTTTAGCTGCTATTGGTCGGATTGCAGCTGGGGTTGCTCATGAGATTCGCAATCCGATTGCTGTCATGCAGCTTAAAGCAGAAAACGCTTTAGCTGGAAACACGGAGCGAAAAAACCAAGCCCTTATAGCCATACTTGAGCAGATTAAAAAACTTGAGCTACTCCTTCGTCGGCTATTAAACATTACGGAACACAATAAACCAAACCTAAAAACTGTAGCGCTTGGAGCATTCTTGGAGGCCTGTGTTACCGCTCATGTGAAGCGGGCGGCCGCAAAGGGTATCTTGATACACTATCACACCCATGTTAAGGCAGGCTGCTTTGATCCTGAGCAAATGAGATCTGCGCTTGATAACCTCATTCTTAATGCTATTGTAGCCTCTCCGGTAGGGAGCCAAATAATAATCACCGCTACGCACCTAGAAGCAAATCTGATCTTCTCAGTAAACGATCAAGGACTTGGTCCTCCACCCAGTATCAGTGAGCACTTATTCGAGCCCTTCGTAACTGGACGCCATGACGGTACTGGATTAGGTCTCTCTATTGTACGTGAAGTAGCTGAATCCCATGGTGGAATAGCGGAATTAATAACATCGACAGGCAAAACCTGCTTTAAGATCACTGTGCCATGGCAACCATCTTAATTGCTGATGATGATGCCGCCATACGGGAGGCTTTGGCTGAAGCAGTTTGCGACTTAGGCCATACTGCTTTAGAAGTCGATTCTGGCGAAGCGGTTCTCTCGGTGATCGAGCACCAAACAGTTAATGCGGTCCTCCTTGATCTTCGAATGCCGGGCATGGAGGGTCTGGAAGTATTACAGCGCCTGCATGGGCTACCCTCGCCACCTGCTGTGACAATATTGACGGCCTACGCTACCGCTAGCAATACTATTGAAGCAATGCGGCTAGGCGCCTTCGATCATCTGACCAAACCGATTGGCCGGGCGGATTTGGCACAAGTACTTAATAGCATGCTGGCAAGTACAGCTAAACTAGAAGCAAACCCCATCCCATTTACAGCAGAGGAAGTTTTAGTTGGATCGAGCGAAGCCATGCGCCAAATTCAGAAGCGTATTGGTATGTTGGCCGATAGCGATGTTACCGTGCTCATTACGGGTGAAACTGGTACGGGTAAGGAATTGGTAGCTCATGCTATTCACAACTTCGGCCAACGCCATAGAAAACCCTTTATCGCCGTCAATTGCGCAGCCATTCCTTCGGATCTTCAGGAAAGTGAGATGTTTGGCCATACACGCGGCGCTTTTACGGGTGCCATCACTGAGAGAACAGGTGCTTTCCTTCAAGCAGATGGGGGCACCTTATTTCTGGATGAGATTGGCGATATGGATATTGCTATGCAGGCGAAGATCCTTAGAGTATTGCAGGAGCGTATTGTAACTCCGGTAGGCGGTCAACCTACACCTGTAGATGTTCGAGTCATTGCCGCAACCCATCGGGATTTATTTCATCAAGTCCAAAAAGGAATGTTTCGAGAGGATTTATTTTATCGGCTCCATGTAGTGCCCATTCATCTACCTCCTCTACGGGAGAGAATCACCGATATCATTCCCTTAGCTGAATATTATCTAGCGCGTACAAACAATAAGCAACTGGCTGCCGATGCAATTGCCCGATTAATCCAGCATGATTGGCCGGGGAACATTCGCGAACTAAAAAATGCAATGGAACGGATTTCAATACTAGTACAGGGTCAGTTGATTCAAGCAACTGACTTTCGTTTTCTCGCTGAAAGGCAGCTCAATCCAAGACAAACCCTTAATTGGCCTAATGAGGATCTCCCCGCAGCTGTGGCCAAGCTAGAGGCTACGCTTATTCGCCGCGCTCTGCAAAAAACAAACGGGAATCGCGCTGAAGCTGCGCGCCTTCTAAACATTCATCGTCAGCTTCTTTACGCAAAAATAAAACGCTACGGTATCAAAGAGTCAGAAGACCGGACAAATGATGTCATCAAACAGGACAACAATATTCCTTAACCTAGCTCAAGATCCTCTTTCTTCGCCCTTTCAACGGATGGCATAGATTTTGTACTGACTTATTTAGGATCTCTCTACAAGATTTTCTAACTAAGGAGTGATACATCATGACTATACAGTCCATAACTAGACCGCAGAAAATAGCACTGGCTCTCGGGGTAATGATTGTTGTTAGCCCTGTTTTTGCTCAGAGTCAATCGCATTCTGTACCTACACCCCCTTCATCTAACCCTACTACGCCGGTACCTCCAGCATGGATACATGAGTTACCCGCTACATCCCCTGCACCATCCACCACTGCTGAATCTTTTTATAGTACGCAACAACTGCCGGTTTACCAAGGCCAAGTGCGGCAATTTACTCTGACACCGCGAGGGGATATTGATGGTTTGATCCTAACTGACGGTACAGAAGTGAAAACACCACCTTATCTTTCAGCGGAGTTTGCGTATTCAGTGCATCCAGGCGATCAAGTGACTATCCATGGCCCGCAGGCAAAGGAACTGTCTTTAATCAGAGCAGTTTCAGTGACAAACCAAACAAATGGGCAAACCATAACCGACACTAGCCATGGCAAGCGTAACCATGAAGAGATCCAAGGCCAAGTACGTATGCGCTTACATGGGTATCGAGGAGAAGTTAATGGCGTACTGCTTAATGACGGAACAGTGATCCATTTACCCCCTCCCGAAGCTGATCGTTTTGCTGAAATTATTAAACCAGGACAGATCTTATTTGCCGAAGGAGACGGAATAAGTAACGTGTTTGGACATATGATTGAAGCAAATAGAATCGGCTCCTCTAAAGATCAGCTTGCTGTTGTGAATATGCCTCCAAAGCGGGGCAGAAAACATCTTAGACCCCATGAAATGGAGTTTAATCCTAGATTATCGCCAAAACCTTAGATCCATAAAGCATGGTAATATGGGGATCGTATCGTGAAAAGATATCCCGCCCTTGATTGGTTAAATTTCTTCATCGCAGATGTGAAGGATGGGGCGGGCCCCTTTCTGTCAGTTTACCTTCTTTCTAGCCAGCATTGGGATGCGGGTAAAATTGGCTTAATTATGGCAATTGCTGGTACAGCCACTGTATTAGCTCGAACTCCCATAGGTGGATTTGTTGATTGGGTTACTTGGAAACGTGGCTTGATTATTACTGCGGCGGTAATGGTTGGGATCTGTTTAGTACTTATTACTTGGATTCCGAGTTTCTGGCCAGTAGCCGTTACCCAAGCGGTGATTGGCATAGCCGATGCTGTCTTTCCCCCTGCTATTACCGCAATTTCTCTTGGCATTGTCGGTTTTGAAAGATTTACCTACCAAGTGGGGCGTAATGAAGCCTTTAATCATGCGGGTAATGTGGTAACAGCGCTCGTAGCTGGAGTTGCTGGGTGGCTGATCAGTCCAAGTGCAGTACTATGGCTTGCTGCGTTTATGGCTATCCTGAGTATTGGGGCGGTACTGAATATAGAGGGCAAAGCTATCAATCATAAAATAGCCCGCGGATTACCGGCCGAGAGCGGACAGATTCTAGCTCCAAATCTACTAGAACTATTCACTTACAAGCCACTACTCATTTTCACAGCCACAATAACGCTATTTCACTTTGCCAATGCCGCGATGTTACCACTGCTCGGCCAGAAACTGGCGCTCACTCATCCTGACGCTGCCAGCTTAGTCATTGCCTTCTGTATTACTATAGCCCAAATTGTCATGGTACCAATGGCTTTACTGGTGGGGCGAAAAGCCAATTCCTGGGGTCGAAAGCCAATCTTTCTAGCAGCTTTTGCTGTGCTGCCAATCCGAGGTTTTCTCTACACTCTCTCTCAAGATCCTTATTATCTCATCTCGATTCAGCTTCTTGATGGTATCGGTGCGGGTATTTTCGGTGCGTTGTTCTACATCGTGGTCTCCGATCTCACCTGGGGAACAGGGCATTATAACCTAGCCCTAGGCGCTACCTCAGCTTGTTGGGGTTTAGGAGCCGCTTTGAGCCATTTGGTAGCTGGTTTTATTGTGGATTATGCAGGTTATAATGTGGCATTTCTAAGTCTTACTGGAATCGCACTAATCGCTTTTTTACTGTTTTGGCTTGCAATGCCTGAAACCAGTAGGGTAAAGCGTAACAGCACAACTTAGTCACCTAACCCATGCTCGCCAAAATAAGGAATCTTTTAAAAATTAGTTGATGCTCATAGTTTTAGCCCACCGGAAAATCAATACTGCCTAGCAGTAAGCACCCTAGAGACCTCTATTCTTCAGAATAGGGAGAAGGGAGAATACGGATTTCTAGTCTTTGAGTGTGTAAACAGCCCCGCAATAGGGGCATTGCTCCTGCCCAGTATCCTCTATGGGCAGATAAACCCGAGGATGGGAATTCCATAATTCCATAGCCGGCATAGGGCAAGATAAGGGCAAATCTGCCCGAGTAACCTCATAGCAATGTTCTTTGCTCGCCTGAATCTTATGGAGCTGAGAGCTTAAAGTACTCTGTACTGTTATTTCACTTGCAGTCATATATTCACCATCATTTAAGAATTAATAAAAAGAAAGCCAACTATCTTTCGTTTATTTTCAGCCTCTTAGCCTTTTAGATAGAGACCTCTAGCATCCGATCTAAAGCTAAGCGGGCAAGCTCTACCTCTTTCTCTGGCACCTTGATTTGATTGACTATCTGCCCAGATACTAGATTTTCTAAAACCCAAGCCAGATGCTGAGGATCAGTTCGGAACATTGTCGAGCACATACACACCATAGGCGACATAAAGTGGATAGATTTACCTTCGCCCTTAAACCGCTCATGGAGGCGATTCACCAAATTAAGCTCTGTACCTACGAGCCAGCGAGTATTAGAGGCTGACTCTTGAATAGTTTTAATAATATATTCTGTTGATCCCACATAGTGAGATTTTTGGCATACTTCAAAGCTATTTTCAGGGTGGGAGATAATTCTCGCATCAGGATAGCGCTCCAAAAAGCGATCAATATGCTCTGGCTGGAACATCTGGTGAACAGAACAGTGACCTTGCCATAGAATTATTCGAGCTGATCGAATTTGATCTGGCATTAACCCTCCATTGGGGCGATTAAAGTTCCAAACCACCATCTCTTCAAGGGGGATACCCATACCATAGGCCGTGTTTCTACCCAGATGTTGATCAGGAAAAAATAATACCTTTTCCCGACGGGCAAACGCCCATTTAAGAACAGCTTGGGCATTACTTGAGGTGCAAACAATACCGCCATGACGGCCACAGAAAGCTTTAAGATTAGCCGCAGAGTTAATATAGGTAACTGGAGTCACCTGCTCCATATCTAAGATCTCTCCTAACTCTCGCCAAGCGCGCTCCACCTTAACCAAGTCCGCCATATCCGCCATAGAACAGCCAGCTGCCAGATCAGGAAGGATAGCCATTTGCTCTGGGCGAGATAAGATATCGGCCACTTCAGCCATAAAATGAACACCGCAAAAGACGATATATTTAGCCTTAGAAGCAGCCGCCTGACGCGATAATTTAAGAGAATCTCCAGAATAATCAGCGAATCGAAAAACTTCCTCTCGCTGGTAGTGATGCCCGAGAATAACCAACTCACTTCCCAAAACCCGCTTAGCCTCAGCGATCCGAGACTCACAATCATCATCATTTAAATGAATATAGTTTTGGATTGCTACTGCAGATTTAGCCATAATTGTAGCCTCCATCAAGAACTAATAAAGAAAATAGTTTACTAAAGAATTAGATCCTCTTGATAAAAAATAGTGACATTTAAACCCATTTTAAAGATAAACCCGACTCAAAATTAGAGGTTAATTAATGATGAAAGTTATTGACCTTAATCACTACACTTTGCGAGCAACACGAGAGATCCTAGAAGAATTATGCCTATTTTACTGCGAGATCATAAGGCTTAAAATTGGCTCACGGCCACCCATTGGTGGTAATGGATATTGGCTATATGCAGGTAATGATCCTATCCTTCATTTAATAGAATGCTCTCCTGATGAACCTAGATCCACGATAGCTAAAAATACATTTGATCACGTTGCCTTCACCTGCCAAGATCCCGCTGCTTATGAGCTACATATCAGGAAACGGGGAATTATCTATAAGGTGCGTACCGTACCACAAACGAATCAGTTCCAAATTTTTTTTAAAGATCCCGCAGGTAACGGCGTAGAGCTCAATTTTGCAAGCAAAGAAACTTAAAATATTGTGATTCTAAAACTAGAGAATTAGCGTTTATCTTAACCAATTTAGGTACAGTTATCTTAAGGCTTTAAGCGCTCTGCCTACTTTGAGGTGGACGGGCTAGACTTAATTCCCAGTTCTTGAAGCTGTGATCCTGCCACTGATCCAGGTGCGCCTGTGAGCAAACAGCTTGCCGTTTGAGTCTTAGGAAAGGCAATCACTTCCCGAATAGAAGTACTTCCAGTCATTAGCATCACTAAGCGATCTACACCAAAAGCGATTCCACCATGAGGTGGGCATCCATATTTTAATGCATCTAAAAGAAATCCAAATTTATCTTGAGCCTCCTCTTGCTTAATTCCTAAAAGGCTAAAAACCTGCTGTTGTACTTGAGGCTGGAAAATACGCATAGATCCCCCCCCAACCTCACTACCATTAAGTACCAAATCATAGGCACGAGAGCGGCAAACCGCCGGATTTTGTGCTAATAAAGCCAGATCCTCTTCTTTAGGAGCAGTAAAAGGATGATGCAACGCGCTCCAACGATTTTCTTTATCATCCCACTCAAACATGGGGAAATCTATGACCCATAGAGGCCGCCAACCTGATTCTACCAAGCCGTGATCATGGCCTAATTTGACTCGTAAAGCCCCTAGGGACTCATTTACAATAGCGGCTTTATCAGCCCCGAAAAATAAAATATCTCCCTCCTTTGCGTCCGTACGCTCTAAAATAGCGTCAATAACCTCATTAGGTAAAAATTTAAGAATTGGTGACTGTAACCCCGCTCGTCCTTGGCTAAGATTAATCACCTTAATATAAGCTAACCCCTTAGCTCCGTGGATAGCTACAAACTGAGTATAGTCATCAATTTCTTTACGGCTAAGCTTATTGCCTCTAGGCAATCGCAACACCGCCACTCGCCCCTGATCATTTTTAGCGGGCTCAGCAAAGACTTTAAATTCTACTGTTTTCATCAAATCCCCCGCTTCCACTAATTTTAAGGGGATTCGCAAATCAGGTTTATCCACCCCAAAGTGGGATATGGCTTCAGCATAGGGCATACGCGTAAATGGAGTTTGGAGATCTACCCCTAACACAGTAGTAAATAGATCTCTTATCATCTCTTCCATTAGATTCATCAGCCCATCTTCATGTAAAAAAGAGGTCTCTATATCCAATTGAGTAAATTCAGGCTGACGATCTGCCCTTAAATCTTCATCACGAAAACAACGAGCAATCTGATAATAGCGATCCACTCCGGCAACCATTAATAACTGCTTAAAGAGCTGAGGAGATTGAGGTAACGCAAAAAACTGCCCAGGATGGGTACGGCTTGGCACCAGAAAATCCCGCGCACCTTCCGGGGTTGACTTAGTCAAAATAGGGGTATCAATATCAAGAAACCCTTGGCTATCAAGAAATTGGCGTAGCTGTCGAGTAATGGCTGATCGTAGCCGAAGCCGCTGGAAACTTTCAGGTCGACGAAGATCAAGATAACGATAGCGTAACCGAATATCCTCCCCAACTTCTAACTTCTCATCTATTGGAAAAGGGGGAGTCTCTGATATGTTGAGCACTTCAATATTTTGACCCCATACCTCTATCTGGCCCGTAGCTAGATCAGGATTCTCAGTTCCTTCTGGCCGACGCTGCACTCTTCCCTTAACTCGAAGGACATACTCACTACGTACTTGATTAGCCTGATTAAAGCTCTCTTGAGAATATTCCGGGTTAAAGACCAATTGGGTAATTCCTTCCCGATCTCGAAGATCAACAAAAATCACTCCACCATGATCTCGGCGACGATTGACCCAGCCGCAAAGGGTAACGTCTTGGTCAATATGCGCTTCAGAAAGAGCACCGCAATAATGGCTACGCATGGTAAATCCTTAGCTAAAAGTTAAAAGCAGGCGATTTCTAGGATCTCTAGCGGATTGGCGCAATAGAGCCAAACCTACCCGTTGATTCTTAGTTCTATTTTCTACAAGCCCACTTTCAAAGCAGGCTAATTAGTAGCCGTGGTTGAAGTTGCTGCATCTTTCTTAGGATTAGCATTAGTTTCAGCGCTTCCTGAATGATCTGGGGCTTTTTCAGCGCTTTCCTTTTCCTTAGGCCCATCACCCGAGGCGACTACATTGCGTTTATTACTATTTTTAAAATCCGTCTCATACCACCCCCCCCCTTTAAGCCGAAAACCGGCTGCCGAAACCAGCTTACGCAATTTATCCTCACTGCAAGAAGGACACCGAACCGCTGGCGCATCAGTCAATTTTTGCAACAACTCCACTTCATGACTACAGGACTCACAACGGTATTCATAAATAGGCATAACATTACACCCTAGTTTATTATATTTAACTATATTAAATAACACTAAATATTAGAAAAATAAATATCCAACTTATCAAGTTACTTAGGATAATTACTCTCAAAAAACATAGATCCTAGCCCCGCTCAAGGGCTTAGTAATATCCCTTAGCCCAAATAATTAAGTTATAAAAATCAAAACCTATTTTGACTTAATCTAGAGACCCTCTACTCTAACTGGATAGTTAACATAAAATAGCTACTATCATCAACTAGTCACACTACCAATTAGCGCATCAATATCCTAGCCTAGCAGCACTAGATTGTCACATTCCGGAGGATATCCACATTCGGAGAATCAAGCAGGCGCAAGAGAACTAGCCATCTCTAAAATCGCCCATCAAAACAAATAGAGAGGAGTTACTTATCAGAATGGAGACAATCATGAGCAGTAGCTTGCTAAGCAATTGAACTATCCAACTCAAACCGGCAAATAACTGAAATTTCTCCTCTTCTGCTCATAAAAGGCACAAAGAAGAAACAGTAGAATGCTGGAAATCAATAAACTGCCAATAAAGAAGCTTAGAATCAACAGGGCACTCATTCTCAATAAGAAGTAAAGTTAACAGTCAAAAAATTAACCAATCAAAAAAAACCCTACGGAGGTAAAAAGCCTCCCCATAGCACTAAGTAACACCATTAAAATCCAGAAAAACGCTACACTTGTATTCTACCTACTCGCGTCATAACGTGAGCCAGAAAGACACCGATCAGCCCAATCAGAAACAAACTGGCGCTGGCAGGTTCAGACACGGCCAGCGCTTTAAGCGCGTCTGTCGCAACTATACTCTGAACTACTGCGGTCGGATGCAGATCATCCCAGAACAGATGGTCATTTGGATTCGCACAGACACTGCCTGATTGGGAATCGGTGAAATTACCGGTCCAGCAAGGGTCAGTCACGTTGGTAAGCCCGTATTTTCTAGGATCAGCGACGATATTGTCGAGGGCGACATAGGTATTCACAAAGCTGAGATGGAAACCGTCGCGTTGCGCTAAAGTCAGCAATTCCTGCTGGAAAGCACTATTGAAGGTCTCGGTCAGGGTTTGGATGTCAGCTAACACGGCGGCAGGGTCTCTAGGATCGACATTTTTCGCCGCCGCGATCGCACGTGGATCCTTGCTAAGATCGGGGACATTCAGCGCTAGTAAATGCTTCATATCATCCTTGGCAAGGCTATCCACCACGGAACCGATATTGCCAACCGCTTGGTTGATGTCTGTTTTAATATCACTACTTGACAGGGAATGAGAGCGATCGAGTAGCCCTGTAATCAGTGCATCAACATCGTTTGAACCAATCCAGAGGGCGTAGAGGGCATCAGGTTGCGGATTAGGCACTGCTTTTTGGTAAGCCGAAAGTTGCGCGGGTAGATCAATCGCTTTATCAAGTATGCTGTTACCCGGGTGTGCCAGCGTTGGCCCAGTCTGCGCATCACCGTAGGCGAAATCTTGACCACCTTTTAAACTAGGCGTGACTTGGCCAAGCCCCAGCGAAGCGGCTAGGTCTTGCACCCAAACAGCGCCGTTGCTAAACCGTCCTTTTGAATAAGGCGGTGAAACCGGCACTGTACCTTTAGTTAAAGCATAGAGGTTGCCTACATCGGAGAGGCTGTCGCCGAATACATAAAAGCCACTATATGTTGGTATCGCGAATGCCGTACCGGTCCAACTGCAAATGAGTAAACCCACTCTGACTAACAAGTACCATTTGTTCTTGAATCTCATAGGTTTCTCCTTTGATCTTGCTATTAGTGTTTGGGCGATCGCTACCATCACGAGGCACACAAATTTCGCGCCCAGACAAATAATACTGCCCGGTCAAACCACTAGCGATACGCTGCCGATCAGCATAAATAATCACTGTAATTTAATCCAACATTAGCCCCTATTAACAATATATATCAAAAAATTAAAGATACTACGGCTCATCATTTTCTAGACGATAAATAATCATAAGCCATCTATTTATGGGATTTAGAGAGAGGATATGGCCTACACTTAGGACAACATGAGGAATGCTTAAGCTTAAGTTTTTGCCGGCCGCTGCTTCTTACTCCTAAGTGCCCCACTAGCACGACTGTTCAAAGATCAATTAAACATTAAAGTCCTCCTAGATCTTACCGATAATAGGCCGAACCAAGATATTTTTTTTTGTCTAATTTATGAAGTTAAATCTATTAGGCTAAGAAACCCAAGATTTAACGATTATTATTTTCCCATAAGCAAGCTAATTCATCCAATCTTGGTCATGATTGAACAAGAGATCGACGAGCCAACATATCAGGAGTAAACTCATGAATGACCCCAAGCTAAAAAATGACTCACCCTCTACCCAAGAAGGAGTTACAGCCAGCTATCAAGCAGCCTTTGCTACTCAGATTACTACTACCCTAGATCAACAACATTTAATATCTATACTAAAAAATATTCATCCTGAGCAATGCCTTAATTTTTTATCCCGTAAATCCTTAAATGAGACTCTGCTTACCCGACATCATGGTCGATGGAGCTGGGGGGAATTATCTAGCAATATTACGCTACCTTGGTCTGAAGAACTTATTGATCAATTTAAAAGCCACTGGGATTGGATTCACTTATCTCGCAACATTGCCTTACCTTGGTCTCTAAAATTTATTGAACGATTCAAAGATCACTGGCACTGGGGGCAGTTATCTTCCAATACCCGCGCTTTAGCTATTTTACCTGTTTTAAAACCTGAAGACGTTACCATAATCATGGCTCATCATTTCCCTGATGATAGTGGTTGCAAACTACCTACGCTTCATTCTTAATCACGGAAAGATGCCATCTCGGCCCCTAGGGTAGCGGATAAAAATCTAAACCTTCACCGCTACCCTTCCCTCATTTCCTCAACCCAATCTAAAAAGTCATTTTTCAAGGCTAATCTAGTCTGCTAATCTAGTCCCTCTTAGCATGAGGTTGCCAAGTTTTTTATTGCTTTATGATAGAATTCCGCGATATAAAAAAGCACTCTTGACTCATGTTATATATAGCTTGTAATAATCTTAGTTTTACCTTTTGGTAGTGGAGAAAAATATGAGTATAGATAGTGTTGATCACGGTAAGCGCCGCTTTTTAACGGCTACAGCAACAGCGGTTGGTGTAGCTGGTATAGGCTTTACCGCGGTACCCTTCGTCAAGTCTATGAACCCCAGCGCTCAAGCTCAAGCAGCAGGCGCCCCAGTAGAAGTTGATATCAGCAAACTTGAACCTGGCCATTTAATGACCGTAGAGTGGCGTAGTCAGCCGGTGTGGATTTTCCATCGAACACCGGAAGAACTCAAGGATTTAGATATCCTCACCACCAGTGACGAGCTTCGAGATCCTAATAGCGATGTAACGGATCAACAGCCCTCTTATAATAAAAATTCCTATCGCTCTCTTAAACCTGAAATCGCAGTGCTTATTGGAATTTGTACTCATTTAGGCTGTTCTCCTACCTTCCGTCCAGAGCTTGCCCCAACAGATTTAGGCAAGGATTGGAAAGGAGGGTTTTTCTGCCCGTGCCACGGTTCCCGTTTTGATCTTGCCGGCCGAGTCTTTAAGGAGGTTCCAGCGCCAACAAATTTAGTTGTGCCCCCTTATCGTTTCCTCAGCGAAAACCGCTTACTAATCGGTGAAAACCCAGGAGATAACGCCTAATGAAAATGATTAATCAAATATTTGAATGGGTCGATTCTCGCCTTCCCATTTCTAAGCCATGGAAGGAACACATGGCGGAATATTATGCGCCAAAGAATTTTAATATTTGGTATTTTTTTGGCTCTTTAGCTTTGCTGGTATTAGTTATCCAGTTAGCCACTGGATTATTTTTAACTATGAGTTACAAGCCCGACGCTAGCCTAGCTTTTGGCTCGGTTGAGCACATTATGCGAGATGTAGAGTGGGGATGGCTTATTCGTTATATGCACTCTGTTGGTGCATCAGCTTTCTTCGTTGTGGTGTACCTCCACATGTTTCGAGGACTGCTCTACGGCTCATCTAGGCAGCCAAGAGAGTTATTATGGATCATCGGGATGATGATCTATCTTGCCCTAGTAGCAGAAGCTTTTATGGGTTATTTGTTGCCCTGGGGGCAAATGTCCTATTGGGGTGCAGAAGTCACCACCTCGCTTTTTGGCGCTCTACCCTATATTGGTACGGGCTTAGCTGAGTGGATTCGGGGTGATTATGGTATCTCCGATGCCACTTTAAATCGCTTCTTTGCCTTCCATGTATTTTTAGTTCCTTTTCTACTGGCTGCGCTAGTGGTTGTGCATATCATAGCACTACATCAAACTGGATCTAATAACCCAGATGGGATAGAAATTAAAGAGAATAAAGATGCCTATGGCATCCCTTTAGACGGTATCCCCTTTCATCCTTATTATAGCGTCAAAGATATATGGGGATTTGGCGTATTTTTATTCATATTTGCCTGGATAGTTTTTTATGCCCCAGAGCTTGGGGGATGGTTCTTAGAAGGGGATAATTTTGAGCCTGCTAACCCGTTAGCTACACCAGAAGATATCAGACCTCTATGGTATCTGACCCCTTATTATTCCATACTACGCTCTGTTCCTGATAAGGTAATGGGGGTTGTTGCGATGGCTGTGGCAATGCTCCTGTGGATTTTTGTCCCTTGGCTTGATCGTAGCCCAGTAAAATCTATTCGTTACCGGGGAACACTTTATAAGTCTGCTATCACTCTCTTTGCTATTAGCTTTATATGCCTAGGCTATTTAGGCACAAAACCGGCTACACCGGTGACTGCTATGATCGCTCGCATATTTTCAGTCATCTATTTTGCCTTCTTTTTGTTAATGCCAATCTACACTAAGCTGGATAAAACTAAACCTGTTCCTAAGAGAGTGAGCTAACAATGAAAAGAACTATTGCCTGTTTATTACTTTTTGCTTCATCAGCGGCTGTGGTTTGGGCCTCTTCAGACCACTATCCGCTGGATAAGGTAAAAATTGACCTTCATGATAAGGAGTCCCTACAGCGAGGGGCAAAAACCTTTGTGGACTACTGCGTAAGCTGCCACTCTGCTAAATACATGCGCTATAGCAGAATGGCAGAAGATCTTGGCCTGACCACGGCAGAAGTCACCCAGAATTTTATGCTTACTACCAATAAAATTCACGATCCCATGGAGATTACAATGCGGCCTGAGGATTCAAAAGCCTGGTTTGGAGCTACCCCACCCGATTTAACCTTAGTCGCTCGCTATAAAGGCCCAGCTTGGCTGCACACCTATCTGCGAACTTACTATCTTGATCCGGGTCGCCCTACTGGCGTGAATAATCTAGTTTTTAAGGATACAGCGATGCCCAATCCTTTATGGCCTCTTCAAGGCTGGCAGACTTTAGTTAAGAAAGGAGATGAATCCTCAGATCTTAAGCTAACAATGCCTGGAGCCCAGTCTCCTAGTCAGTATGAACAAACCTTAGACGATTTGGTTAATTTTTTAACCTACATGGGTGAACCCGCTCAGCTTGAGCGAGAAAAATATGGCCCTTGGGTCTTAATTTACTTGGCTGTTTTTTGCGTTATTGCCTATTTCCTTAAAAAGGAATACTGGAAAGACGTTCATTGAGATAAGCACGGGCAGTTTTGGCTAAAATAATTATTAATAATTTCAGTTAACTGGCTAAATGAAAACTAGATTATATTTATTTTGCACAAACTGCCCAGCATCCCGTAAGTAAGTAAAAATCGCACAATTAAAGTTATTCACAAAAATATAGGGAGTGCTAAAAGCTAGATCTAATGACTATTTCTAATAAGAGAACTACTACAACCCTATTCTCTGATCCGCTATGCCCGGTTTGTCACCGTACCCGTATTGTTATTGCGGAGAAGAACATTCCCATCGATATTATTAACGTAGATCCTAATAACCCTCCAGAGGAGTTGATTCTCCTTAATCCTTATAACTCGGTTCCCACGCTTATTGATCGGGATCTGACATTATATGAATCAAAAGTCATTATGGAGTACTTTGACGAACGCTTTCCTCATCCACCTCTAATGCCTATAGATCCCATCTCTAGAGCCCGTATTCGGCTTACCCTTCACCGGGTTGATCTGGAGTGGTATCGCTTACTTGGTAGTCATCCTTACTTCAATATATCGTTAAAAGCACGTAAAGCCCTAGCTGAGGATTTAACAATATTAAGTCCTGTTTTTGAACGAGCACATTTTTTTATGAGCGAGGAATTCTCGCTGCTAGATGCTGCCTTAGGGGCTTTATTGTGGCGCTTACCCGTACTGGAAATTAAATTACCCTCTCAGGCAAAGTTTATTGAAAGCTATGCTAATCGCATTTTTTCTAGGGACTCCTTCCAACGAAGTCTAAGTGATGCTGAACGAGAAATGCGATCAGAGGTTGTGGGCATTACTTAGATAGGATTATCCTATGTATGATCGATAACTCAAAACCTACTATGAGTTCAAACCGTCCCTATCTAATCCGAGCTTTATATCAATGGATCATCGATAATGGCCTAACCCCCTATCTATTGGTAGATGCTACGGTAATAGGGGTAGAAGTACCTCATCAGCATGTTTCTAACGGCAAAATTACCCTCAATATCCATCCAAATTCGATTCGTGATCTCTCACTAGAAAATGATTGGTTCAGTTTTTCCGCTCGTTTTTCTGGCATCTCCCATCAAATACTATTTCCAGCCCAGGCCACCTTGGCTATTTATGCAAAGGAGAACGGGCAAGGAATGAAATTTAATGAAGAGGATCGATCGCCACCACCACCTCCAAACCCATCAAGCCCAAATCCTCTTAGCCGAAAACCTACTTTACGCATCGTAAAGTAAACAAATCGCTAATATTTCTTTATCTATGAGTCTTGGCTAATCCAAGCAAGGGCTCGATCAAGGCGCATCAGTACCCGCTCTTTCCCCAAAAGTTCAAGGGTAATATCAATAGGCGGCGAAATAGGGCGCCCCATCATAGCTACTCGCAAAGGCTGGGCTAATTTAGCTAATTTCAAATCATGGCTCTCCATTATTGCTACCAAGATCTCATGTAATGTAGTTGCAGTCCAGCACTGTGCTTTTTCAAAACAGCTACGCAGCTCTTGTAATGGCTGCAGAATAGCAATGTTAAGATATTTGCTAGCTGCCGGTTCTTCATATTCACTAAAATCACGATAAAATGGCAGGCTGTTATGAGCCATTTCTACTAAGGTCTTTGCTCGCTCCTGCTGCGCCTTAACGATAGCCACTAAATCCGGCCCCTCTGCTGGATCAATCCCAAGCTGCCCTAAATGCCAGCTTAGGTGGTGAGCAATATAGGCTGGATTAGCATTTTTAATATACTGTTGGTTAAGCCAAAGCAGTTTTTCAGGGTTAAAGATAGAAGCAGATTGATTAATATCTCCAATATCAAATAACTTGATCATTTCATCTAAGCTGAAAATTTCCTGATCCCCATAAGACCAGCCGAGGCGAACTAGATAATTTAGCAACGCCTCAGGTAAATAACCTGCCTCTCGATAGCTCATTACACTTACAGCGCCATGGCGTTTTGATAACCTTTGTTTATCCGACCCTAGAATCATAGGTACATGGGCATAAATAGGGGTTGTTTTACCCAAGGCATGAAAAATATTGCTCTGACGAGGCGTATTATTAAGATGATCATCGCCTCGAATAACATGGGTAATCTGCATATCCATATCATCCACTACCACAGTTAAATTATAGGTGGGAGTACCATCAGCGCGGGCTAAGATTAAATCATCTAGCTCACTATTCTGGAATACTACAGATCCTCGGACTAAATCTCGTACCACAATCTGGCCTGTTAGCGGGGTTTTAAAACGAACCACAGGAGAAATTCCATCCCTTGGAATAGCATTCTCTCTACACCGGCCATCGTAGCGAGGCTTTTCTTTCTGGGCTAACTGTCTAGCACGCCTAGCCTCAAGCTCTTCCTTAGTACAATAGCAAAAATATGCATGACCAGAAGCAATAAGCTGTTTAATAATCTCCTGATAACGGGAAAATCGATCAGTTTGATAAAAAGGCCCCTGATCGTACTCCAGCCCTAACCAAGTCATGCCCTCAAGAATGGCATTAACAGACTCAAGGGAAGATCGTTCCCGATCTGTATCCTCTATTCGTAGGATAAAATGGCCACCGTGCTTACGGGCGTGAAGCCAAGAAAAAAGCGCAGTGCGAACACCGCCAATATGCAAATAACCAGTAGGACTAGGAGCAAAACGGGTACAAACAGTCATTGTAAGGGCCACCCAATATGTATCAACTAAAAAAATTTCCCTATTTCTACACTAATAACACTTAGAAATGCTAATAAGCATTCTAGCAAAGTGCTATAGATTTCCTCCATGGTAAATTTCTCTCTAAGCAAAGTAGTTAAATTCAACCCCATCTAAAAAAAAGAATACTATTCTTTTGTTATTTACTTTGAGATAAAAGCACCTTAGACCGATGATCTAGGGTAGCTCATAATTGCAAAGTTCAATAAGTATGCGATAATTCTGAGTTAGCACTGGGAGTAAAATAAAAATGCAAATCGGAATTCCAAAAGAACTCCATTTAGGTGAGAAACGGGTAGCGGCTACCCCAGATACAGCCGAGCACTTACAAAAACTAGGGTTTTCAGTTGCATTAGAGTCTAAAGCGGGCCTTAGTGCTAATTTCTCTGATGAAGCTTATCGTCAAGTAGGCGTTAAAATCATTGAAAACACCCCATCTTTATGGGAAACCTCGGATATTATCCTTAAAGTTCGCCCTCCGGGAAAATATTCAAAACCTGCTATTGATGAATTAGCCCTATTACGGGAAGGCGCTTATTTAATCAGTTTTATCTGGCCGACCCAAAATAAAAATTTATTAGAACAACTAGCAACAAAGAAAGCTACCGTCTTAGCTATGGATAGCGTACCTAGGATATCTCGTGCTCAAAAACTAGATCCTCTAAGCTCCATGGCTAATATTGCAGGTTATCGGGCGGTTATTGAGGCCTCTTATCATTTTGGCCGCTTCTTCACTGGGCAAATTACTGCTGCCGGTAAAATTCCGCCTGCAAAAATATTAGTTATTGGTGCTGGAGTAGCTGGACTATCCGCCATTGGTACCGCAGTAGGATTAGGTGGTATTGTGCGGGCATTTGATACTCGACCCGAGGTTAAGGAGCAAGTTCAAAGCATAGGTGCTGAATTTCTAGTCCTCAACTTTAAAGAAGAAAGTAGTGGAAAAGGCGGATATGCCAAGGAAATGAGTAAAGAGTTTATCCAAGCAGAGATGGCGCTCTTTGCCCAGCAGGCTGCGGAGGTAGATATTATTATCACCACCGCTCTAATTCCAGGTAAGAAAGCACCGATCCTCATTACCGAGGAAATGGTTAAATCCATGAGACGGGGCAGTGTTATCGTTGATCTAGCTGCTGAGCAAGGAGGAAATTGCGCTTTAACAAAACCCGATGAAGCTACTACCAAGCATGGGGTGACTATTCTTGGCTACACAGACCTACTGAGTCGTCTTCCCACCCAAGCTAGCCAGTTATATGGAACTAACTTACGTCATTTACTTGAAGAGCTATGCCCAAATAAGGATGGGATCATTCATTTAAATATGAAAGATGAGATCATCCGTAGCCTCACGGTAGCCAAAGATGGAGAGATTACCTGGCCACCTCCACCTCTATCAAAACCAGCCGTACCTGCCCCCAAGCCATTACAACAACAGGCAGAATCCATACCCACCCAAGGGCAAGCAATAGCGGCAACACCAAAAAAGAAATGGCAACTTTCTAAAGCTGTTAAAATTGCATTATCCATGAGCTTAAGCGGCTTAAGTTTATGGGGGTTAGGGGCTGTGGCTCCTCCTTCTTTTATGCCTCATTTTATGGTCTTTGTGCTGGCCTGTTTTGTAGGTTATCAAGTGATTTGGAATGTGACCCCCTCCTTACATACACCTTTAATGAGTGTCACGAATGCCATCAGTAGCATTATTATTATTGGCGCGCTTGTTCAGGTTGCTAAACCTGGGATTTTGCTCGGGATCCTCGCAACAATTGCTATCTTAATCACCAGTGTCAATATTGCCGGTGGCTTCCTTGTAACCCAACGCATGCTGCGGATGTTTAGAAAATAGGAGAGAGCAACATTATGTCCCAAGGTCTGGTTACAGTCACTTATATTGGTGCAACCATCCTATTTATCCTCAGCTTGGGCGGTTTAAACCACCAAGAAACTGCTCAGCGTGGCAATATCTATGGCATGGTGGGTATGGTAGCGGCCATTTTAGCTACAGTCTTCAGCGGTGCAATTAATACTCCCAGTGCCCATATCTTGCTTATAATCGCCATGGCGATTGGTACTATCATTGGAATTAAGCTGGCGCAAGAGGTCAAAATGACCCAAATGCCAGAGTTAGTAGCCATACTGCACAGTTTTGTAGGTCTTGCCGCAGTTCTAGTAGGCTATGTTAATCTCATTGCGCCAGAAATTGAGATTACCGGAGTTGAAAAAACAATCCATAGCGTCGAAATCTATCTCGGAGTTCTCATTGGTGCGATTACTTTTTCCGGATCTATCATCGCTTTTGGTAAGCTTAGTGGGCGTATTGACGGTAAACCTTTATTGCTTCCTGCTCGCCATGGGTTAAATTTAGGATTGGTTATCCTCATGATCTGGCTAGGAAAAGCCTTTGTTGTATCTCAAGCAACAGGGTCAGGGCTGCTCTTTCTTTTACTGATGACAGTTATTGCCCTTGGATTTGGTGTTCATATGGTGATGACTATTGGAGGTGCCGATATGCCAGTGGTGATCTCCATGCTCAATAGCTATTCTGGCTGGGCAGCCGCTGCCACTGGCTTTATGCTAGCCAATGACCTATTAATTGTCACCGGTGCTTTAGTGGGCAGCAGCGGTGCTATCCTTAGTTACATTATGTGCCGTGCCATGAATCGCAATTTTATCAGCGTTATTATGGGCGGTTTTGGTACTGGATCTGGTGATACCCTCACCCCCCTTACTACCAGTAGTGGTAAAGTAATTGCTATTAGCGCTGAAGAATCAGCCCAGCTTTTAAAGGTAGCTAAGAGCGTCGTTATTATCCCTGGCTATGGCATGGCGGTCGCTCATGCTCAGCATACTGTGTATGAAATCACTAAATTACTACGAGAGCAGAACATCAAAGTACGCTTTGCCATTCATCCGGTAGCTGGGCGCATGCCAGGCCATATGAATGTATTATTGGCTGAAGCTAAAGTACCCTACGATATCGTTCTGGAAATGGATGAAATTAACCAAGACTTTCCAAGCACAGAAGTAGCTATTGTGATTGGTGCCAATGATATTGTTAATCCTTCTGCTCAAGAAGATCCTAATAGCCCTATTGGTGGCATGCCCGTCCTTGAAGCTTGGAAAGCAAAAACAGCAATCGTATTAAAACGAAGCATGGCAGCAGGTTATGCCGGTATAGATAATCCTTTGTTCTACAAAGAGAATACTCGCATGCTCTTTGGGGATGCCAAAGAAAGTCTAGGCGCTGTACTCTCTTATCTTCATAAAAGCCCTTAAAATAGTACCGGCTAAAACCAATGGCGTAAGTCTCAAGGAAGAGCCGCCCCTAGCCCTAGCATTATTCAGCATCTAAATATTTGTCTCATCTACCTGCTAAAAAACTATCATTAGCAGGATAGTTGAGCCTTCTAAGCAGAATCTCTTATCCAGTCTCAGTCCTTTACAAATATCATCACAGCTTGGAATAAAAATTGGCCTATTCTCATTTTAGCCACTAGCGGCAGAGCTTTAGCTCAATCAGCGGTAGCGGGTAGTTATCGAGTATTAGTAGCGGATCATTACGCCGATGTGGAGACTCGGCAAATGGCTTCAACTTGGGTATACATCCCACTTGATGCTGATTATGTATATTGGTACCAAGCTGTTGCACAGATTATTGATCTAGAGACTCACCCCGTAGGTTTAATTTTTGGCAGCGGGTTTGAACATCGCCCTCATTTTATTGAAGATCTGAGCCTGCTAGGAATATTACTAGGCAATACTGCCAATAATATCCGATTACTTAAAGATCCTCATTATTTTTTCTCCTTACTCCAGTCTTTACACATTCCTGCGCCTGAAACCCAATCTTTTCCTCCAATTAATCCTATAGGCTGGTTGCGCAAAACTATCGGTGGCACTGGAGGCCAGCACGTGCTATCCGCAATGCCTGATCAGATCGCGTCTAACTGTTATTACCAACGTAAACTGGAAGGCCAGCTTGGATCTGTGCTCTTCCTTGCAAATGGTAAAGAAGCCCAAATCCTAGGCTACAATCGATTGGAGCTCACTCCAATCGCTTTTGCTCCTTACCGTTATGGCGGAATCTCAGCGCCTTTAGCTATAGATCCTGTTACTCATATGCTTATGCAAAGCTATTTAACCGCTATTACAGCAGTAACGGGTTTATTGGGCCTAAATGGGCTTGATTTTATTCAAACCCCTACCAGAGAGATCAAGGTATTAGAAATCAACCCTCGACCCCCTACCTCTTTAGATCTATATCAAGATCTATTTAACCCATTAGATGCCCATATTCGCGCTTGCTTAGGAGTATCATTGCCTATCCACGTCAATCCTATGTTATTTGCTCGCGCCTTTTCCATCCTTTATGCACCCCATTCGCTGCGAATCCCACAAAATGTATCTTGGCCTCATTTTTGTCATGACTACCCCATAGGCAATTATTCTATTGAACAAGGAGAACCCATTTGCTCAGTTCATGCTCAAGGCATTAGCATTGAGCACTGCTGGCAGCAGCTCCAACAGCATCAATCCCAAGTGTTAAAGTTATTAACTGCAACCTAACACAAATTTGTTACCTCTTTTTATGGTACAGGTAGTTATTTTTAATAATCATCATGGCTGGCATAGCCAGCAGCTGGAAGTAGCTTTAACAGCTAAAGGGATAAAAACTATCCGCGCAAGCTTAGACCAGTGTCGGATTGATTTAGATCTCCCTTCTGGGCTTTATATTCCTGGATTAAGCGCAACATTGCCCCATGCGGTCATCACCCGAGGAATTGCAGCGGGCAGCTTTGAGCAAATTAGTGTACGCTTAGACATCTTGCATGCCCTAGCTGAACTAGGTGTTTATGTACTCAATAACGCGCTTGCTATTGAACGTACCGTAGACAAAGCGCGAACCTCGCTACTGCTCCATTATCAAGGTATTCCCACGCCCCGTACTTGGGCCTGTGAAGATACAGATCAAGCTCACCAATTAATTGCCCAAGCACAAAGGCAGTGCCACGAACTTGTGCTCAAACCTTTATTTGGCTGCCAAGGGCAGGGGCTTATTCGACTCAGCTGCCCTGCTGACTTAAATACCTGTGGGGCTGTAGGTGGACTCTATTACCTACAGGAATTTATCCCTCCTATAAATAAGGGTATCTGGCAAGATTGGCGAGTTTTTGTGGTGAATCATCAAGCAATTGCCGCCATGATTCGCCGAGGGCACACTTGGATCACCAACGCTGCCCAAGGCGCAGAATGCTTTCCAGTGCCCTTAGATCCTGAAATCAGTAGGCTGGCCTGCCAAGCCACCCAAGCTGTCGGCGTTGATTATGCAGGGGTGGACATTATCTATTCCGTAGATAAGGGTTTTCAGGTACTGGAAGTTAACAGCATTCCTGCTTGGCGGGCGCTACAGCAAACCACAACCATTAATATTGCTCAGGTGCTAGTAGAATTTTTATTAGAAAAACTCTATTGCTCTTGACATATGACGATGCTGACACGTGCTCGTAGCTTGAATCCGCTCCACTATAAAACCAGAACAGCAGTTAACTTAAAATTAACACTGTAGCGCTCTGGAAGAAAACTAAGTGCTTATTGCGCTGGGCGACTGCCTAAAAGCCAACCATTCACTATCGTACCGTATAGCGACATCGGGGTATTATGGTATTTTGCGCGCGTAGTCGTGACATTACCGGTATAGCGAGGGTCTTGCGGACGTTCGTGGGCATTCATGTACATCGCCACATCCCACGCCTCTTGGTCACTTAGCACACTGCTAAGATTTAAAGGCATATTAGCCTTGATGAACGCAGCGGCGTTATCCAGCTGGTGCATGCCGGCTCCCCAATTGAATGACTGGGAGCCCCATAACGGCGGAAACACATTGCGTCCTGCAATCTGCTGACCCGCGCCGTCAGGACCATGGCACGATGCACAGTGATTCACATAGACTTCCTTGCCGCGCGTGTAGTCTGGCGATCGCTGGGGTTTAAAGTCTTGCTTTGGATACCCAGCGCCGGTTAGCTTTACACCCCTAGGCGCGCCCTTGGATAACCACCGCGCATAAATCTCTAGCGCAACGATGACATCACTGTTCAGCGGTGGCGCTTTCCCGTTCAGGCTGAAACGGAAGCAGTCCTGCAGACGCTCGCCGAAACTATTCACGTGGCCATTCTTTGCCAAATATCGTGGATATAGGCCGTAGGCACCCCACAAGGGTGCAGAGTTTGCACGCCGCCCAGCATCAAGATGGCAATTACTGCAGGATAACCTATTACCAACATAGGTGCGCGCTTGCTTTGCTGTATCGGTGAAGATAACGCGACCGCGCCGGATCTTATCACCTAGGGAACCGGCAGGGATTGCCGACTCTGGCGGGGGCGTGAACGTAGGTCGTTCCGGAAATTTTAATGCAGTATGAGTGATCACCGCAACACCCACCACGCTGCGTCCCATATCCAGCGAGGTGCTTTTGTTTGAAGACTGGGAACACACGGTAAGCGCCAGCACCCCCAAAAGCAATATTAGCAATTTACCCATAGCCTTATTGCCAATAACGGGTGGTGGCTTCCACCTCCTCAGCTTTACTGGCTATAGGTGGAAAATTCTGCGCACTGAATTAAATCCTCAGCGCTTAAATTGCCATTATATAAAGCGCTGGCTAATAACACTCCATCGGCACCCCACCGGACTAATTGTTGTAAATCTTTGAGGCAAACAACCCCCCCCGCTGCAAATAACCCTCCTTGCTGTAGCCGTTTTTGCTTGATCTCATTCAACAGTGCCCAATCCGGCCCTTTCTGGGTTCCTATTTGTCCTAAGCTCATGACAATCACGGTCTCTGGCCATAATTCCGGCTGGGCACTCAACTCCGCAGAACCAAGGAAATGGCCATCGCGGTAATCTAACGATAGAACTAATTGATCGGCCATGGGTAAACGCCGCAATTTTTGCCAAGTGTCTATATCAGGTAGACTTTCCGTCCCCACTACCGGATAGGCTACCCCCAACGCAAATAATTGCAGGATAGCCTCACAGCTTACCGCCCCCCCATCTACCCATAATTTCAGCTTAGGATAATTTTGTACAATGGCGGCTATCACCGAGCGATGATGACCACGCCCCATAATTCCATCTAAATCAGCTAGATATAAATGGGAAAACGGATACCATTCCAACAATCCAGCTATAACCTCTAAAGGGGATGAATGAGCAGAAAAAGGAGAAATCAACGGTAAATAATGTTCCCGCCGCCCTCCTTTTGCATGGACAACTAAATTATTCATTAAGTCAAGCACAGGTAGGAGTTTCATCAAATCCTCGCGCCCTCGCTAAAACTGAAGAAAAAGCCCACTAAATAAATTAATCCGGATAAAATTCACCCGCTAGCACCTGACTCCAAGTCCATCCAGTATCCGCAAAAGCGGCGGGAAAAGTATCTTCATCCCTATCTGTTTCTCGTGCGGCTACCGTTACAGCGCTTGGGTAAACTTCCCGGATCGTCTCTTCAACTTTTGGCTTTAAGCTTGGGCTTTTGGTTAAACGCCGAGCAATATGCTGGCGCTGTTCTTTAATCGTTAATTGCCAACTTCAGGTTCTGCGATTGGGTTGGTATTTCCATTTAAGTAAGTGCATCAGCAATACAATTAACCGATTCTCAACCTCATTTCTATCGCTGGAGGCCATTTCCTCTAACTCCCCAATCAGGGCTTCCACGTTCACCTCCTCAAACCGACCTTGTCGTAGCTTTTCAACCGTCTCCTGAGTCCAACCATAATAGTCTTGCTGTGGAGTTATCATGTTAAGCGCTCCCATAAATCACTTTAACCATAATACCCCTGACTATTTCAGCAAGGACGAAGGCATAAAGTTAATCTTAAGGATCTGCATAATGCGTTCACGGCTGTTTAATGACCCACGGGTAATCGTTCGTATCACCTCATAATAGGCCCTCAGTTTTGGATCTTGAATTCGGTTATCGTTAAATTTAATACTTTCCAGATAGCCCGCCGGCAGCTCTCGGTGAAAATGCCCAATCCGCCAATTTGGGTCGTATTTTGCTGGCAGCCTTGCGAGTAAGGGATCGGCTAAGGCGCAGGTATCGATGTAATGGGTACCTGGGCCATCGTGGACAGAGAAAAACCCGAGGAAACCACATCTAACTTTAACTTTCGCCGAAAATTGTAGCGTGCAAGATTCTCTGCCAAGGGAGCGGCATATCATTTCGGCTTGATAGCGATCATCCCCTATGGTCCATTCTGGGCGAGCAAACGTAGACTTTGGCGCCGCTAGGAGACCATACCCTTGAGAATAAAACCCTCGTTCATCCGCTATCCCATCGTTGTAAATCTTTACATGGGAATAATCAAAGCCGCTGAAAATATTGGGCTGGAGGGAAAATATTCCAAAAGCTAGAAGCGCTACCGTCATATAAGCGGTATATTCTTTATCTAGTCGATTCAATAACGCCTTGGCAATCATCACGGAGGCCACGAAAAAAGGTACCGTAAAAAATCGGCCCTCCATGAAATCCCCCCCCACGCTAATAATATAAACGATATACAAGCCTATCCCAGCCGCTAAAGCTTTGTGAATGGCTGAACCGCGAGCACCCAAGAGTAACCCCAAAGCTATCCAAAATAGGGTTAAGGGATCTCGATCTAGACTATGCAGGATATATCTAAATCCTTGAACAAATAGCTCGCTCTGGGGTATCCCCGTACCCAGCTTAGCATAGGCGGTATTGGGGAACATAAATCCATAGTAATACAGGGAGAAACCCGTCCAAGCAATGATCGGGATAACAGCAATCAGTAAGGATTTCATCAGCCGTTTTTTATCCTTAAGATTCTGTATCAATACGAGCATCGCAAGGGGAAGAATCACCAAAATTAAATCAGCCCGATTGAGATAAAGTAAGGAGCAACACAGAAAGAATAACGTCAGGTTTTTTTCAGGTGCTTCCTCAAGTCTGATAGCCAGTAATATAATCGTAATACTGAGTAGATGAGATAACGGATTTTCTAAACCAGAAGTTGAAAAATCAATAAAGGCTTTTGACAAGGTTAACGCAAGTAACATTAAGATTGCAGCGGGTATATTTTTAGTAAATTTTCCCAGTAATAATCCCACGGAGGCTATTGAGGCTAAGAGGGAGAGCACGAATGTGGAGACATAAACATTTTTAAAGATTAATGTACCAAGACTGAGCAGCAAAAACCAAAGCGGATGGGTATAGGCTTGAACCCGTTCATCTACATTAAACGTTGGCCCAAATCCATGGGTAAAATTGAGGACAGTTCTAAGTGTGATGGCCGCATCATCAGAAATCCAAGCCGTTTTAACTAAAATGACCAAAAAATAAAAATAACAGCCGAATCGAATAAATGTCTGTAAGGATAGATTCATTGCTTAGATCTCATTGATAATTTCTTTGTGCATTACTTTCCTCCCTCATCAGGGAGGCTAAATCTTCAAGGAAAGTGTATTCTACGTCAATCCTAAACTATGAAAATCCTCGTGTATGAGCATATAACCAGCGGAGCCTTATGCACAGCGCCCTTACCTACCTCACTGGTCAGGGAAGGCAACGCCATGCTGGAAGCTTTGCTCACCGATCTAGCAGAAAACTCAAGCGTACAAACTGTTATTCTTCGGGATTATCGCCTAAAGCTACCGGCTCATATCCGCCACTATTACTATATCCATAATCTTGATGAATTCCACTGCCGCTGGCACGACTGTTTAGAGGGTGTGGATGCGGTCTTACCCATTGCTCCAGAAACTGAGGGTCTCTTAACCAAGATTCAGGAATCGGTACTTAAAGCGGATAAACGCTTACTCGGCTGCCATCCGGAAGCAACGGCTATCGCCACTAGTAAAAGCCAAACGGCTCACTGTCTAGCGGTAGCAGGATTAATGACTCTCCCCACCACTTGGCTTCAGGATTGGCAACCCGATAACGCCATAGCTGATCCTCTGATCTGTAAGCCCGATGATGGCGTTGGTAGTACTGATGTTTTATATTTCGATAACAGTACTACTTTAAACAGATGGAAACAGGGAAAACCGCCAGAAATTTTAGCCAACCGGATTGTTCAACCTTATCTTCAAGGAATAGCTGCTAGCCTTTGTCTGCTCTGCGATAAGGGTGAGGCGCTTTTACTCTGCATCAATCAGCAGCATATCCAAATGAAAGCGGGAGCCTTGTATCTAAGGGGGATTACCGTCAATACCATGGCAATCTCAAAAATCTTTCAGGAAATCGCGGATCGGATTGCCCATGCCTTACCCAAGCTATGGGGTTTCGTGGGGGTTGATCTTATCCTTGGCCCACAGCCTATCGTAGTAGAGATTAACCCGCGCTTGACCACCAGCTATCTCGGGTTACGGAAAACGTATGGGATCAACCCTACTCGCTGGCTATTGACCCTCCTAGATCAAGGGATAAAGGCAGTAGAGCTACCTCCTAATTTAGGCTATAAAATGACGCTTATCACGGAAAAACAAAGGGTTATTTGTGCCACTGACCGTTATTAGCGGCTGGGATATAGGGGGCGCTCATCTTAAAGGGGCTTTGACCAATGCTCAAGGCCAAATTATACGCTGTACTCAAGTATGCTGCCCTTTATGGCAAGGGTTGGATCATTTACTGCAGGCTTTTGAACATATGAAAATCCAACTAGGAGGAATCGGTGACCTAGTAGCCATCACTATGACAGGAGAGCTTGCTGATATTTTTAAGGATCGCCATCAAGGCGTTCAGCTTATTTTAGAATGTGTTGAGCAGTTTTTTAGCCCGATGCCCGTGTATGTATTTGCGGGCACTCAAGGATTTATTCCATTAGGGCACGCCTCAAAATATATAAAATCAATTGCCTCTGCCAATTATCTTGCTACTAGCCAGTTGGCTGCTCGCCATTGGGATCAAGGACTGATCATAGATATTGGTAGCACTACCAGCGATCTCATTCCCTGTAAAGCGGGTAAGCCACACCCTCAAGGAAAAAATGACCATACTCGCCTGATAAGTGGTGAACTCGTATATAGTGGTGTCATCCGAACACCGCTGATGGCTATAGTACAGCAGGCTCCTATAGAGGGGCGCTGGGTGCGACTAGCGGCTGAGCATTTTGCCACTACCGCTGATATCTATCATTTGTTAGGATGGCTCCCAAAGGGTGTTGATCTTTATCCCAGCGCAGATCATCAAGGTAAAAGCCCAGAAGACTGCGCCCGGCGGCTGGCGCGAATGATAGGCGCTGATAGCCAACAAGAATCATTCTCTTCGTGGAGAAAACTAGCCTTCTATTTTGCTGAACAACAATGCCAGCAGCTAACTCAAGCTATTTTTCAAGTACTTTCACGGATAAACCTTAAGCCTGAAGCCCCCATTATTGGCGCTGGCATAGGGCGGTTTTTAGCTATTGAATGCGCTCGAAGGGTTCATAGACCTTATGTAGATTTCGCTGAAATATTAAAAATGAGCCCCCATATCCCTATCAATGCGGATCACGCCCCTGCTGCTGCTATAACACAACTTGCTTGGGAACAATTGCAAAATACCCATTGTTAATTTTATGCAAACCCACCCCTTATATGCAGAATTGCCTTATTCCGAGGACTCAGTACCGTTATTTGAAGCGGTACGACTAGATCCTTGGCCGATTTTTTTAGATAGCGGCTGGCCTACCAACTCACTAGGGCGTTTTGATATCATTGCCGCTGATCCCTTTGTAACCCTTAAAACAACAGAGCTAGAGACAACCATTTGTAAGCGTGGCCATACTTTCTCAAGCATTGATAACCCCTTTACCCTGTTACGATCTGAGCTGTATCGCTATCGAAACCAAAAAACGCCTTTCTCCACCCATGAGCTTCCCATGATAGGGGGCGCTATGGGCTATTTCAGCTATGACTTGGTTCGATACTTTGAAAAGCTCCCGACCCTTGCCTTAGATAGGGAAAATATGCCTGAAATGGCCATTGGGATTTATGATTGGGTCATTATTGTTGATCATCACCAGCAGCGCTGCTTTCTTGTAGGTCAGGGTTATGACGCTAAAACTAGAGAACGATGGGAAGCGCTTAAACATCATTTACGCCAAGTTCGCTGCTCACCGCCTCAAACTCCATTTCACCTCAGCAGCCAAATTATATCTAACCTAGATAGGCAAGATTACCATCAGGCATTTACTCATATTCAATGTTATATTCGGGAAGGGGATTGTTACCAAGTTAATCTCTCCCAGCGATTTGAAGCCTTTGCCCAAGGAGATCCATGGGCGCTCTACCGTCGCTTACGCCTAGTCAATGGGGCGCCTTTTAGCGCCTACTTTACCATTCCAGAAGGCACTATACTCAGCACTTCTCCTGAGCGCTTCCTGCAGGTGGATGCTACCGGCACCGTTGAAACTCGTCCTATCAAGGGAACTCGTCCTCGAAGTGCTAACTCATTAGCCGATCAGCAGCTTGCACTAGAACTTCAGCACAGCCCTAAAGATCGGGCAGAAAATGTGATGATTGTCGATCTGCTACGTAATGATCTAGGTCGGGTATGTACCCCAGGTACCATTCACGTTCCTAGTCTTTGTACGATTGAATCCTTTGCCACCGTCCACCATTTGGTAAGCACCATACGAGGTCAACTTGCACCCAAGCAAGATTCCCTTGCGCTATTGCAGGCCTGTTTTCCAGGAGGATCAGTGACGGGGGTTCCCAAGATTCGGGCAATGGAAATCATTGAAGAATTAGAGCCTCATCGTCGTGGGATTTACTGTGGTAGTCTCGGTTACCTTGATTTTGAGGGCAAGATGGATACCAATATCGCTATCCGCACCCTAGTGCATAATCAAGGCTGTTTGCGCTTCTGGGCCGGAGGGGGCATTGTGGCCGACTCAATGGAGGAAGACGAATACCAAGAGACGTTAACAAAGGCAGCCGCTATCTTATCTACTTTAACTGAGTACACCCGATTAACTCATCATCCTACAAGATTTTCTTGCCTTGGCTAGCTTTACAGAACATAGCGCTCCATGGGTGATTAAACTGGGGGGTAGCCTCTACTACAGTCATACCCTTTCCCAATGGCTACAGCAGCTTAGTGCAATTGGAGCCGGAAAATTTGTTATCGTCCCAGGCGGAGGCCCATTTGCTGATCAGGTACGGGCTGCTCAAAAACGCTGGAAAATCACCAATATTCATGCCCATGCCATGGCATTACTGGCCATGGGGCAATTTGGCTATCTACTCCAGAGCTTAGCACCTAAGCTGTGTGTTGCTAACAGCTGTAGCCATATTCACCAAGCTTTACATCAAGGGCAGGTACCCATTTGGCTGCCGACCACTGAGGTATTAAATCACCCTGAGATCCCAGCCACTTGGGAGGTCACTTCTGACAGCCTAGCCCTTTGGCTGAGCGGTCAATTAAAAGCCAGTCGATTAATTTTGGTGAAAAGCGCACACATCCCTGACTCATCATCCATAAGCGCTCAGACCCTTGCCCAGCAAGGAATTGTGGATACGGCTTTCCCCAATTTTCTTCGCACAATTACTATTCCCTGTTATTACGCCCATACAGAGGATTATCTACACGCCACCGAAAATGGAATCAGTCACATAGGAACCTGTATCCTTGTATAAATCTCTAAAAATTTACAGGCATATAACCAATCCCTATAATCTACCCTTTTAATTATCCAGATTAAATATAATACCCGCTTCAAAATTAACAGTTATTCAGTATTTAACTTATCTTAATGCCCCATGCGAAAAAGTAATATTATTGCCCTGACGTTATTCACCCTCGCCCTTGTTAATATCGCCCTTCAGTACTTGGCAGGGGAGGCTATCGGTAAGTGTGCCCCAGGAATCCCCATTTTCACTTGCCCGTTACTGAATGCAGATGTGCTGTATATCCCCACCCTGTTTTCTGATCTGCTGGCCAAACAAGGCCACTTTCAGGATTGGTTTCTGACCCCAGCCCCCTATTTCTTCCCCGATTACCTTATGTTTCTGTTGGCCTATCTGCTAGGCTCAGGGCCTTATATTCAAATTCTGATTTTTGCCCTCCTGCAAGTCAGTTTAACCTTTGGGGCTATTTGGCTGCTGGCAAAGCAGGTCCTCGATAACGCTCATGCACTACTCACTGCTGCTGCCGTATCGATCCTATTGGTTTGGCTGGCCTTAACCGCTTCTCAGCCCTTTGTGCTGTTTTTAGTGATTGGGTTTCACTATGGTACTTTTTTGATTTCTATTATTTTTATGGCGTTATGGTTGCAGATCAAAGACTCAAGAGAGAATCAAAGCCAACGCCTAGTTTATGTATTGCTTGCGCTGCTGGCCTTTCTGATTGCTGTATCCGATCGACTCTTTATTGCTCAAACTCTTGCCCCACTAATAGCTATTAGTTTGCTGATTCCCCTTATCAAGCAAAACTTCACCTTAAAAACCGAATGGTTAGCCCCAGCCATGGCTTTAACCTTGATTGGTTTAATAGTCCTGCAATTGGCGGTCAGTCTTCCTTATTATTTTTCTATGGAATTGGGGTTTATTATCATTGCCGTGCTGGCCACTTTAATGAGCCAAGATTTACTTTTAAAGCTAAAAAACCACGTTATTCACCCAAGCCCTACCCTAAAATCTCACCTGCCTTTAATGTTAGTCATCGCCTCTACTCTCATCGGGGTGGTGGTGTTTAAGCTGACAATTACGATTCCTCATTATGGCGTAGTGCCTGAATTTAAAGGTATATCTATCAACCTAGATAGATTTTATACGGCATTTCAGAGCGCTGTTACCGACCATCCTCTCTTTAGTGGGTTATTGGTATGCTATCTAGCTGTTGTTCTACGTACTTTTTACCGCCTCAAAACTAACCCCCGTGCCCTTGACTATAAACTATCTTGGCTCATCCTCTTTTCTGTCCTCTCTATGACACTGGTCTTACTTGCTTTTTTATCAGTTTCTAGGCCTGTAAATACCATCCGGTACTTAATTCCGTTTTTCTTCTGGCCCATTATCATTACTTGCTTCTATTTAAGCCATTATCTCACGACTAGATTTATCCCCACTGCCATCACGGCCTGTCTCCTGCCGATACTGGCCTTAAGCGGACAGTCCTATCAATTAATTCAAGAAAATGGCCTCAATACTCGTTACTATCCCAACGATATTGCCTGTCTCGATGAGACCTTGGAAAAAGCCCAGCTTAATCATGGCCTCGCTCAATATTGGGATGCCAAGTATCTCCAGAATTTTAGTCGCTTGGATCTCACCCTTGCTCAGTACGACAAAGATAACGCGCCCCTTAAAAAGGATTACTATTGGATCACCTCAAAGAAATATTTCAGAGAAAACTACGATTTTGCCATTATGAATGAGCGAGCCTCCCCTGAGCCTATTATTAGGATTAATGGCAGTCCCCAGCGGGTTAAAAGCTGCGGATTTAGAAAACTCTATATCTACGGTAAAGATAGGTTACAGGTTAACAATACCTTTAATCCAGGCGATTCTTATACTTGGAAAGCCTGTGATTTGCCTACAGAAATCGGTCAGAAATCAGATCAATGTGCTATGGAGAAAAAAGATACAGCACAAGCGGGGTTTGTGACTCATGGCCCGTATAAAAAATTACCCGCCGGTCAATATCATTTTGAAATTACTTACATGAGCCCAGCAGATACATTAGCGACCGTGGGCGCTTGGGGCGTGGTGGTTGACCCCAGCCAGAATCTTAAAGTCTTAAAATCTCAGCCGCTCTTAGGTACTCACTGGGCAATAGGAAAGGCTCGCGGGGATTTTTTCTTAGCCTCAGCTCAAGATATGAAGGAGGTGGAGATCCGTACTTGGGCTAAAAAAAACCAGAATCTAAAGGTGCTCTCTCTTCAAATTACCCGAGATACTCGATTCTGGCATCAAAACTCAATTTGGAATAATTAAGGCGTGAAAATTTCTTATTTAATGCCATACTAAAAATTCAGCTAAGTAGTTTAACGGGCGTTTTTTATAGTAGCTTCTAAAATATGAGGAGCAAAATCATTAGAGACTACCGCATGGCCTAACTCTTTGAGTAATACTAGGCGTAGCTGACCATCTATAACCTTTTTATCTACTGCCATCAGTTCTAAAAAACGAGCCGCGTCAATTGCTTGGGGCGCTCGTGTGGGAAGCCTTGCTTGCTCCAAGAGTCTAATCACACGGTTGACCTCAGTGGTGGATAGCCAGCCTAATCGCTGAGAGAGATCGGCTGCCATGGCCATACCCACTGCAACTGCTTCCCCATGAAGCCAAGTTCCATAACCCATTCCCGTTTCAATAGCATGACCGAAAGTATGCCCCAAATTAAGCGTAGCCCGAATCCCAGACTCTCGCTCATCCGCAGCCACGATCTCCGCTTTATTATGGCAAGAACGTTCAATCACATACCTTAAGGCACTACTCTCCCGTGCCAACAACTGATCCATATGCTGCTCTAGCCAAGTAAGCAGCTCAAGATCTCGAATCAGGCCATATTTTATGATCTCAGCAATTCCAGCCCATAGTTGCCGATCATCTAGGGTATTCAAGGTATCGGTATCGGCCAGAACGCAACGGGGCTGATAAAATGCGCCAATCATATTCTTCCCTAAAGGATGATTAACCCCCGTTTTTCCACCCACTGAGGAATCTACCTGTGCCAGTAACGTGGTAGGAATTTGAATGAAAGCCACTCCTCGTTGGTAACAGGCAGCGGCAAATCCTGCCATATCACCTATCACCCCTCCGCCTAATGCAATGAGGGTACAACGGCGAGAGAAAGTAGCTGTCAGTAGGGCATCAAAAACCTGAGTTAATATCTCTAAAGTTTTATACTGTTCACCATCAGGCAGGATAACTTCAGCACACCGATAGCCTTTTAGTCCTTTTAAGAGCTGATCCAGATATAAAGGTGCAATCGTTTCGTTAGTCACAATGGCAACCTCTGATCCTGTAATATGAGCTGCCAGCAAATGACTCTGGGCTAGTAAACCACAGCCAATGTAAATGGGATAGCTTCGCTCCTGAAGATCAATTGCTACGGTAATCATACAATCATGATACTTAAGCTTTTAAAGTCCCTAATCCCTTCACCTATATAGCATACCTTCATTTTTTTAACCCATTGCAAGACATTTTTTTCTGATAAGCGCCTTTTTTACATAGTTTAAGCTGCTGTAGTACCTCATTTACTACCACTCTAATTGGCCGCTCCCCGGTCTTAATCATAATATCCGCTACTTCTCGATATAGGGGATCCCGCGCTTTGAGTAAGCTTTTTAAATATTCCAATGGATTTTTCGTCTGTAATAAAGGACGATTATGATCATGCATTGTCCGGCGATGTAGCTGCTCTGCTGATGCATACAAATAAACGACTATGCCGCGTTGTGTTAAATATTGTCGATTTTCAGCAGCCAGTACTGCGCCTCCCCCCGTAGCCAATATAATACTATTTAGCTGAGTCAATTCGGCAATCATCCCACGTTCACGCTGACGAAAACCCACCTCGCCTTCAACCTCAAAAATAACTGGAATACTGACTCCCGTACGGTACACTATTTCTCGATCGCTATCATAAAATTTACGCCCCAGTAACCTTGCTAAATACCGACCAACCGTTGTCTTACCTACCCCCATAGGGCCAATCAGAAAAACATTTTCTATCACGTTAAATTCATCAGCCGCTATGAGATTTTATATAAATCATTAAGCATAAAAAACTGATAATATCAGGAAAGCTAAATCGCATAATTAATTAAATACACTATGTTTCCTCTTTTACAATTTTAGGTGTGACAAAGATAAGCAGCTCGCTTTTATTATTTTCCTCTGTCCTACTTCGGAATAAAGCCCCTACGTAAGGTAATTTACCCAAAAAAGGAACCATACTTCTATTCTGATTTTGCTCTTGCTCATAGATTCCTCCTAACACTACGGTTTGACCATTATCTACCAACACTCGGGTAGAGAGTTGGCGAGTATTGATACTTGGCACCCCATTAAAAACAGTACCTACAGTATCTTGGTTCACCATTAAATCCATGATAACTCGGTTATCCGGAGTAATCTGAGGAACTACCTTTAAACTGAGCACTGCTTTCTTAAAGGACACAGAAGTTGCACCGCTGGAAGCTGCTTGCTGATATGGGATCTCAGTACCTTGTTCAATTAACGCTTCTTTATTATTAGAGGTAATCACCCGTGGATTAGAGATCACTTTACCTCGACCCTCCGCCTGAAGCGCCGAAAGTTCCAATTCTAATAAAGTACCATAAGGCAATTTAGTAAAAGCAATAGCAGCTCGTGCAGCATCCGCCTGAGTAACGGGAAGATTAACATTTAACTGATTTTTTAACGGATCCTGAGTACTCTGAGTACCATTAATAATCTGATTCGTTGCCTCTAAGGATCCCGAGCTAATGGGCTGACTACCCGTCTCAGTGACGCCAAATCGAACGCCAAGTTCTTTACTAAACGTAGTGGTAGCGATCACAATCCGTGATTCAATCAGTACTTGGTGTACTGGCACATCAAGCTGGACAATCAATTTACGAATCTCAGCGATTTTATCCGGAGTATCCATGATTAATAAGGTATTTGTACGATCATCTATTGTTAGCTTACCCCGCGGTGATAAAAAAGAGTTATTACTCCCTCCTCCACTGCCTTGAAATCCGCCTCCCCCTAAATACCCTCCTCCTCCCTGAGATCCTCCCCCTCCCCATGAACTTTGAAGCCCTTGACCACTATTTGCGGTATTTTCAGATTCAAAATTACCCCCTCCTTGAATAATATTGGCAAGGGCACTGGCTTTCGCAAAATTTAGCTGAATAAATTCAGAGCGTAGCGGTGCCAACTCCTCCATTTGTTTTTTTGCCTTTAGCTCCTGTTCTTCTCGGGCTGCGATTTCCTCGCTGGGAGCTATTAAAAGGATATTATCCGTACGGCGCATAGCCAGTCCTTTCGTTTTTAGAATAATATCCAAAGCTTGATCCCAAGGCACTCTTTTGAGGCGTAAGGTAATATTTCCTTGCACTGAGTCAGTTGTGACTAGATTAAATTCAGAAAAATCTGCCAATAACTGTAAGACCGATCTAACCTCAATATTCTGAAAATTTAGAGAAAGCTCTTTACCCGTATAGCCCGGCTTATTTTCGTTGACTAACCCCTTATTTTGCGTAATCTGCGGTTTAAGCTCGACCACCAAGGTGTTCTCTGATTGATAAGAGAGATATTTATACTCAGCACTGGTAGGAATAATCACAATACGGGTATTCTGACCTTCAGCAGCTGCATCTATAAATTTGATCGGGGTTGCAAAATCCAATACATCAAGGCGTCGCTCAAGATCCCGAGGCAAGGTAGTGTTATTAAAATCAACGATAATCTGACTATTTTCCTCTCGAATATCTACGGGTATCTGGGTATCTGAGAGGGAAATAACCACTTGGCCTTCGCCATTTTCTCCCCGCCGAAAATCAATATTTTTAAGCAAATGCCGCTTTGCATTGGCTACCGTACCTGATTTAGAGAAGCCATTGATAGTGACGTAAATGGTATTTTTTTTGATTTGGGTTTTAAACGGCACGCTGCGTACTAGATTAACGACGATCCGCACTCGATCTGCTGCTTGAGCCATAGTAAGACTATGGGCTACTCCTAACCCAATGAGCTGAGATTTACTCATTGCCCCAATTTTTATTCCCGGAAAATCCAGCACAATACGCGCGGGTTCATCAATAGTGAAAGATTTAGGATTAGGCATAGCCCCTGAGAATTCTAACCGAATTTGAACCCGATCCCCTGATAACAATGAATATTTAATATCTTGTAATTCAGTAATCGCTAGGACGGTACGAGGCAAAAGCACAAATAGCAGGCTTACTATCAGCGGTGAAAAATACAAAAATATCCTACCCATAAAATGACTTAAACCTCTCCTTAAACCTACTCAGTCAGCATCAACGTGGCTTGATGTTCTGACCAACCTCCTTTCTCATCAGCAATAAGCTCAGTCAACTCAATCAGCTCCTCATGAATAGCCGTCACCTTGCCATAGTTTTTGCCCATATAGTTACCTTCTTTAATGCGGTATAACATTCCATCAGGAGCCCGCATAATGGCCCAGATCTCCTCTTTGTTCTCCAACACCCCTACCATCTTAAGTGAGTCAAGTGTGTATTCTTCTAGAGGTTCTTTATGTCGTTTAATATCAGGGGTAACAGTACTCTGATCAGGATTAGTGGAGACCATTGACTGCCCGTCGGGCGTAAAAGGATCACGAAACTCAGATGCCTGATAGGTAAAAGTCTCGTAAGGTTTAGAGATTGGGAGGGGTTTAATAGGCTTTTGAGGACGAGATTTTATTTGCTGTATATATTTTTCTAAATCTGCAAAGGGCTTATCACCACACCCCGATAGTATTACGGGTAAAATGCCTAGCAAACCTATAACTCTTATTGAAGGATTCCTTTTAGACTCACGCTTATCACTCATTTCTTATTATTTCGTTTTTGACTTCCTCGGCTGGCTGGACTCTCCCCCTGATCAAAATAGCGATAAGTTCTGGCCGTAATCTCCATCACTAATTTTTCCCCTTCTTTATGCTGGATAGTAAAATCATGCAAAGTTACAATGCGAGGAAGGCGCGCCACCTCGCTTATGAATATGCCAAATTGATGGTAGCTCCCCATAACACGAATCTGAATAGGCAGCTCGGCATAGAACTCTGCTGGAACCTCAGCCCTTGGTTTAAAAAGATCAAATCCCAGTCCAGTGGAAATTCCGACTTCAGAAATATCGGTCAATAAGTTAGCAACCTCAGTTTTACTGGGTAATTGACGCAATATAGACCCAAAAGAGAGTTTCACCTCCTCCATTTGCTGCTCATAGACCCCTAAATTTGCTGCTTTCTCCTGCTTAGATTCAAAAATAGCTTTTAATTCAGGTTCCTTATTTCTAAGCATTTGAAGCTGTGATAACAAATCTTGGGTAAAAAACCAATAACCTCCACCTGTCACTACGGTGCAAAGCAATATTACTGAAACTGCCTTAACCGTAACCGGCCAATCACTTATCTCATTAAAATCAAGCTCCATAAGAATCCAACATTTAATTTAAGATATATTTACTCATCTTTATCCTCTTTTGCTAGAGCTTCATTTTCATTCACAAGTAGGGTAAATTTACGGGCAACTCCTTGGTTTTTTGCTATTTTTTCAATAATTTCTAATTTAGGACTCTGGAACACCACAGAATCCTCCAGATTACGCATAAAAGTAGAGATTTGCGTCTCTGATTCAGCAACGCCATGAAGGGTATTGATATGATTTTGACGTTTTATACTCTCCAAATAAACCCCGCTTGGAACTGTCCGCACTAGCTCATCAAAAATATGAACAATCTGAGGGCGGCTAGCCTGAAGTTTTTGAATAATGTCCATACGCATAAGCAGTTTATCTTTTTCTTTTTCCAGATCTTTAATCTTATTTATCTGTTTATCTAAGATAGTGATCTGTTCTTGTAGATATTGATTGCGTCGTTTTTGATTTTCCATCAGGGCACTAATATGCGAATTGATCAATAAAAGGACACCAACCATTAATAGGGTACTTAGGGCTAAGGCAGCATAAAAAATTTTCTCCCGCCGCTTGCGCTGTAACTCACGCCAAGGCAATAAATTAATGCGAGTCATTAATCCAAACCTCTAAGCGCTAGCCCGCAAGCAACCACCAATGCAGGTGCGTCATTACGTAGCAAGTTAGCGTCTATCCCTGAAGCCAAGGCCATACCCATAAAAGGATTAGCAATTACAGTACTAATCTCTACTACGCTCTCAACTAGCTTGTCTATGCCTTGAATAGAAGCACATCCGCCTGTCAATACAATATGATCAATATTATGGTAATGGGTTGAAGAAAAAAAGAATTGAAGCTCCCGCTTAATATGCTGCGCAACCGCCTGCTTAAAGGGCTCTAAAATATCGGGGATATAATTCTCTGGTAACCCTCCATAACGCTTTGCTAAATGAGCTTTTTCATAAGATAAGTCATAATGTCGTTGTATCTCCTCAGTGAGTCGATTACCTCCAAACAGTTGTTCCCGGGTGTAAATCACTTTGTGATCATGTAACACATGAATGGTTGTTAATACTGCCCCCATATCAGCAACCACAATAGTTTTTTCTTCACCCTGCGACATCATCAAAGCTCTTTCTATCCCATAGACATCTATATCCACAACTGTTGGGGTTAAACCTGCTAACACTAACGCAGCTACCCGAGCATCAATGTATTCTTTACGACAAGCTACTAGCAACACCTCCATTGCTTCAGGATCTTTTGCTGAAGGACCCAGTACTTCAAAATCTAAGTTCACCTCATCCAAGGGGTAAGGGATATATTGCTCCGCCTCTAGTTCAACCTGTACCTCCAGCTCACGACCCGAAAGATTTGCTAGTACAGAAATAACCTTAGTAATCGCTGCCGAACTGGGAATCGCCGTAGCTACTTTTTTGGTTTGTATGCCTGAGCGCTTAATTATCTTTTTAAGCACTTGACTCAAATCCTCTATAGCTTCAATTTTATTATCAACCACAATACTAGGAGGCAGAGATTCAATCGTATAATGCTTAAGCCAAGTACGATCTCCCACTTGAGAAAGCTCAAGTAGCTTGACAGCGGATGTACTTATATCAATCCCTAGTAAAGGAAAAAATTTCCGAGAAGGTGATCTCAGTGATTTTCGCCAGAGATGAAGAAAAGGACGCGGACGAATCAGCGCGCTAAACATATTCGACATAAAAATATTTTTCATGCTAAGTTCAGATGACAAACTAAAATCATAGCTTAAATGAGATATCCTCTTTATACTTTCTCTATCTATCAATCAATAGAAATTATCTAGCTACCCATTAGCTCTCATGCCCTATTTACTTAGTTTCTTTCGCTGGATATTCATCTTATTATCTGCCGTCTCAGCGCTTGGTATTGTGACCGCCATAGGGATATATCTTTATCTTGCCCCCCAGTTACCCTCTACTGATGTGCTTAAAAATATTCAGCTTCAAGTACCTCTTCGTATCTATTCTCAAGAGAAAAAACTTATTGCTGAATACGGGGAAAAGCGCCGTATCCCCTTAACTTTCAATCAATTTCCAGATCTCATGGTCAAAGCTATACTAGCTGCAGAAGATAATCGATTTTACGAGCACCCAGGCGTTGACTATCAAGGCATCCTACGAGCCATCCTATATTTGATTAAAACGGGTAAAAAGGCTCAAGGTGGTAGCACTATCACTATGCAGGTTGCGCGAAATTTCTTCTTAAGCAACGAAAAAACCTACCTACGTAAACTCAGTGAAATCCTCCTAGCCCTTCAGATTGAACAGAAGCTGAATAAACAAGAAATCCTTGAACTCTACTTAAATAAGATCTATCTGGGGAACCGAACCTATGGAGCTGCAGCGGCTGCCCAAGTATATTACGGCACTACCTTGGATAAACTTGAGCTATCACAGCTGGCTATGATTGCGGGTCTACCCAAAGCTCCTTCTCGTTATAATCCAATAGCAAGCCCGGAGCGTGCCTTGTTACGAAGAAATTATGTACTCCGGCGCATGTATGAGGATGAATACATTGATGATAATGACTATCAGCAGGCGATAGCAGCGCCCCTTACCGCAAAATTTCATGAGCTACCCATTGAGGTAAACGCCCTTTTTGTGGCAGAAATGGTACGAGGACAATTACTTGAAAAATATGGGCCTGATATTTATACAGCAGGGTATAATATCTATACGACTATTCAGGCTAAGCACCAAGAGGCTGCTAATAACGCTTTACGCTCTGCGCTGCTGACTTACGATCAACGGCACGGATTTCGTGGCCCAGAACGCCATATCAAGCTACCTCAGAAGGCTAATGAATCTTTTTATCACCAAATTTTATCTCAATTTCAGCCTATTAACGATTTAATTCCAGCTATTGTACTTACCACTCACCAGCTCACCGCCCAAGTTTATACGGAAATTAAGGGTGAAATTACTCTTTCTTGGAATGGTTTATCATGGGTTCAACCCTACCTCGAAATAAATAACTTAGGAAAAAAACCAGAGAAAGCAGCGGACATTCTAAAACCAGGGGACATTATCCGCTTAGAATCCTTACCGAATGAACAGTGGCAATTAGCACAATTACCCCAAGTAGAAGGAGCCATAGTATCCCTTTCTCCCTATGATGGGGCGATTACCGCACTTAGTGGCGGCTTTGATTTTCATCAGAGTAACTTTAACCGAGTAACGCAATCCAAGCGCCAGCCTGGCTCCAGCTTTAAACCATTTCTCTACTCTGCTGCTTTAAATAAAGGCTATACCGCTGCAAGTGTTATTAATGATGCACCTATCATAATGAATGAACCTGGGCTAAACAAAGTTTGGCGACCCGAAAACTATAGCGGGCATTTTCTTGGCCCTACTCGACTAAGGGTAGCGTTAAGCCACTCCACGAATTTGGTATCTATCCGCCTATTACGTGATATAGGTATTAATTATGCTATCGATTATATTCAGCGTTTTGGGTTCAAGCGCGAACAATTACCTCAAAGCTTATCCTTGGCGCTCGGTAGTGGTAGCGCTTCTCCCTTAGAGATGGCTCGTGGCTTTGCTGTCTTTGCTAATCAGGGATATCTGATTAATCCCTATCTTATTGAGTATATTGAAGATAGTAATGGAGAGATTATTTTTCGATCCTCCCCAGCTCAAACCTGCCAGCGCTGCGAAAACCCGGATATAACCCAAGAACACACTGATAATCTATGGCAGATCGAAGCTAGAGATAATACTCAATCCATTCAGTCTATATCTGCCCCTAGAGTTATTACAGCCCAAAATGCTTATCTTATTAACAGCATGCTCCAAGACGTTATTCACAGTGGTACAGGGCGGCGCGCTAGAGTTCTTGGACGAGATGATCTGGGAGGTAAAACTGGAACGACTAATGAGCAGCATGATACATGGTTTGCTGGTTTTAGCCCAAAGATAGTCGCCGTGTGCTGGGTAGGCTTTGATCAGCCTAGATCGCTAGGAAATGCCGAAACTGGCGCAAAAATAGCTCTCCCAATGTGGGTAAAATATATGGGTGATATACTTAACGGTGTGCCCAAAAAGCGTTTTACGCAGCCCCCGGGGATGGTAACAGTGCGTATTGATCCAAAAACTGGATTACTTGCAGATCCTAATACACAGAATGCCATCTTTGAGATCTTTCGTGCTGAAGACATACCTACTGAGTACGCAAACTCAAATCACCCAAAAAGTGATAATACAAAAACAAGTGCTTCAATAATTGAGCAATTATTTTAAGTGAGCCTAATAAGATAATTTATGCTTAAAAAAAATCGTCAAATGCGAGAATATATTGCTAAAGAAGCGGCTCGGCTTATGATCGAGCATGGAATCAAAAGCTATTATCAAGCTAAATGTAAGGCTGCAGCTACCCTAGGAATAACAAATACGCATACTCAGTTACCCACTAATCAAGAAATAGAGCAAGCTATTATCACCCACTTGCGCCTATTTAAATCAGAATCCTTGCCTACAGCTTTAGAAAAGCTATACCAAACAGCGCTGAAAGCAATGCACCTCTTTTATCGCTTTAATCCTTACTTAGTAGGTTCTATATTAAACGGGCTAGCCTTTGAACATTCTGGGCTCAATCTTCATTTATTCGCTGATACAGAGGAGGAAATCGCCTTGTTCCTAACAGAGATAGGTATTCCCTTCCAGTTAAAATCACAGCAATTATCCTTTTCTTCTAAAAAAATTCAAACACTTCCAGTTTTTTGCTTTATAGCTGGAGACACACCTGTAGAACTTACTGTATTTCCAACCGCAAGCGATCGTTATACCCCTCTTAGCCCAGTTGATGGGAAACCCATGCAACGCGCAGGGCACAAAGAAGTTCAGACCTTACTAGAGGCAGTACCGTCGCTCACAAGTTAATAATCTTAACTAGATTGTATAGATTAATTGCCTATTTTTTAGCTTGACTAATGCTTAAGCAGAAAAATAGTAATAATGAAGAGATAGCGGTTGATCATTTTTATAAATGATGTCTAACTCACAAGGATAATAAACACCAATTTTCCAATAAACTTAAAATCAATCCTTTATATATACGAATCTTTAAGATTTTTTATACCTTTGGTGGAATTTATCCACACGCCCTGCTGTATCTAATAGCTTTTGTTTACCCGTATAAAATGGGTGGCAAGCGGAGCAAACTTCTATCTGAAGATTCTTATCCTTTGTAGATCGGGTAACAAATGTATTGCCACAGCTACAGGTAACTGTAATTTCATTATATTTTGGATGAATATCCTGTTTCATATATATACTCTTAGGGTAAAATTTTTATAATTTCCATTATTAAATAATAATGGCCTTACTAAGCGAACTGCCAGCAATGGGCTAAATGTTTATAAATTTTCCTAAATATTGTAACAGTAGAGGGTAACAATTTTTCCCTATGGCCATTAATCATACCAAAAAGAAGGGAGCATAAGAACTAGAAAAGGAAAAATCTCTAATCGACCTAGCAGCATTGCAACACACAAAACCCACTTAGATAGAGTATTAATATCCTCAAAATTCGCAGCTACCTGCCCTAATCCTGCTCCTAGGTTATTTAAACACCCAGTCACAGCAGAGAAAGAGGTCATCATATCTAGCCCAGTGGCTAGCAGGAGCAAATATATCACAATAAAACAAGTCACGTAGATAACAATAAAACCGCTCGCCCCTTCTATGATCTGATCGGAGACGCTTTTATCTCCAATCTTCAGTGGTATAATAGCGCCTGGGTGAATTAAACGCTTAATTTCTCTTACCCCCTGCTTATACAGCAACAAAACTCGAATGACCTTCATACCTCCGCCCACAGAACCTCCACAGGCACCAATATACGTAACCATAAATAATAAAATAGGTAAAAAACCCGGCAATTGAGGATAGTCACTTAAAGTAAATCCAGTAGTGGTGCCAAAAGAAATCGCATAAAAAATACCATGCCGTAAAGCCAATAGGGGTTCAGTGAGATACCGCGTTATCCAAAGATAACCAGATGCCAGTATCGCCACTGTCACAAGTATCCCTAAATAAACCTTAAATTCCTCATCTCTCCAGTAATGCTGTACTGACAAGCGCCGCCAAGCGAAAAAGTGAAGGGAGAAGTTAACCCCTGCCAAAAACATGAAAAATGCCGCAAGTATTTCAATCAGCCCACTATTAAGGTAACCTATGCCCGCATCGTGGGTAGAAAAGCCACCAATAGCAACCGTTGAAAAACTATGACCCACTGCATCAAAAAGAGTCATTCCTGCCGCCCAGTAAGCCATAGTACAAGCTACCGTTAAACTTAAGTAAATTAACCACAAAGCCTTTGCTGTTTCCGCAATGCGGGGCGTTAGCTTATTGGTCTTCATCGGCCCAGGGATTTCCGTTTGGTAAAGCTGCATACCACCAATACCTAGCAAAGGTAAAAGTGCTACCCCCAAAACTACGATACCCATTCCCCCTAACCATTCTAACTCTTGGCGATAGAACAGTATTGATTTAGGCAAATTATCAAGGCTAGTAATCACTGTAGCCCCAGTAGTAGATAAACCAGAGACTGACTCAAACACAGCATCAGTAAAGGATAAATCAAGTTCTGTGGTTAGAAAGAAAGGCAGAGATCCGGATAAACTCAACACTACCCAAAACATAACGGCAACCACAAAACCATCTCGTCGCCGTAATTCTCGATTCTCATGATGACGTCTAAGTAACCAACATAGTAAACCAAGACCTAGAATTAAGCTAAAGGCTCCTAAAAATTCTCTTTCTATACCATCATGGTAAAACCACGATACCATCACCGGAGGCAGCATAGCAGTACTAAATAAAATTAGCAGTAAGCCTAAAATTTGCTGAATGACACTAAACTGCATTAAGCTGGTTTTTTCTCCTTCCTATAGCGTTGGTAGTATCCTCCAATCACAAACATACATAAACATGCCCCTATTACAGGCCTATTCCCCCAAAATACATAAGGGGTAGTCCCTGATCGAAGCTGAACATTACCCGTTAACGTAGCAGCTTTAAACTGGGGGGTTATTGCTTGCAAAATGCCTTTAGCATTAATAATAGCTGAAATTCCATTGGTAGTAGCTCGCACTAGATCTCGCCCCGTCTCTAGGGCACGCATGCGGGAAATCTGTAAATGCTGATGAGGCGCTAAAGAATCTCCATACCAAGCGTTGTTAGTAATATTCACTAATAATACTGCCTCAGGCAGCGCAGAAATAATCTCCTCTCCAAAAGCATCTTCATAGCAAATAGAAGTAGCTATTGGATAGCCTACAACTTGTAGTAAAGGTTGATTCTTAGGTCCTGGCGTAAATGGAGGAATGGGTAAACCTAAAGTATTAATTATTCCCTGAAGATATTTATTAAGAGGAACATATTCACCAAACGGAACTAAATGCTGTTTATAGTAGAAAGCTTCCCGAGAACCCAAGCTTAAAACAGCATTATAATATTTTTCTGTTTCTCCATCAAAAACAGGTAAGCCAACCAACAGCTCTGTTTTATGACTCCGGGCTTCATCAGCAAGAAAAGCTAGATAGCTATCCGCTACTTGATGGTAAAATGCTGATACGGCACCTTCTGGCCAGACAATAAGATTGCTGTCCCAATGCTGAGCAGTTAACTGCCAGTACTGTTCCAAAGTAGATTTTACTTGCTCTGCTTGCCATTTTACCGCCTGAGGATTATTTCCTTGAATTAAGCTTACTTGCAGTGTTTTATTTAATGCTATCGTCCAAGGAATATAGAAGCAAAACAGCCCTAACCCCCATAGAGCCCCTAACCCGCCAAAAGCTATAAATCGTATACGCCCCGGCCAATACCTAGCTACTAATATCAGCCCTGAGCTAAAAACTGTGGCTAGAGAAACACCGTAAACTCCAAAAATTGGAGCCAGCCCATGTAAAGGGCTTTCAATTTGGCTATAACCAAGATTTAACCATGGGAAACCAGTGAGAATCCAGCCTCGAAGCCGCTCCAAAAGCACCCAAAGTGCAGGCCAACCTAAAAGGTATTTACCTTTACTCTCGTGAGCAAACCAGAATGTCACTATTCCTGCCAGCAGAGCGGGAAATAAGCTTAAGACTGCTGCAAGTAGCCCAGTCAATGATAGGGCTAAAAACGCACTGGCTCGCCCCCAGTCATGAATAGCAATATAAATCCAAGAAATACCAAAACCAAACCATCCTAATCCAAACAGCCAGCCACGCCAAAAAGCGCGCCGAGCGGATATGTTACGGCAAGTAGCAAATAATAAGGCTGGACTAATAATAGCAAGAATATAAAAATTATAAGGCGCAAAAGCAAACGGACCGAAAAGACCCCCTATTAATGCTAAAATATCTCCGCTCCATAATTTTTCAGCATAGCAGGAAAAAGGCTTCCCTTGCACCATCACTTCCTTTCCGTTAGGAGCGTTTCGCTCAGTTACCCAGCTCACAACAATATCTTTTGCGCGTCCAAGTAAAATACCCCTACTTTAATAAAGCAAATTCTCATTAACGTAGCGATCCATTACCCTATTAACTGCTTTTCTCTGGTATTAAGCTCTGCACTTTATCGACATTTGATAATAAATGTAATCCTAATAAATGGATTCTCCGACTATCTGCCTGCAGGACTTTAAATTCAAAATTACCGATAGTAATCATCTCCCCTCTCCTAGGTACCCGCCCAAACTCATTCAATACTAAACCCCCAATAGTATCGAGTTCTTCATCACTAAAATCAGTGTTAAAATACTCATTAAAATCCTCAATAGGAGTAAGCGCTTTAACTGTGTAATCCCCATCCTCACAATGGGAAATTAAGGTGTCCTCAACCATATCATGCTCATCTCCAATCTCACCTACAATCTGTTCTAAAATATCTTTAATAGTCACCAAACCCGCTGTCCCTCCATATTCGTCCACTACGATAGCCATATGATTATGGCTATCGCGGAATTCTTTCAGTAAAGTATTAAGACGCTTACTTTCAGGAATAAATGAGGCAGGTCGCATGATCTCTCTAATAATAAAAGATAGCGATTCTCGTTGCTGGCAATAAAATAGCATATCTTTGACTAGCAAGATTCCAACCACGTCATCACGGCTTTCGCCAATCACTGGAAGGCGTGAATGAGCAGATTTTGTGACTACACTAAGCACTTCCCCTAGAGACATATCTTGCTCTACAACCACCATTTGTGAGCGTGGCACCATAATATCACCTGCCTGCATCTCTCCCACTACTAAAGCGCCCTTTATGATACTCAACGCGCATGGATCAAGGAGGCAACGTTCCGAGGCGCTGTGTAAAATTTCAACAAGTTGTTCTCGATCACGGGGCTCACCCAGCAATACCTGCCCTAAGCGTTCTCGCCAAGAACGGGATACTGAGCTGCTACTAGGTCGATCTTCGTTCATAAATCCTCATATATACTCTCATAAGGATGCGGGTAACCTAATGACTTAAGAATAGCGATTTCTAAAGATTCCATGTGCTCTGCCTCAGTTTCCTGCTGATGATCAAAGCCCAGTAAATGAAGTACTCCATGAATCACCAGATGCGCCCAATGCGCTTTTTCATCCTTACCTTGCTCTAAAGCTTCACGCATCACCACAGGGGCACAAATGACTATATCGCCCAAAAATGAAATTTTACAAGGTATAAGATTCTCATATGGAAAAGAGAGTATATTAGTTGCGCCCTCTTTATAACGGTACTGCTGATTAAGGGCTATCATTTCATCTTCGCCAACAATACGGATGAGAACTTCAGCATTCTTTAAATAATTAGAAAGTGCCGCCCTCACCCAACGCTGAAAATCTATCTTAAGAGGAATTTCTTCTCCAGCTATAGCATGCTGAATATGAACCACAACGCTTATAATTTCCTCCTATCATCGGAACCAAAGCGCTCATAAGCTTGTACTACTCGTTGTACTAGTGGATGACGCACTACATCGCAAGATTCAAAGAAGGTAAAACTAATCCCTTGGATATCCTTTAGCACTTCAATAGCATGGCGTAAACCTGAATATTGACCTTTCGGTAAATCAACCTGAGTGATATCCCCTGTTATCACAGCAGTTGATCCATACCCTAAGCGAGTAAGAAACATTTTCATCTGCTCTGGAGTGGTATTTTGAGCTTCATCTAAAATAATAAAAGATTCATTTAAAGTCCGGCCACGCATATAAGCTAATGGCGCTACCTCAATAACGTGGCGCTCCATAAGCTTAGTAACCCGCTCAAAACCCAACATTTCATAGAGTGAATCATAGAGAGGCCGAAGATAAGGATCAATTTTTTGAACTAAGTCCCCTGGTAAAAACCCCAGACGCTCACCCGCCTCTACCGCAGGTCGTATTAAAAGCAGTCGCCGTACCCGATCTTTCTCTAAAGCCTCGACAGCACAAGCCACAGCCAGATAGGTTTTACCTGTACCTGCTGGGCCAATACCAAAACTAATATCATGAGTAAAAATATGACGTAAATAGCAAATTTGGCGCAGACCACGGCCTTTAATCATGCCCTTACGCGTCCGGATAAGAACCTCTTTTTGATCCCCTACAGTGGTGGTATATTCTGAACGATCCGCCGCCTGTAAAAGAAGGTGAACATGCGCTAGAGTTATATTATTTTCATCATAAAGACACCTTATTACCTTAGTAGCTGTCTGTACTGAGTGATGACTCCCAATTATGCGGAAACAATTTCCTCTATTGCTAATAGATACAGCTAAATTTTTTTCTATTTGGCGCAAATGCTCATCCGATTGACCACAAAGATTGGCTAGCCGTTGGTTATCGAAAGGCTCTAAGGCAAATTCATTACTTTCAGAATAATCAGAAGGAGATCGTCTATTCAAGATACATCAATAATAATGTAACTAGCTTAAATATTAAATCAAAATTATGAATCTCTTGCCCTACTACGGAGTGGGAAGCAAAGTACGGATAAATACTCAAATACTAAGGAAGTAGAAGATAGGAAAAGACAATACCAATCGCAGCAAATCTTGCTTAATTTCCACCCATTACCAGCGTTTCATTATTAACTAATACACCTCGTAAAGAGTTAGGTAATGCCTCTGTGATTCTAATATTGACAAATCTACCGATTAAATTCTGGCTAGCAGAAAAATTTACTACCCGATTATTGCTAGTACGCCCAGCTAATACCGATGAATCTTTTTTTGATGGGCGCTCAACCAATACCTGTTGTATGGTACCTACCATTCCTTGGCTGATAGAAGCTTCTAAAGCACGAAGGCGATCCTGTAAAATGGCTAATCGCTCTTTTTTTACTTCTATGGGTATTCGATCTAGAAGGCTTGCAGCTGGAGTTCCCGGTCTTGGGCTATAAATAAAGCTAAATGAATGATCAAATCCTATTTCATCAACTAGATCTAGCGTGGCCTGAAAATCAGCTTCAGTCTCTCCAGGTAAGCCTACAATAAAATCACTAGAAATACTAATATTAGGCCGTACTTGACATAATTTACGAAGTTTTGCTTTATACTCTAATACCGTATGGCCTCGCTTCATCAGACTCAGCATCCGATCCGATCCACTCTGTACAGGTAAATGCAGGTGGCTAACTAGCTCTGGTACTTCAGCGAAAGCCTGAATCAGGCTATCAGAAAACTCTACTGGATGAGAGGTAGTAAAACGGATACGACCAATACCTTCAATAGCCGCAACATAATTAATCAATAGCGCAAGATCGGCAAGATTGCCATCGCTCATTGATCCTCGGTAAGCATTGACATTTTGGCCAAGAAGAGTAACTTCCCGTACACCTTGTTCTGCTAACCCGACGATTTCGGCAATAACATCATCTAGGGGTCGATTTATTTCCTCACCACGAGTATAAGGTACTACACAAAAGGAGCAATATTTACTGCACCCTTCCATAATAGAGACAAAGGCTGTTGGGCCTTCAGCGCGAGGTTCGGGTAATCGGTCAAATTTTTCAATTTCAGGAAAGGAAATATCGACTACTGGTTGCTGATTTGCTCTTACTTGCGCTAGCATCTCAGGTAACCGGTGTATAGTTTGTGGCCCGAAGATAAGGTCTACATAAGGCGCTCGAGTACGAATAGCTTCTCCTTCTTGGCTAGCAACACAGCCTCCTACCCCTATCACTAACTCAGGACGGGCTTGTTTCCATAGCCGCCATTGACCTAGCTGAGAAAAAACTTTTTCTTGCGCTTTTTCTCGAACAGAACAGGTATTGAGTAACAAAACCTCTGCTTGTTCAGGATCAGAAACCAGCTTTAACCCATGGGATTCCCGCAGAACATCCGCCATCCTAGCAGAATCGTACTCATTCATCTGGCAACCATGAGTTTTAATATAAAGTGTATTGGCCATAAACACGATTGCAGCAAATTTCTTCTATTACTGTTTCATAAGAACTTTAATAACATAGGTGCTAAAACTTAAAACTCCAACCTACTCCAGTGCCTAACAGGTTCAATTAAAAAAATAATCTAATATAAAAACAGTGAACTAGGACACAAATTCATAGTCACTTTTCGTATAAGCTTATATAAAAATTCATATTAAGTATAGTGATTCAATTTTTGTGGCAATTACTGATTGGCCTACACTGGAAAGACCTCGAGAAAAATTACTTCAGAGAGGCCCAGGAGCATTATCTGATGCTGAGCTTTTAGCCATTTTTCTTCGTACTGGAGTTACTGGAAAAACCGCTGTTGACTTAGCGCGGGAACTTCTAGAAACCTTCGGGGGGTTACGTGCCTTATTAGAAGCTAGCCAAAGTGAATTTTGCCGTATTCCTGGCTTAGGATTAGCTAAATATACACAACTACAAGCCTGCTTGGAGATAGGTCGCCGACATTTAGAAGCCACCCTTAAACGAGGAGATGCACTCACCGATCCACTCACCACTAGACGATATTTAATGGCGCGCTTACGCGCTTACCCTTTTGAAGTGTTCTCTTGTCTCTTTCTTGACAATCGACACCGAGTGCTTGCTTTTGAGGAATTATTTCAAGGCACCATTAACAGTGCTAGTGTTCATCCCCGGGAGGTAGTTAAGCGTGCTCTAGCTCATAATGCCGCCGCCGTTATCTTAGCCCATAATCACCCCTCCGGGGTAGCAGAGCCTAGCCAAGCTGATAAAGCGATTACTCAACGACTCAAAGAGGCTTTAGATCTAGTGGATATTCGGGTTTTAGATCACGTTATTATTGGAGATGAAGAAACGCTCTCTTTTGCTGAACTAGGATTTATTTAAATTTAAGGATCGCTCCAAACGACTAAAACTATAGGGATAAAGGTTGTTAGCATCAGGGCTATGGTATTCTTGCCAAACTTCAATCCAAGCATCATAAGGATCGAGATCTGGAAACCAAGCATCTCCATTAAAAGATTCATACACCTGAGTCAAGTAAATACGCTGAGCTTTAGGCAGTGTTTGCCGATAAAGAGAAGCGCCCCCAATGATCATCATTTCTTCAGCTTCTTTAGCTACCTCTAACCCGCTTTCCAATGTATGTACTACTGTACATCCCGATGCCTGATAGTGAGGATTGCGAGTAATCACAATATTATCTCGTCCTGGTAAAACACGCCCAATGGATTCATGAGTACAACGCCCCATTAAAATAGGCTTTCCCATCGTAAGACGACGAAAGTTTTTCAGATCTGCGGGTAGATGCCAAGGCAGCTGATTATTACAACCTATAAGCTGGTTTTTATCTACAGCAGCAATTAGCGAGATAATCACATTTACAGTTTACACTGAAACTGCTGCTTTAATTACAGAATGAGGGGTATATCCTATAACTTCTAAGTCTTCATAAGCATAATCAAATAGAGAAGACGGTTTACGTTTAATGTGAAGCTGCGGTAATGGGCGAGGTTTTCTAAGCAGCTGTAGCCGTGCTAGCTCTAAGTGATTTCGATAAAGATGAACATCTCCTCCCGTCCAAATAAACTCCCCCACGCCTAAATCACATTGCTGAGCGACTAGATGAGTTAAAAGGCTATAGGAGGCAATATTAAAAGGAACACCCAAGAAAACATCGGCACTACGCTGATAGAGCTGACAGGATAAATTACCTTTGGCCACATAAAATTGAAATAAAACATGGCAAGGCGGCAACGCCATTTTATCGATCACTGCAGGGTTATAAGCCACTACGATATGGCGGCGACTATTAGGATTAGATTGTATTTGTTTAACCACCTCTGAGATCTGATCTAGAGACTTTCCATTGGGTAATGGCCAAGAGCGCCACTGATAACCATAAATGGGACCCAAATCCCCATGCTCATTAGCCCATTCATCCCAAATAGTCACCCCATGATCATGAAGATATTGGATATGAGTATCGCCTCTTAAAAACCATAACAATTCCACAAAAATAGAACGGATATGAAGTTTTTTAGTCGTGATTAAAGGGAACCCTTGCTGTAAATCAAATCGCATCTGGTAGCCAAAAATGGATACTGTTCCAGTACCAGTTCGATCTTCCCGCTCAGTTCCAATATCAAGTATCTTTTGCATCAAATCAAGATACTGTTTCATTGTTTATCTACTCACTGGTTACTCAGATAACCCCTTTATAGCTTCCTATTAACGTTTCCAATAAGCCCACCCTAAAAAACCTATACCCGCTATAATCATAGGTAAGCTTAAGATTTGACCCATAGTAACCCAGCCTAAAGTAAGATAGCCCAGTTGAGGATCAGGTACACGTACAAACTCTATAGCAAAACGAAACAAGCCATAACAGATAAGAAATAAACCTGATACCGCCATAGGGGGTCGATTTCGATTAGAAAAAAACCATAAAATAAGGAAAAAAACCACTCCTTCTAAAGCAAACTCATAGAGCTGTGAAGGATGTCGAGGAATATCACCCGCTCTAGGGTCATGAAATATCATTCCCCAAGGTAGATCCGTTGCCTTACCCCACAGTTCACCATTGATAAAATTACCCATTCGACCTGCCCCTAATCCAACAGGGATAAGTGGGGCAATAAAATCAGTGACTTGAAAAAAACTTCTACCCGTTTTACGGGCATAGATTCCCATTGCTATTAATACGCCTAGTAATCCTCCATGAAAGGACATTCCTCCTTGCCAAACTTTAAAAATACTACCAGGATTAGTGATGAGATAATCAAAACCATAAAAAAACACATAACCTAACCGGCCCCCTAATACCACTCCCAAGGCGCAATAAAATAGAAGATCATCAATTTGTTCTGGTTTCCAGCCTGACAATGGACGCTGAGCTCGAATCCGTCCCAGCCACCAGCCCCCAATAAAGCCAATGAGATACATTACGCCATACCAGTGAATTTTAATTGGGCCTAGGGAAAGTGCAACCGGGTCAATATTTGGGTAATTAATCATGTGGGCACTCAACTAAATTAAAAATCGATCATTAGTAGTCACCTTATTATAAGAAATTTATTTATTTTTTTCTTAAGATACAAAGGGCAGCTGAAATACGATCAGCTACCCTTTATCTAGAGAATCAATAGTTTAAGCTAATAACGCTTTTAATTATTAATATTTAAATAGCTACTGCTTACTCACTTCTCTTGGGAAAGGTTTAATTGCGGTTTTACAGGCCTCGTTTTCTAGCCGTTGATAGGTAATCCAGCCAAGCTCGCGAGAGACAATCTGATGAGAAGATGATCTTTTAGCATTATGTTCACTTTGAATCCAGCCATTGGGGGTAACCAAGATGGTATTATTTCGATCTAAATGATCATAGTCAGTTCGATTAAAACCAAAAGGAGCCCCATTATCCCGAAATGGTTTCTCGGCCTGACCGGCATGACACTGCCATTGATTCATCTCCCAAGGAGCGCTGCATTGATAGCGCAACTTGCGGTCTTTATTACCATAGGCCGTACTCCATACTTTTTGCGTCCAAGTCTCTTTATCAGGATTATACTGCCACTCTTCATGAAAATGAGTATTAGGCTCTTGCTTATCATTAAAGGTCACATGCTGTAGGATAAAAGTATCTTCCTCTCCATGCTTGAAACTTATCCATTCTCTGCTAGGTTTATCAACAATCCCTTCTTGATGTTTTTTAGAAAAAAGATCATGCACCCCATCTTCTGCAAAACGATAAGTAACATCGAAACATCCTGACAAATTCTCCACATTCTCTATCCCCTTAGGCAAAGGATCTGCCAAAGCAATATTTACCCCATTCCCAAATATAATTATAAACCCCCATCTTAATAAATAACGATAATTCATTATATTCTGCTCCTAGATATCACTAAATAATTCTGCTACTGCCCATCAGGTAGCACTAGCAGCATCAAGTTTGTCATTGGCGTAACAGTTATTTTTACGTCATTGCATCCTCCAATTAAAAATTAATATGTATCGCTGCACTAAAGTTACGCCCTGGCATACTGAGGCGATCAGCTGGGAGACCCCCAGTGCCCGCATCGTTAAGACCATTACCAGCAACTAAATTGCCCAGCACACCGCCATTTAAGTTACCCCAATCCCAATATTTACGGTCGGTCATATTATTAACCCCAAAATATAAGGTAACGTTTTCAATAGGCTGATAATGAGCAAAAAAATCTAATAAACCATACCCATCGGGAATGAAAGCAGGCACACTCAACTTAGGGTGACGGCGTACTAAGGTGCCTATTAATTGGGCACCCCAAGTTCTCTTATCATAAGCTAAGCCAAGCGACATCTTGGCTGGATCAATAGTGTTAAGAGGAGAATAAAAATTATTACCCGGTTCCATCAGATATCCTCTTGATATCGCACCGGCACCACGAAACGACCAGCCCTGCAAAGCCTTACTGAAAGCATCCAGCTGTAATTGGCCGCTGATCTCTATCCCTTCGATATTGGCATGTGGAGCGTTGACAGATTGGAAAAACACATTGGTAGCCGCCCCTTGTGCAATCTGATATGCCCATGAAGGTACCTGATCAGGCGCTAATGCAAAGCCTGACCAAATAAAATTGTGGTAAGTATTATAATAGGCAGCAACATTAAACCAGCCCGCTTCTCCTTGCCCACGGAAGCCTATCTCAGCGTTGTCGCTGGTTTCAGACTTTAGATTCTCATTAGGTAGAGAAGCAATATTCAAGCCCGGAACGGGTTGCTCATTCCAAGAACCAGAAAGCTCACTATAAAGCGGTGGCCGAAACCCCTGAGCGTAATTACCATAAAAACTCAATTCATCGGTAAAGTGCCACAGCAGGCCAAACTTAGGTGAAATATTATTATCTATAAAATCTCGCTGTACAAAACCGTTATTATAACGCAGATATAAAGCATCTTTCTCTGGCAAATACTCATAGCGCTGGGCCCGTACTGCAGGCGTGAGGGTTAATCGTCCCCCCAGTAAATCAATTTTATCTTCCCAAAATACGGCATAGCGATGAGTATTACTTTCTGGGATCAGGTGCAGTGGATAAGGGGTGGGCGTAAAAGGTGGACTCATGCCAGTTGCACCAGTAATCTTATCCCTACCATAACCATTGACAAGAGATCGATCATTAGCTCCTGATCCCTCAGCACCGTAAGTCATGGTCTGCTGTACTGAGCCATCACCCCCAAAATGCTTAACCCCAATCCATTTACCCCCTGCTATCCATTCTGCAAGCGGCATATTGTCGTAGAAACGAAATACTTTATTAGTATCAGTTTGAGTATTGGTGTAAGAACTGGCCTGTCGCCAATACAAGCGCCAAGTAAAAGTATCCGCAAATAAAGAATTCAGGTGGGGAAAATTCTGGCCGATACTGGCCTGCAATTGAGTGCTGCTATCCTGAGAATAGTAGAAATTTGGCGTAAAATCTGTATGGGCAACGGGTATTAAATTGGATAAACCATTCGTACGGGTAAACTGGCGGAAGACATTCACTGTAATGCGATCTGTACGACCGCTATCAGCAATATGCACATACTTACTGAGTAGACCATCGACATTATAGCCTAAAGGATCGGGCTTAGTACGCTCTGCACCAATACCGCCAACAGTGCCCATATTGCTGGTTTGGTGGCCGAAACGGTAATTAAGATTAAGCATAAAGCCATTATGTTCATTACCCACAGCAAACGTGCCGGTACTATTGTAACTACCATCTACGCTTTGGTACTGCTCTTTCAGAAAGGTATAAATAGATTTACCGGAATCTAGATAATCAGCTGGATCTTTAGTATTCAGGATCACAGACCCCGCTAAAGCATCCGATCGATATAAAGCAGAGATGGGCCCTCGAATAATTTCAACATTCTTCATAGTTTCAAGATCAATAAAATTTCGACCAGAACGAAAGCTACCTCCAGCCACATCTGCCCCAAATGAATTGATCATGGGCACTCCATCAATTTCCATATAAGTACGGTTACCCGATAAACCTCGAACATTAAAACTATCTAAGCCAAATCGACCGGTAGTACCAATTGCCGACACCCCTGGCTCGTAGCGAACTAGCTCCCTAACATTATTGACCAACTGATGATCCATTTGCTCCCGATCGATGATCGAGGCAGTACCAGGACGATCAAGCTCAAGCTCACCTTGTACTCTAGCAGGGCGATGGCTGTTACCACTTACTTGAATAGTAGGCAGATCTGTCGCTTCAGCACTTGATTTTCTGGAAGATTTTGCTGGCGCCTCTACAGCGAGGGCGGCCCCTCCCCAAAGTGGCACTATAAACATGGCGCAAGCTGCAACCGCAAAAGACCTTGAGCTAAAGGTCATTGAAAAATCTACTACTTTCCTTAAGCCCATATCCATATTTATTTAATACTAAATCTTATTTTATTATTAAACTAAATGATAATTATTTATTTTAATAAATGCAATTAATTATCGTTTAATAAATACTATGAAACTGATAACGACCTAGCAGCTTTAGAGCAGATGGGTAGATCCAATTAAAATAACTTAGCTAAAAGCTACTTTACCTAGGGAAGATGCCTTAAAATCCTCAAACGATTAAATAGGATCTAAGATCTATCCTCTATTTAGAAAGGCTAAGAAAATAATGGTCACTAAAGCAGATTTCCTCAAATATGCTGCCGATCAGGCTATAGATGAAGCTCATCGACAAAACCTAGAACCTGCAGCAATAAAAATACTAATCGCTGAGGCTCAAACAATCATTGAAGATATTTTTCTCTCCATACACTGGGCGACTCAACAAGAAGATGCCACGTATTCTAAAGAAGCGCTATCTGCTTGGAATCATCGATCTTTAGATGAAAGAGAAGCTGATTGGCGCTATCTAAGTTTTACTCAAGATTTAGAACATGCTGTTGAGCGTTATTTGCAAACCCCATGGCTTCATTGCTCCATATTAGACTGGCTAATCATTGACATCTTAATTTATAAAGACTACCTGACCATGCTGGATACTATTCGTGGCCGCACCATGCCTTTAAGTCGTTATCAATCTAAAAAATCAGGCAAAACTACCTTTAGAGTGCTAGCTGAATTATGGAGAACCGGTTTATTCATATTAAAAATTGCTGCTTGGTTTACCATATTTGCTGCCGTTTCCCCCGTCTCGCCTGCGGGGCCGTTGCTTTGGATAGCTCTAACTATCGGCTGGCTAGGGAGAAAATGGGTTATTTGGAAAAAAAATAACGCCATTTTAAAGAGGATGTTTGCTATTTACACCATTTTTAATCCAGCTCACCAAGATTGGCGTAAGCTATGGGAGGAATTAAAGCAAAGCCAAAAATTAGGCGCTCTATGGGATAACCTAGTTTACCAACTGGTCGAAAAGAAAATGAAATCGGTATAACACTCTAAATGTTCAGTTATCGCCATGCCTTTCACGCCGGCAATCATGCCGATGTTCTTAAACATATTATCCTAATACATTTGCTACGCTACCTCTCTCAAAAGGACAAACCCCTTTGGTATATCGATACCCATGCGGGGGCAGCGCTTTATAGACTAGATGAGGGGTACGCTATTAAAAATAAAGAATATGAAAATGGCATTAGCCGGTTATGGACCGATACAAATATAGCCAACGCTCTCCTAATAGACTATCTAGATCAGGTACGAATACACAATTCAAATAATCGCTTATATTGCTACCCAGGTTCCTCTCAGATCGCGACACAAATACTTCGAGAACAAGATCGACTGCGGGTATTTGAACTGCACTCCACTGAGGGGAAACAACTAGAACAGTATTTTTATTCTGCTAGCCCTCGGGTAATTGCGCAAGCTAGCGATGGTTTTAACAGCTTACGATCCTTGCTACCTCCTACCTCCAAACGCGGATTAGTGTTAATTGATCCCTCTTATGAGGATAAACGTGATTATCAACGGGTATTAACAGCACTACAAGAAGGATTAAAGCGCTTTAAAACTGGGGTCTATGTTATTTGGTATCCACAATTACAAAATCGAGAATCCTATAGATTTCCTAGCAAACTTAAGCAGCTACCAAACTCAAGCTGGCTACATGTAACCCTCACGGTAAAATCACCTGAAGCCAGTGGTTTTGGGCTATATGGTAGCGGTATTTTTATTCTAAATCCTTCTTGGAAGCTACCTGAAGCATTGGGTTTAATCATGCCGTATCTAGTTAAAATCTTAAAGCAAGATAACAATGCAGATTTCACCTTAGAGTGGAATCTGAAATAACAATTTATTAATCAATTTCTAGGTTAGGTAACAAGGGTAGGTATCTTTATCATTTTATAACTAAGAGAGAAAATTACTATGAAAACTATCAGCTATTTAATCTTACTTGGGGGAGTCTTATCCCTAGTTTCGATAACTGCTTCGGGTGCAAATTTATCTTCTTCTCAAAACACTTACCCAGCTCTAAAAATGGGGATAAACAAAGATAAAGAAATGCGTAGTGATGAAAGATTTAAAAAAATGGACAAAAATAGGGATGGAAGAATCAGTAAGCAAGAACTTAGAAGCAAAGGAGGCAATAAATTTAAGCGCTTAGACACTAATAAAGACGGTTATGTCAGCAAAGAAGAATTTGAAGCCAATGGTAAAAAACATCAAAGAAGACAAAATAAAAGGCACTCTAAAAAGGAAGGAAGTCAATTTCAAGGACAATATTAATTAAGCCTACTCTACGTTCACCCGGTATTTATTCCTAAAACTGTATTGATCAGATAAAACCATTAGTTGAAATCACCCCTATAGAGTGGCTTAAAACAAGCAATTTTTATAATCTAAGCTATTTTTAGCCTATCATACTTTTCTGAATATACTCTTAATATCAGTCACTTATTGATATTTTTAAATAAATGGCACGGAATTAGCTAGTAATTAATTAAGCTAGTTTAAAATTATGAATAGAGAAAGGAGAATTTATGAAAATTATTAAAATGATGGGTTGTTCAATACTTTTCAGTGGGGCTTTATCGCTAGCTTCAGCGCCTGTTTTCGCTGAAAACCAATCTTCCCTACAAAAAACAAATATAACCAAAAAGCAAGAAATGCACGATAAAAGCTGGTTTCAAGAAATGGATAAAAATGGGGATGGAAAAATCAGCAAGCAAGAGTTTGAGCAAGCGGCAGATAGTAGATTTGCAAGCATGGATACTAATAAAGACACTCATGTGAGCATACAAGAATTTGTAGCTTCTGCTAAGACATGGAAAAAGGAGCATGCAGGGAATTATTCACGGCACGGAAATCACAGCTTGTAGAAGGCATTAATCATAATAAGCAGGCATTATAATAAAAAAACTTATATAGTTAGTAAGGAAGTTTTAATGTATGCCCTGTCTAAGTTGTCTAGTTTGGGGTTAGGCAGGGTTTTTCTTTAAGTGTATTTGTCAGGCTCGTTCTTGGCCTAATTTCCACAGCACCAAATTCCATTCTCTTGCTCTTGATGATAAATGCTTTTATCATTTAGGTGTGTTTACTTACAGTTTTCCAATAATAGCTAGTAAAGAGATAATGTATATACAAGCCACGAATCGATTTAAAGCCCTACGGGCTTTCCTCCTAGGAGGATTTCTATCACTAGTTTTAGCTCCTGCTTTTGGCACTGGAGCTATGCCCTTTCCTGTACACCCTAACTATTGGGGAAAATTAGGGGAGGAATATAAAGAGATAGATAGGAATAAAGATGACCAGATCAGCAAAAGAGAATTTGAGGAGGCAGCAGATGTAGAGTTTGACGAGCTAGATGCTAACCACGATGGTTATATTAGCGAGGAAGAATTTAGTCACTTTGAGTGCCTAGACACTAACCACGATGGCTATATCAGCACAGAGGAATTCAAAGCCAACAGTGGTCGCCCCTGTCGCCGTTTCAGATAATATCTATCTATATTCCACGGGTAGGTTAAGGTTTTTATTTGCCCTTAGCCCTTAATCTACCCGCAGAGGCTTACTTCAATATTCCAATAGTATTTAGCTAATTTTAGCGTTTAATTCTTATTGATTTTCTTTTAGCATCTATACTTAGGTTGCCACCACCATAAGCTGCTAGTAGTAATAGCCCCCCAGCTATAGCCAAATTCTTCATAAACATGATACTTTGAATTTGATCAGTAAAATTAGCATGAAAAAGCATAGCAGCTAATAGGGAAAAAACAGCCAGTACTAAGGCTACCCACCGAGTAAAAAAACCCGCTATTAACGCTAATCCTCCACCAAGCTCAAGAAAAATCACGAGAGGTAGCAACGTTCCTGGGATACCTACTGATGCCATATAAGCCTGAGTACCCGCATATCCAACACCTAATTTAGAGATTCCAGCCATAATAAAAACTGGTGCTAACAAAAGACGGCTAACAAGGTTAAGTACTTGATCCATAAAATTTCCTTTAGATATGAAAAGATGAGTTAACAAATCTTATATTAGTTTATGATTTTCAAGATAGAAAGCTGTTTCAGCTTAGATCCAATATCTGAATTAAGCCATTTCCCAAAGCGGTATTGGCTTGAATAAACTGTCAATATAGCTCCATCCTTATTAGGGAAGCGCCTCATTACTATCCTTACGCTTGAGTTAATAAGCTCAAGCCTCACCGCCCACATGAAGGAGCAGCATAGGCTGCTAGCAATTATTAAACACCTAGTAACCTTTAAAAACAGAAAGGCCCCGATAAACGGGGCCTCTAATTAATAGCTTAAGCTCAGAGGTTACATCATCCCCATATCGCCCATACCACCCATACCACCCATACCACCATGACCGCCACCATGTCCTGGCTCCTCATCCTTAGGGGCTTCAGCGACCATAGCTTCAGTCGTAATCATTAAACCGGCTACACTAGCGGCATGCTGTAGGGCCGTTCTAGCCACCTTAGTGGGATCCAAAATTCCCATTTGAATCATATCACCAAATTCTCCTGTGGCCGCATTGTAACCAAAGTTACCTTCCCCTTCCTTAACTTGATTTACAATAACAGAAGCCTCCGCTCCAGCATTGTTCACGATCTGGCGCAGCGGTTCTTCCATAGCCCGGCAAGCAAGACTAATGCCCATATCCTGATCATGGTTAGCACCTTTAAGGTTTTTAATACCTTTCAAAGCTCGAATTAAAGCCACACCACCACCAGGAACAACGCCTTCCTCTACTGCTGCACGGGTTGCATGTAGGGCATCTTCGACGCGAGCCTTTTTCTCCTTCATCTCCATTTCAGTGGCAGCGCCCACTTTAATGACAGCCACACCGCCTGCTAGCTTAGCTACTCGCTCTTGGAGCTTTTCCTTATCATAATCAGAGGTCGCTTCTTCTATCTGCACCCGAATCTGCTCTACCCGAGCCTTGATATTTGCAGCGCTACCAGCACCATCCACAATAGTGGTATTTTCCTTGCTAGCACTAATCTTCTTAGCCCGCCCTAAATCGTCTAATGAAACCTTATCTAGGGAAAGACCTACTTCCTCAGAGATAACAGTACCACCGGTAAGCACGGCAATATCTTCCAGCATGGCTTTACGTCGATCCCCAAAACCAGGGGCTTTAACCGCACAAACTTTAACAATACCCCGGATGGTATTAACCACTAGTGTAGCCAGTGCTTCGCCTTCTACATCCTCAGCAATGATCAATAGAGGTCTACTTGCCTTAGCAACATTTTCCAATACCGGCAATAGCTCACGGATATTAGAGATTTTTTTATCGTGAACTAAGATATAGGGATCGTCCAGCTCAGCAATCATGGATTGCTGGTTATTGACAAAATAAGGGGAGAGATAGCCCCGATCAAACTGCATACCCTCAACCACTTCTAGATCATTTTCTAGACCCGATCCTTCCTCTACGGTAATCACGCCTTCCTTGCCCACTTTTTGCATCGCTTGGGCAATGATTTTACCGACCGTTTCATCTGAGTTAGCAGAGATAGTGCCTACCTGAGCAATCGCTTTATTATCTTCACAAGGTTTAGAAAGCTTCTTCAGCTCTTCAACAGCGGTATTTACTGCCTTATCAATTCCCCGCTTAAGATCCATGGGGTTCATACCCGCTGCTACTGCTTTCATACCCTCTCGCAGCATACTTTGAGCCAAAACAGTTGCGGTTGTGGTACCATCACCAGCAACATCGGAAGTCTGAGAAGCGACTTCCTTGACCATTTGGGCACCCATGTTTTCAAACCTATCCTTCAGCTCAATCTCTTTAGCGACGCTGACACCGTCCTTAGTAATAGTGGGTGCCCCAAAGCTCTTTTCCAATACTACATTACGTCCCTTAGGACCTAAGGTCACTTTTACCGCATCAGCCAAAATATTTACGCCACGGATCATGCGATGGCGTGCATCTTCGCTAAACCTTACCTCTTTAGCTGCCATATTTACTCCAATCCTCTATTGATGAATTAATTTTATTTAAAACTATACTATGATCGGTGTTTTAACCCTGAAATACTGCCATGATGTCATCTTCACGCATCACCAGTAATTCCTCGCCATCAACCTTAACCTCAGTGCCGGAATATTTGCCAAAGAGCACTTTATCCCCAGCCTTAAGATCAAGGGCGCGAACTTGTCCGTTCTCTAGGATCTTTCCATTACCAACTGCAACAACTTCACCCCGGATAGGTTTTTCAGCTGCTGTATCTGGAATCACGATGCCGCCAGCAGAGGTTTTCTCCTCTCCCATACGACGAACGATAACCCGATCATGAAGTGGGCGAATCTTCATCAACTTCTCTCCTCGTTATTTTGAGATTTAAATACTTAAATTAAAAAACAATCATATTTGTTATGGGGCTAATATTTTCAGTTTTCAAGGATAATATTAAAAATAATCAGCACTCCAACGTAACGAGTGCTAATAATAACAGTATAAATATACAAGTCAACTAGCAATCTAGAAGATCTTAAAGTGTAAAAAAAATAAACAGGAAATTAAGAGATTTAGATCAAAGATAAACGACTACTCGTCTTCCCGTTTAGCTTGACTCTCAATAATACGAGATTGCTGCTGCTGGTAATCCGAGCTATTTACCTCATGACGATAATATATTGCCCCCCTAAGCTGGTTACTCAATAGGCCATGTTCTATCACCCATAGGGCTAAAAGACGACGTAGGCTAGGGATTAATACTAAAAAAGCCAAAATATCAGTAAGAAACCCCGGGATCATCAGTAATATACCGCAAACAAACAATATCACACCCTCTAACATCTCTAGCGCAGGGACTTCACCACGAGCCATCGCTGCCTGAAGGCTGCTAAGAGTAGAAAATCCTTGCTGGCGTACCAAAATACCCCCTATTACCGCCGTAGAAATGCATAAAAATAGAGTCAAGCCTGCACCAATAATGCTACCTACAAGAATCAGTAGGTAGATTTCAATGAGCGGAAACACCAAGAAAAGAAAAAAAGGCAAACGAATCATCATTTACTAATAGCTATTAATCAATTATTTCAGTATACGCAATCTAATTTGCAATGTCTCCTTGACTTATAATGTCTTAATGGTTTTAATAGCGGCTTAATTGTATTAATATAGCTTATCTATCCGGCCAGGTAGCTCAGTCGGTAGAGCAAGGGACTGAAAATCCCTGTGTCGACAGTTCGATTCTGTCCCTGGCCACCAATGAAGCGCCCTCCAGCTATTATTAGCAATAAAAATTTTTTTTGAGTAAACCTTGCTAAAAACAGATCCCTCCTATTGCTAAGCCTAGCCTACTTATTAATTAGAATAAAGATCTTATCAAATACTTATTCCTAGTTTTAATCTATCTGTTCTAAGCTACTGTTTTTAAGCAGATATGTAAACCTGTTAAAGGATATAAGCTTAGCTAAGAATTTTCATTTTTAATTTAATGGCTTATACGAAGATAAATAAAAATATAAAGCTTTTACCCAAAAATTGAGCTATAAAGTATATGCGCTTCAAGTATTATTGAATGGAAAGGTCAATCACTTATTACTAGAAGCTAGTAAAGTTTACAAATACAAGAGAGATTTAAAAATGAGTCACGCAAAAACCTTAGCCTTCATCACCCTAATTTTAGCTGCCCCCATAGTCAATGCTCAGCAAGCATGGGGAGACAATGGATACAATCCATGGAATGATAATGTGCCTAATAACTTTGGAGGTTACAATAATTATAATTCTCCTTATGGCAATCAATACTCACCAAATAATCTACAAAATAACCAGATGATGCAGCAACAGCAAATGATGCAGCAACAACCCTATGATAATGATCTAGAAGGTGGTAATAATTATTTAGGAGACATTGATAACAATCAACAGTTGATGTTTGGTAATCCATAATAATTTAGGTAGACCGGCTTACAATTTACAATAAGGATCACCTAATAGTAGGGCTAGATCTTTAATTACATTCTCTGGAAAGCCTGCGGTTTGCCTGTTGCTTTTTATTGCATTATTAGCAGTCTCGGCTAGGTATTTCAATGAATACGCATCTCTAACAAACCCCTCATTTAGTACTTGTTCTATCTGTACTCCAACCTGTTTGCTCAAAGCTAGCAGAGAATCTCTTCAGCTAACTCCGCCCTCATCCTGCTCTGCTGAAGAGATAGCACCCCTAGAAATACATAGCGTATACTTAAAAACGTTGGCACTTCTAACTCAGCAATAGAATAGATCCCAAGGTAAGGAAATACGTCTGTAGTCGGCCTACTAGTTTGGTAACTCACTATCCATGATTATTTAGCTAGCCATTCACGGGCTACCACTTAAAGCTATCGACAACCCGCATGCGGACAGCTTTTTCTGCTTTACGCCGTATTGATGGATCAACTTCATTGGTAAGTAGTTAACGGGCAACCTCTCGTTTTACACGAGCATTAGCTAAGGGTTTTCCTTAAATACTAACGGGCACTAAAAAAGCCAGCTCCCCTATCATTCTTACTAGGGTTTCTGGCTCGTATGGATGGATATCTGGTGGCTATGGGTGGACTCGAACCACCGACCTCAGCATTATGAGTGCCGCGCTCTAACCAGCTGAGCTACATAGCCGTAAAAGATAGGAAACAAATTAAAGAAAATTAATTATACAGTAAAAATTAAAACCAGAAAAATATCCGTAATTATTACTCCCTAGTATTTGTTAACTATTACGGTAATAGGGGCAACCCCAGCGCCTTAAGGAATACGTTGTGCTGCTCGGTAGCCATCTTAATTTTCTTATCCAACAAGACCAGCTTCCCATATTCGTCCTCAACATCAATTTCCACCTCAGTTTCCGCAGTGCTCACATAGCGCGAGATATTTAGGTTGAAATCGTTCTTCTCAATGTCCTCCATAGCCACCCGCCGTGAGTAGCGCGCTTCTTCCTTGCGATATTGATAGGTATCAATAATCTTGTCAATGTGCTCAGGCAACAACTGATTTTGCCGTTTGCCCTTCTCAAAGTGTTCAGCCGCATTGATAAACAGCACATCATCTGGCTTCTTGCATTTTTTCAACACCAAAATACACACGGGAATGCCTGTAGAAAAAAACAAGTTAGCCGGCAGGCCAATCACAGTGTCAATATAGCCATCGTTAAGTAGCTTGGTACGGATGCGCGCCTCAGCACCGCCACGGAACAGCACCCCGTGGGGCAAGATAATAGCCATCACGCCATCGGGCTTTAAAAAATAAAACCCATGCAATAAAAAAGCAAAATCGGCGGCAGATTTAGGCGCTAAGCCGTAGTTTTTAAAACGGGCATCCTCACCCAATACTTCAGTGGGTTCCCAGCGATAGCTAAATGGTGGATTAGCCACCACGGCATCGAATTTTGGTATTTTGGTTGGGTTACTTTCCTTCAGCCACGCCCACTCATTAACTAATGTATCGCCATGGAAGATCTCAAACTCCGAATCCATTACTCCATGCAGCAACATATTCATGCGCGCCAAGTTATAGGTAGTGATATTCTTCTCTTGCCCGATGATCTTGCCGATACCGCGCGATCCCATGCGATGACGTACATTTAACAGCAACGAACCCGAGCCGCAGGCAAAATCTAGTACACTGTCTAGATGCTTGCGCTGGCCAGTTTCTGGCGCTTGGCTATCCAGCGTGACAATCGCCGATAAAATACTGGAAATAGGTTGTGGCGTGTAAAATTCGCCTGCTTTTTTGCCACTACCTGCCGCAAATTGGCCAATCAGATACTCGTAAGCATCCCCCAAGGTATCGCTATCGGTGGAAAAATCGGCCAACCCCTTGGCAATCTCACTGATGATCTTACACAGCTGCGCATTACGCTCGGCATAAGTCTTGCCTAGCTTTTCGGAATTTAAATTAATCTCAGAAAACAGGCCACGAAACGCGCTAGCAAAAGACTCATTTTCAATATAACTCAAGCCTTTTTGCAGCGTATCAAGTAATTCGCCATTCTGCGAACGCGCTAGCTCAGTAATACTGCTCCATAGATATTCCGCCCGAATCACATAATGTACCTTACGGCGCATTTGTTGCTCAAACTCAGCCATATCATCTGGGTTCTGTGCAGACCACACCGCCAGCGGCGCGCGGCGATCCCCTGCATCCAGCTCGGGATAATCCGACCCTAATTCCCTTTTTGCCGCCGCCTCGTAGTTATCCGACAAATAGCGCAAAAACAAAAACGCCAGCATATAATCACGGAAATCATCCGCGTTCATCGCTCCGCGTAGCTGATCAGCTATCGCCCACAAGGTTTTACCTAGTTTTTGTTTTTCAGATTCGGTCACAATATTTCTCTCTTATTCTCATTCGTAGTGACTCCACAGCCGTAGAATTTTGACTACAGGCCCATCTTCCAACACCTGATAAACCAAGCGGTGCTGAATATTAATTCGACGGGAACAGATGCCCGCCAAGTCGCCAACCAGTTTCTCAAACGAAGGCGGTTTTTTATAGGGATCTTCTAAGATTAATGCTAGCAGCTCCTGAGCCTTTGCGCGCAAGCCCCTTGCAATCAGCTTTTTTGCATCTTTCTGAGCCTGCTTACTATAAACTAGCCGCCATATCACCAACCGAGATCCTCATCGCATTCATCAATTGGGGTAGCCATACCCTCACGAATCGACTCTCCCATACCCGGCACAGAAAGCAGGAACAAAGTTTCTTGGATGGCAGCCCAATCTTCTTCAGATACCAAAACAGCCTTGTTTCGCTTGCCCATAATCACGATGGGCTGATGAGACTCAGCGGCTTCATCAATCAACCGATATAGATTGCTACGAGCCTCAGTTACCGTAATTCCGTTCATGTCATACCTCATATTTATTCAATTGATAAGTAATTGTACTTTTAAGGTGATTTTCCCAGCACCATTTGGCCTAGCGATGATGATAATTCGTTTACTCACACTCACGTGCTCATCTCATCCATGACGGGAAACAACTGCTGCATCAAGCCTTTTTTATGGCGTTTAAGGGTGTCGATTTTTTGGCGTTGGGCGGTGATGAGATCATCCAGAGAAGAGAGGCAGGCGGCAATGCGTTGTTGTTCTGGTAACGAAGGGTAGGCAATAAACAAAGCCCTAATTATTTCTGCATTAAGATTAAGTACCCCGCTACCCGCAGCATTATTTAAGAAATAGGACTGACTTGATGGAGAGAAAATTAAATAATAAAGATACTCTTTGCTTACAGATTCATGTAACTCTGTAATGGCAATCCATCCATCGTGAATACATGACTTAATTTTCATTAAATAAGGTCGCCCAAAACTCATTGAATTCGAGAGTATTAAATCGCCAAGGTTCACCTCTCTCGTCTTGCTTAGCGCTTCGGGTCGAACTCTCTCTTCTGTTCTGATGACATATTTTTCCTCTTTATCTACATCGCCAATCTTTAGCCAATTTAACCCATTAGCCTCTATGGTAAGAAAGCTGCTGATTGGGCGTGGGGAACCACCGCGTACAACGGTAGAAAGATCACCAAGATTATTCAATTCCCACTCCCCCGCCTCCTGAAATTCTGGAAAGCGTAGGCGGGGCACAGTTTCCCCTTCACGAGGGAACAGTTGTTGCATTAAGCCTTTTTTGTGGGCTTTGAGAACCTTTAGTTTTTGGGTTTCTGCCGTGATCAGTTCGTCGAGAGAGGACAGGCAGGCGGCAATGCGTTGTTGTTCTTTCAATTTCGGAACGGCAACATCGATTTTAGCTAAATCTGAAGAACTAATAGCCGGATAATTCGAGCCAGTGCATTTTTCTAGAACTCGACCGACGAAATCGTTTGTATGGATCAGCTGATATAAGAACCGCTCAGATTCAAAAGCTCTTAATTGTGCATAGCCAGTTGAGGCAACATAGTCATTTTCATCGAAGGAAAAGAAAAAATTATTTTTCTGATAAGGACGAACAATCTGATAAATAACATCCCCTATTTTCAAGAGTCGCTGCGCTCTGCTAGGTGCCTCTTCTCGCTTTATTATTTTTCTTATTTTCAGCTCTCCAGCTTCTACTGATTCTAAATCTATATATACAAATGTTTCAGGAAGTACTGAACTTGAAGGGTTTACTGTGCAAACACTATCCAACGGTTTTATTTCCCACTCTCCCACCTCCCGAAATTCTGGAAACCTTAGCCGTGGCACCAGCGCCCGCTTTTTGTGGTTCTGCTCATCCATGGCGTTCGTGTCTTTATGGCTCATAGGCGCTCAAGCCTGAGATCTCCCGCCCTTGAGCCAATTTGCGCAGCAATGGCATTAGATCTTCCATCAGCGCCAGTTCTTTTTGCGCGCGCGCTTTCCAGCCGAGATTTAGCGGGGTCATTAGTTCCCTGAGCGCCTCACCGTCGAAAATATAGCGACGTAGGATCTCATTTACAAAAGCTTGCAGCGCTTCAGAGGCTAGATCGTGCTTGCCAGCAATAGCGTTGAGTTCGCGGGTTTTTTTCTCCGCTTTGAAATGGTCATACCCAGTGCGGATTTGCTTTTCATCCAGTGCCCGCCCTAGGGGCAGGCCACGAATGTAGTCGGCGATATCTTCCCGTTCGTCAATGAACTTAGCATCGGATTGGATCAAGCCAATGAGCTGCTCGCGGTTCATCGTCATTTTATCCGGTGGTTGCTGAGTCATGCGGGCAATCAGCGCCATGATGTAGTCATAATCAATTAGCGCTGAAGCAAAAAGCACAAACTCGAAATCCAGATCCTGTACTTCAGGCGAGGGCTGATCGCGGCTCTGCTGTTCCTTAAGCCGTTTGGCTGTTTCCAGATACGCGCTTCTGAAGCCTTGTAACTGCTCAGGCGGTGCGATCTGATCAATTTGCATTTTTTGCTCTTCATTTAGATCCGTGTATTGATCTAGCTGAGTTTTGAGGCGCTGCACTTCTTTGAATAGGTTGATGAACTGGCTGCGGGCGGCATCGCCCTTGAGGTTAGCTACTTCTTCGGGCTTAGATTCTAAGTCTTGGGATTGCATGAAGTTGGTCAGCTGTTGGGTGGCTGCTTGTAAGTTGTCAATGACTTTGGGGGCTGGGTCTACTAGCCAGATTTCCCGCGGGTTGTCGGTTTTTTCGCCGGAGAACAGGGCAATGGCTTCTTCTACCAGTGTTTGCTGCTGGCGGAAATCCAGAATATTACCGTAGGGTTTACTATCGTTCAGTACCCGGTTGGTACGGGAAAACGCCTGAATCAGGCCATGGTACTTGAGGTTTTTATCCACATACAAGGTATTCAGGTACTTGGAATCAAAACCAGTGAGCAGCATATCCACCACAATAGTGATATCAATCTTCTGGGCGTGAGGTAGATCGGCATTGGGGTACTGCTGATCCTTGATGCGTTTTTGTACGTCTTGATAGTAAAGGTCAAACTCACCAATGCGGTGATTAGTGCCAAAGTGAGCATTGTAATCGGCGATAATACGGATGAGGGCGACTTTTTTGCCTTCTGGATCTTGCTGATTGTCTGCTTTTTCTTGGGGTAGATCTTCTTGAATCTGTTGTACGTCCTTGTTACCTTCAGCAGGCGGCGAGAATACGCAGGCAATGTTTAACGGCCGGAAAGTGTCATTTTTGGCCTGTTGTTGTGCTTGCAGGGTTTTGAAGGTTTCAAAATACTCAATGGCATCATTGATGCTAGCGGTCGCCAGTAAAGCGTTGAATTTGCGCTCGCTAGTGGCTGCATCGTGCTTAGTGAGAATGATTTCGATGACCTTGACCTTGGCTAGGGCTTCACCAGACTTGGGCAAATTCTTGCCTTCAGGCTTGAAATAGTCCACATGGAAGCGCAAAACGTTGCGATCTTCAATGGCGTGGGTGATGGTGTACTGGTGCAAGCAGCGCTGGAACAGGTCATTGGTGGTGCGGTAACTGGCTTGCTGACCCTCAATTTGTTGAACGCTGGCGTTTTGCGCAAAGATGGGCGTGCCAGTGAAACCGAATAGCTGAGCCTTGGGAAAAAACGCTTTGATAGCCTTATGATTCTCGCCGAATTGCGAACGGTGGCATTCATCAAAAATGAACACCATGCGTTGGTTGCGCAGAGGTTCTAGGCGTTCCTTGTAGTTGCGCTTCTTACTGGTGTCATCTAACGCCAGCCCCAGCTTTTGAATAGTGGTGACAATCACTTTATCGGCGTAGTTATCGGAGAGCAGGCGGCGCACCAGTATTTCAGTGTGGGTATTCTCTTCGACACAGCCTTCCTGAAAGCGATTGAATTCCTCCCGGGTTTGGCGATCGAGGTCTTTGCGATCCACTACAAATAGACACTTATCGATGTCTGGATTGTCCTTGAGCAGGGTAGACGCCTTAAACGAGGTGAGTGTTTTACCGCTGCCAGTGGTGTGCCAGATGTAGCCATTACCACAGTTTTGATGGATGCAATCCACGATAGCCTTGGCCGCATAGATTTGGTACGGTCGCATCATCAACAGCCTCTGCTCACTGGCCACCAACACCATGTAGCGGCTGATCACTTCACCCAGAATACATTTAGCAAGGCATTTTTCGGCAAAGCTATCTAGCTGCGTGATTTTTTTGTTATCCTCGCCGGCGAACTGGTAAACCGGTAGGAAGCGCTCATCTGTATTAAAACTAAAGTGGCAAGCGTTGTTGTTAGCGAAATACCAAGTATCTGCGCGGTTGCTGACAATGAAGAGCTGGATGAAGCACAACAGCGTCTTGCTGTAACCATTGCCGGGGTCATTTTTGTAATCAACAATCTGCTGCATGGCTCGGCGCGGACTAACGGCCAGCGCTTTAAGCTCAATCTGCACCACGGGCACGCCGTTAATCAACAGCATTACGTCGTAACGGCGGTGGCTACTATCGGTGTTAATACGTAGCTGGTTAATAACTTCAAAGTGGTTTTTGCACCAATCTTTGATGTTGACCAGCGTGTAGTTCAGTGGGGTGCCATCATCCCGCTCAAAGCTATTGGTATTGCGTAATGTTTGCGCGGCGGTATAAACATTAGGAATGATAATGCTATCAAGTAAGCGCTGGAATTCGCTGCTGGTCAGGGTAACGCGGTTGAGGGCTTCAAATTTTTCGCGAAAATTCTTCTCTAGCGCAGTGCGGTCGTGGATATCTGGGCGGTGGGTATATTTAAGATCCCTGAGTTTGGCGATCAAATCCCGTTCGATCTGATTTTCTGTAATAGTCATTACGTGAGGGCAAAAACAATAAAAATCCTATAGCCTTGCCTTAGACATTAAACCGAAAATGCACTACATCCCCATCCTGCACAAGGTAATCTTTGCCTTCAAGCCGCCATTTACCCGCCTCTTTAGCGCCTTGTTCCCCTTTACAGGCCATAAAATCTTCATAGGAAATCACTGCTGCACGAATAAAGCCTTTTTCAAAATCCGTATGGATAACCCCGGCAGCTTGGGGGGCCGTTGCTCCAATAGATACTGTCCAAGCACGCGCCTCTTTCGGGCCAGCAGTAAAAAAAGTCTGTAACCCAAGCAATTTATAGCCGGCACGGATAACTCGATTTAAACCAGGTTCTTCAATGCCAAGCTCGGCTAAAAACTCCGCTTTTTCTACTGCTTCTAGCATGGAAAGCTCTGCTTCAATAGCAGCACAGACGGGAACCACTTCAGCACCCTCCTGTAAAGCAATCCCTTGAACCTCACTTAGCCAAGGGTTATCTTCAAAACCCCCTTCAGCCACATTAGCAATATAAAGCGCCGGTTTAGCGGTGAGTAGATGTAATGGTTGCAAACTCTTTAATGCTTCTTTATCAAGATCTAAAGTACGAATTGCTTTACCCGTACTTAAGTACTCCCGTACTTTTTCCAACAGATTTTTAAAGGTAAGGGCTTCTTTATCTGCTTTTGCTGCTTTAGTCGTGCGGGATAGGGCTTTTTCTATGGTTTCCAGATCGGCAAGGGCAAGCTCGATATTAATGACCTCTATATCCCCTAAAGGGTCAACTTTCCCTGCTACATGGATGATGTTCGGATCTTCAAAACAGCGAACCACTTGGGCAATCGCATCAGTTTCCCGAATATGAGCTAAAAACTGATTACCTAAGCCTTCTCCTTGAGAGGCTCCTGCTACTAAGCCCGCAATATCCACAAAGGTCATCGTAGTGGGAATGACCTGTTGAGGGTTCACAATAGTGGCAATTTTATCAAGCCTTGGATCAGGCATGGGCACGACCCCAACATTGGGATCAATGGTACAAAAAGGGTAGTTTTGGGCTTCGATTCCCGCTTGAGTCAGAGCATTGAATAAGGTGGATTTACCTACATTAGGCAAACCCACAATCCCACACTTAAATCCCATAGATAATGATCTCCTAAACCGCGCTGTGCAGTCGATGCATGGCCTTTTCTACTTCTCCGGCGAGTACTTCAGGTAAAATTTTAATTCCGGCGGTGATAGCCACTTCAATCGCTAGCTGATCGGCTACTGAAGGGCGGCTTAACACATAACCCACCACATCCTGCCCATTTCCGGGATGGCCGATGCCTAAGCGTAAGCGCAAAAAATGTTTCAAGCCAAGACGGTTAATAATATCCCGCAAACCATTATGCCCTCCATGACCCCCCTCACGCTTAAGCCGAGCTACCCCAGAAGGTAAATCCAGATCATCATGAATAATACACAACTGCTGAGGAGGTATTTGATAGTAACTTAAAAGAGCAAGCACTGCCTGACCACTGTGATTCATAAAGGTTGTTGGCTTGAGTAGTAAAATATCATGCCCGCACCAACTCATACGGGCATAATCGCCAAAAAACTTTGCCTCTGGTTTAAAACGAGCGCCTAACTCTCTTGCTAAATTCTCTACCCACCAAAAACCGACATTATGACGGCTCTGCGCGTATTGTGAGCCTGGATTACCTAAACCAACTAGAAGCCAAATAGGGGTAGACACTTAAAAATAGGTTATCCAGCAGCCTCAGATTCATCCCCTTGAGCACTCTTAGGCTTATGAATAGCCACAACGGGTTGATTATGATCCTCGCCGAGTTTGAGCACCGGAATCTCAACGCCTGCTGGAAGTTTTAAATCAGATAAGTGTAGGGTTTCACCTATCTTCACGTTAGTTAGATCTACCTCAATATACTCAGGTAAATCTTTTGCAAAGCAGCTAACTTCAACATCATTTAATAAATGGGCAACGATACCTCCCTCCTGTTTTATGGCGAGAGCTACATCATGACCGATAAAATGTAACGGCACCTTGATAGAGAGTTTCTGTACTGCGCTAACCCGCTGTAAATCTAAGTGAACTATTTTGTTAGGATTAATTGGCGATCGTTGCAGCGCCTTAAGTACAACTTTCTCATTTTTACCATTCACATGGATAGTTAAGATATGAGAATAAAAAGCCTCATGGCTTAAATGGCGAAATAGCAGATTATGATCAAATACCAGTGAAACAGCCTCTTCTCCAGCGCCATATAAAATAGCAGGTACTTTGCCAGCGCGACGTAGGCGGCGGCTCGCACCTTTACCCCGATCGCCGCGAAGATCAGCATGTAATTCAAATAGATTTTCCATCTCTTTTATCCTCCTGTGAGTAAGCTAAAAATATCGCCCGTTATGACCTTACCTTTGCGACCAAAGCAGGTAGGGCAACAATAGAAGTGTTTTATTCTACAAATAAGGAGCTTACCGACTCCCCAACACTAATTCGGTAAACGGTTTCCGCCAGAATTTCAGCAATGCTTAATTGTCGAATTTTATTGCAGGCTTGGGCTTCTTCTCGTAGTGGAATGGTATCAGTAACTACCAGTTCATCCAGCATAGATTTATCAATATTTTCTACAGCTGATCCAGAAAGAACCGGATGGGTACAATACGCTATTACTTTGGCAGCCCCATTTTGTTTAAGCGCGCGAGCAGCTGCGCACAAAGTACCGGCAGTATCTACCAGATCATCCACCAGCAGACAAGTACGCCCCTTAACATCACCAATAATATGCATTACCTTCGCCTGATTAGGATAAGGTCGGCGCTTGTCGATAATAGCTAAATCTACCTCCATTTGCTTGGCAAAAGCTCGAGCCCTGACTACTCCCCCCACATCGGGAGAAACAACAATTAGATTAGGATATTCATGCTTCCAAATATCACCAAGAAGCACCGGCGAGGCATAAATATTATCTACGGGTAGATCAAAAAATCCTTGAATCTGATCGGCATGGAGATCCACGGTTAACACTCGATCAGCACCCACAACAGTAATCATATTGGCCACTACTTTAGCGCTGATAGGGACACGGGCTGATCTAGGTCGGCGATCCTGGCGGGAATATCCAAAATAGGGAATTACCGTCGTGATTCTAGCCGCTGATGAACGTCGAACGGCATCTACCAAGATGAGGAGCTCCATTAAACTATCATTAGTAGGGGCGCAGGTAGGCTGAACAATAAAAACATCTTTACCCCGTACATGCTCCATCAGCTCTACCATAATTTCTCCATCGCTGAAGCGACTCACTAGAGCTTTAGCTAAAGGAACGCTTAAATAAGCTGCAATATCTTTGGCAAGCTGAGGATTGGCATTACCGCTAAGGATAATCAGGCGAGAAGAAGATTCAGATAATCTATCGGAATCCCCTAAAGAATAAGTACAAAATTTCCTTATCCGTGTAACCACTATTACTCTCAGAAAAGAGAAAGAGATACTAACCTATTACGAAAGAAATGGCTGGGGTGCCAGGATTCGAACCTGGGAATGCGGGGATCAAAACCCCGTGCCTTACCACTTGGCGACACCCCAATAACTCATCACTATAATGTTTTGCTAAAAATTTACTTCCTTAAGGTAAGGTAATAATGGGGATCTATTACAGCCTTTAGCAACAACACCCTGTAAATTAGAGGGTATTTGACCTAATACCTCTAAGGCTTGCTGTCTCTCATTAAATGCTGCAAATATACTACTGCCTGTACCCGTCATTCTAGCTGGAGAAAATTGCGATAACCAATCAATAGCCTCACTAATGATTGGGTATCGGCGGAAAACTACCGGCTCAAGCATATTTCCTCCTTCACCTTCAAGGAAATTGCTTATTTTTATAGGCTTACGATCTCTTGTCAACTCAGGTGCCATAAATATTTCGCCAGTAGCTACTTGGATAGGCGGAGTAATCACTAAATACCACGGTTCTGTTAGCTCAAGCGGTTGTAACTGCTCACCCACACCTTCTGCCCAAGCCGCTTGGCCATAAATAAATACTGGCACATCAGCGCCTAGTTCCAATCCCAACTGAGCTAATTGTACTATAGATAACTTTACTGCCCATAAATAATTTAAAGCCATTAAGGTGGTCGCTGCATCAGAGCTTCCACCCCCAAGCCCCCCTCCCAACGGGAGACGTTTATAAACACGAATCTCTACCCCTTGCTTGCAATCAGTTTTCTGTTGCAAAAGCTTTGCAGCTCGATATATTAAATCTTTTTCTATCAACACGCCAGATAGCGGAGATAGGTGTACGATACGACCATCTGGACGAGGTATAAATTCTAACCAATCGCAATAATTAATAAACTGAAAGGCTGTTTGAAGCAAATGATAACCATCCTTACGTCGACCCACAACATGAAGAAATAAGTTTAATTTAGCAGGGGCGGGCCAAGCGAACATAAAATAGCTATGTTAATTTGATTTCCATCGATCAATGACGAGCCGCATCCTAACTTTTGGATTATCTAGAAAAACTTTACCTGGAAGATAATTGTCATGAATTAATTTATAATTTAAGTAACGAATTACCCACCCCCCTTGAGATAAGCGTTGCAAACGTCCCCAAGGATCTAAAACTTGCTCCGTAATAGGTAACTCTGGTGTTGGTAATCCTAACAACCAATAGCGTAAACCCGTTACAGGGAGCGACCACCCTAGGCGAATCTCAAGCAGCTCTTCAGCCGAAGTAGCCGTTACTGGCTCCTCCCTAGGTAGCCGCATAGTCACTAATTCAGGAGCACCTTTTAGCTCTATAGTACCCTGTCCAAAAGGGAAGAACCAAAAAATATCAAACTTATCCTCCTTTTGCTCCCAATGTACACTGCCTGTCCACGAATCTTGAGCAACATTAACCGCTAAACGCCCTTTTAACTCCCAGTTCTTGATTCTTTGCAAAGCAAGCTGACGCTCTTGCCATGCTAGCTTAGGATCTGAGGGCGGCTTAGGGGAGGGACGACCAAACTGGATACAACCAGCAACCAATATAGTAATAAACGTGACTATAATTATTGAAAGCGGTTTTCTATATCTTTTCATTTTTGAAAACGCTGCATAACTTCTAAGAGCACCTTATTATCTTTATTTTCTTTAAGAGAACGCTGCCATACTTTTCGAGCACCTGATTTATCGCCCTTTTGCCATAACGCTTCTCCTAAATGCGCTGCAATTTCAGGATCTTTATGAATTTTCATTGCTTTAAGCAGGTATTCCTCTGCTTGATCATAATTCCCTAAGCGATACTGCAGCCAACCCATACTATCTAAAATAAAAGCATTATCAGGCTGTAATTTCATTGCTCTTGAAATATAGTCAAACGCCTCATCAAACCGATTAGTTCGCTCTGCTAAAATATAGCCCAGCGCATTAAGTGCTTCTACATTATTAGGGCTTATTTTGATGATTCGATGTAAATCTTGCTCGGCAACATCTACTCGTCCTAGCTTTTCAGCCACTATAGCGCGAGCATAGAGCAAATTAATATCATTTATCCTATCTTTTAGAATTTGATCATAATAAGCCATCGCCTCTTTATAATTACCTGCATCAGCTAGCATTTCTCCTTCTACGAGCTGAAAACGTACTGCTTGATCAGGAAAGCGCTCGCTAAGCGCCTGCAGATGTCGCCGCGCCTCTTGCATACGATTTAGCTGAGCTAGCAACACAGCTTGTTGGATCTGAGAGTCAACTGCTAATGAACCTTTAGTAATTGATGAGTACCAACTAATCGCTGCCTGAGGATGGCCCTGCAGCTCCGCTAAACGCCCTAGATAAAACCGAGCTTGATCCGCATTCTTATCTAGTTTAAGTAAACGCTGAAAATAATCTTCTGCTTCCTTATATTTCAATTGATCTGCAGCCAAAACCCCTTGAGTCATCAAAACATCTAGGTTTTCAGGATGTTTCTGCTCTAATTGTTTAAATAAAGATCGGGCTTTAGATATATGCTCAGTCTCTATCAGCATTTGCCCATAAGCTAAACGTAAAGGAAAGGTTGCCTTTCCCTTATTTATCGCTGCTTTTAATGAAGCAAGAGCGGCCTCTTTTTTCCCCTGTTGCTGAAGTATACGGCTTCGCAAAATAATTGGCTTATCTAACTCTGGGTACTGTGAGATAATCTGATTGACTGTTTGCAAAGCAACATCTGATTGATTTAAATGTGAGGCAAGAAAGGCATACCCATAGAGTGCATCTGGATCCTTAGCTTGAAAAGCTTTAAGGTTACCCATTAATACCAGCGCCATCCCCGGATTAGTACTTCTAGCCAGTAACCCAGCTACCTTTAAAAAGACTTGATCTTTTGGTTCTGGGCTATGCACCACTAATTGCTCTAGGTAACTTTCAGCCTCCTCATATCTTTGCTGCCCTAAAAGCATAGAAATTAAAACTTGTTGCGCATCCTCATTATCTGGATTAGTTTCCACCCATAATTGAGAGGATCGGGTAGCGTAATTTATATCTCGAGCAAAAAGAGCAATACGGGTTGATCGTTCAGCAAGTCGCGGATCTCGAGTTCTCTCTGCTGCTGATAGATAACTTCTCATAGCATAACCAACCTGTCCTCTCTGACCTGCAACCTCAGCAGAGAGTAATTGGTAAAGTAGATCGGGGGTTAGCTCAACAGAGGGGTATTTTATCTCAGATACTACCGTTTTTTCTGGCTGTACTATAGAGGTGTTTTCTTCCGTTTTTACAGTAGCCCCTAAGCGGGTTCTTGATGTAGCGCAGCTTGCTAATAGTAAGAGCAATACCAGCCCAGCAGCTAATTGAAAAGGGGCCTGCTTCATCTATAATCTCCATTACTTCTAAAAACCATCCTTTAACAGGGGCAAATAATACGCTTTTTTTGGTAGTATACAGGATTAATCTATATAATATTTTTATATGTTTAAGCTTAAAGTTCTTATTTTAAGATATTATTAGATTAACTTAGAGATAAATCCCTAAAAACACATTTATCCACATCGATAGTTAAATCTTAAACGACAAAACTTATTCTTAGAATTAGCGTATTAGTTTAAAATAGTTTTTCTTTTTCTCTATGCAATTGCTTGCCCTTGGTGTTAACCATAAAACTGCATCGGTAGCTGTCCGAGAACAGATCACGTTTACACCAGAAAATCTACCTTCGGCGCTAGCAGAGTTAGTGCACCATAGTGACGCTAAAGAGGCTGCTATTCTCTCTACCTGCAATCGAACGGAACTCTACTGTGGCTGTATGCCCGGGCGGGAAGAAATCATTATTGAATGGTTACGCCAATATCATCATATAGAGCCAAAAACTCTAAAATCTTGTCTTTATACTCATCCTGATCAGCTTGCGGTACGCCATTTGCTACGGGTAGCCAGTGGCTTGGATTCCATGATCCTTGGAGAACCACAGATTTTAGGCCAGATCAAAACAGCTTATCATTATGCTTTGGAAGCCGGAACTGTTGGTCGGATATTAGGCCGTTTATTCCAGCATACCTTTTATGTAGCTAAACAGATTCGCACTGATACTGCTATTGGTACTAGCCCGGTATCAATAGCCTTTGCTGCAGTCAGCCTAGCTAAACAAATTTTTGGTAACCTAGAGGCTACAACTGCTTTCCTCATTGGTGCTGGTGAAACTATCGAGCTAGCTGCACGTCATCTATTTACCAATGGTATAGGGCGTATTATTGTCGCTAACCGAAGCCTTGAAAAAGCCCATCAGTTAGCTAGCCAATTTAATGGCTATGCTATTCCTCTTGCAGAGATGCCCAAACATTTACCAGAGGCGGATATTGTCATCTCCTCCACCGCAAGCCAGCTACCCATCTTAGGTAAAGGTGCCGTTGAGCGAGCCTTACGAATCCGCAAACGTCGCCCTATATTTATGGTAGATATCGCTGTCCCTAGGGATATTGAGCCTGAAGTGGGAGAGTTACAAGATATCTATCTCTATAATGTGGATGATTTACAGGAGGTAGTTCAAGAAAGTCTTCAGTCTCGCCAAGAAGCCGCTAAACAAGCTGAGGAAATTATTGATGCTCAGGTAGAAAATTTTATGGAATGGATTCGCGCTCAGAATGCTATACCTATTATCTGTGCCGTTCGGGATCAAGCTAACCAGCTATGCAAAGATGCATTGGAGAAAGCCCGCCGCCGTATGGCTAGTGGAGATGATCCTAATGAAATCTTAGCCATATTGGCGCATAATTTAACCAATAAATTATTACATATCCCCAGTAGACAACTACGTACCCTGAGTGCTACTGGAGATAAAACCGCTTTAGAAGCAGCGCTTAAAATCTTTGATATTAACCATTTTAAAGTTTAAAAAGATCTGTCCATGAAGGACTCTATCCAAAATAAGCTAAAAAGCCTAGCTGAAAGACAGCAAGAATTAGCTGCCCTGCTAGCTGATCCAGAAATCGCTAACGAACAGAAGCGATTTCGTGAGCTCTCCAAAGAATATGCCCAGATTGATCCTGTTATTAATTGCTTTCAGAATTTTGAAAAGACTCAAAATGCGCTCAATGAAGCTGGAGCGATTCTTAAAGATCAGGATCCGGAGCTTAGAGCTTTAGCCCAAGAGGAAATTAACGCAGCAGAGAAAAGACTCGAGCAACTTGATCGGGAGTTGCAGACGCTCCTATTACCCTCAGATCCTAATGATGAGCGTAACATTTTTTTAGAGATTCGAGCAGGAACTGGTGGAGATGAAGCCGCATTGTTTGTAAATAATCTGTTGCGTATGTACCTGCGCTATGCTGAACAACGAAAATGGGGAACAGAAATCATAAGCAATAGCCCCGGAGAGTATGGCGGCTATAAAGAAATTATCGTAAGAATTATCGGTGAAGGCGCCTACTCGCGGCTAAAATTTGAATCCGGAGGCCATCGCGTACAACGGGTTCCACAAACAGAATCTCAAGGACGAATCCATACTTCAGCTTGCACTATTGCCATTATGCCGGAAGCTGAAGAAGTCGATGATATTAACGTGAATCCTTCAGATTTACGTGTCGATACTTTTCGCGCTTCTGGTGCCGGTGGACAACATGTCAACAAAACTGACTCAGCTATCCGAATCACCCATATTCCTACTGGCATTGTAGTAGAGTGCCAAGATGAGCGCTCTCAGCATAAGAATCGCGCTCGAGCAATGGCTTTATTAAGAGCTAAGATAAAAGCAAAAGAAGAAGAAAAACTCATAGCCCAAGAAACTGCAACCCGCCGCAGCCTCATTGGCAGCGGCGATCGATCAGAACGAATTCGTACTTATAATTTTCCCCAAGGACGGGTAACAGATCATAGGATTAATTTAACGCTTTATAAGCTGGATGAAATCCTAGAAGGCCACCTTGACGGGATTATTAACCCATTAATTGCTGAATATCAAGCTGATCAATTAGCTGCATTAAGTAATTAGGAGATAAAAACACCAAAACTTTGTTTTTTATTCTTGCCTTTCTATGGTTATCTCTGTATAAAAAGCCAGTCTTTTAATTTAATTTCTACTGGCCTTCAATCTTAAAGTAGCTCTCAGGCGAAATACCGCTCTATGCCACCCCTAGCTTTTAATTCAAAGCGCGCTTTTGAGCTAAAAGGTGAGCTTTTTACACTAAGCGTACTTCAATTACAAGATACAGACATAGAACATATAACGCACGAGCTTATTGCCAAAATTAGAACTGCGCCCGGATTCTTTTCTAGTACGCCTATTATCATAGATCTTAAAAATTTAAATAATAGGGAGAGCTTAATCGACTTTAACGCGCTTAAGGCTGTGCTTATTGAACATGGTTTAGTGCCTGTAGGCGTACGTAATGCTCGATCTAAAAATCAGATTGCCGCTGCTCAAGCAGGACTAGCGTTACTTAGAAGTGAGCCTATCGAGGATACCTTCTCTGAAAAACAGAATAACGCTAAACATCAACCCTTTCAGATCAATATTGATCATACTGATCCATACTCCCCTCACAAGAGTATAATAATTACGCGCCCGGTACGCTCAGGACAGCAAATTTATGCCCAAAACTGTGATCTTATACTACTAGCGCAGGCCAGCCCAGGTTCAGAATTATTAGCAGATGGAAGCATCCATATTTATGGCCCTTTGCGAGGGCGCGCGCTAGCAGGTATTCATGGAGATAGAAAAGTGCGAATCTTTTGCCAAAGCTTAGAAGCAGAATTAATAGCTATTGCTGGGAATTATAAAGTAATAAACGATATAGAACCCACGCTAAAGAGCCGTCCTGTTCAGATCTATCTACAGGGAGATCATTTAATGGTTTCAGCACTATAATCTACAATACAGATCCACAGGTTAGGGAGATCAACAGTGACTAAGATAATCGTCGTCACATCCGGAAAAGGTGGTGTAGGTAAGACCACCACAAGTGCCGCATTTTCCATGGGGCTGGCCATGCAAGGCTATAAGACTGCAGTTATTGATTTTGATGTGGGGTTACGTAATCTTGATCTTATTATGGGATGTGAAAGACGCGTAGTCTACGATTTTATCAATGTTATTAATCACGAGGCACAGCTTAGTCAAGCATTGATTAGGGACAAACGCATTGAAGATCTTCATATACTCCCTGCCTCTCAAACCCGCAATAAAGAATCTCTTACCCGAGAGGGAGTAGCGGAGGTTTTAGCTGAGCTACAGAGCTTAGGTTTTGAATATATCATCTGCGACTCACCGGCGGGTATCGAGCATGGCGCATTTATAGCGCTCTATTTTGCAGATGAAGCACTTGTAGTAACCAATCCAGAAATTTCTTCAGTACGAGACTCTGATCGAATTCTTGGTATTATTCAAAGCCAATCTCAACGAGCTGAGCGGGGATCAGAGCCGATGAAAGAACACCTAATTATCAGTCGCTATAATCCTGAACTGGTCGATCGCGGCGATATGTTAAGTGTTGATGATATACTTGATATTCTCGCAATCCCCATGCTAGGCGTTATTCCTGAATCTAAAGCAGTTTTACAAGCCTCTAATGCAGGAATACCCGTAATTATGGACGAGACTACCGATGCCGGACAGGCTTACTGGGATATAGTATGCCGATTTTTAGGTGAAGATATTCCACATCGTTTTATCAAACGTAAGCCCTTATTCAAACGAATTTTCGGATAAATAAAATGAGTTGGATTAACTATTTTCGAATAGCACGGAGCAATTCAGCACGCACTGCTAAAGAACGATTACAAATTGTTATTGCCCATGAGCGGATAGATCGAGATAGCCCTTCTTATCTTCCTAGGTTAAAGCGAGATATCCTTGAAGTCATCCGGCGATATATAGCGGTTGATGAAGATCAGGTCAAAATTCAAATGGAGCAAGATGGAGATATGGATATACTTGCCCTGAATATCCAGCTACCTGATGTTGATTATTTTTCAGAACACTACACCCAACAAGCTTCTGAGCAATGATATATTTAGCTTCCAGCATCTGCGTTGTATAAATTCTTTCTATAGATGGATTCTTTTTTATATGCCCTCAGCCCCTCTTTAAATTTAATCATACATAAAATTTTTACTAAAATTAATTAAACAGTAGGCCCTATTATCTGTGATGGAGATTTTACTGTAGAGAGAGAGGTTTTTTGAGCAACTACATTGGGTAAAATAAGTTTAGCTGATTCTCTAATAGCACCACCAGTGCTCATCGATAGCCCTTTGTTATAACATTTAAGGGCTGCGTCTAAATCCCCCATTTTTTCAAAAACTTCACCCAGATCATGATAAGTCTCAGGTCTTGGAGCATAAGTAATGCTAGTCTCTAAATACTGCCGTGCTTTTCCCCATAAGCTGTTATGTTTAGCTATTCGTCCAAGGGTGAGCAGTAGCCACGGATTATTTCCATATTCAGAGACCCAAGCCTCCGCCCATGCTAACTGGGTTGTTTGATCATCTGATTGAATAATACCATAAAGATAAATTAGCTCATCACTCCAATTCTTGTTCAAGGCCTCTTGGAGAATCGGTTCCACTAAACCTTGATCGCCTCGGTCAAGTAGTGCATAAACATAAGCAGCTACAATTTGTGGGTGTTTTTGCAGATTGACGGGGATTGATTTCCACTCCTCTGCTAAATATACGCCGCTTCCACTACGTACTGCTTCCTGTAAGAGTTCAACATGCGCCATTACTTCTAATGACTGGGATTCTTCCTGATCTACTAAATGTCTCTTACGTAACTCAGGCAGTAATCTAAGTAGCTGTCCCCAATCTTGCTGCTGCAAATAAAGAGATTTAAGCAGTTTAAGCGGCTGAGGATGTCTTGGATCTATTGCTCTTAAATGATTAAGCGTAGCTAGTGCCTGATCAAACTGATCGCTATTGATTTGCAGTTCTGCCTGAGCAAGCTCAATGGCAAAATTAGCAATAGGCGCAGTTTCCCGAGCTAAGCTTAGATAACGATCCCGCCGTTCATAAGCTCCTTGATTTTGGGCAGCACGAGCAGCAGTAATATAATTAAATATTGGGGCACTACTATAAGTAATATCCTTAACTAAGGTATGCTCCGCTCGCTTCCAATTCCCTTCTTCTAGATCAATTAAACCTTCAATCAATAATTTATCTGCACGAGTAGCCCGCCACCGCTGCCGCAGTTCTCCTAGCCGCTGAGGCACATGCCATGTCTGAGCAATTAAACGTAAGAGAAAATATCCGCCAGTAAACACTAATCCTAACATGATTGCGGCTAAAACTAGGGTCATCTCCATCATCCATTGGCCATATCCCACAATAATATAGCCGGGATCATCACGAGCGATCAGACCTAAACTCACGCCCAAGATTAGAGCCATCAAGGCAAAAATGACTGTTTTCACGCCTCGCCTCCTTTGTGATCTATAGTAGGCTGTATTCCAGTCTGACTCCGTAAATCATTGAGTATTTTTAAGGATTGAGAGATATCGGGTAATGGAGGTTTTATCACTATCTTTTCTAGCTTCGTGAGGGTATTTCCCATAGCCTCAGATTCAGCTCCTTGGAAGTAATCCTGTAACCAATTTTTAGCTTGCCTAAGACTCTGTCGAAAACCACCCTCGTTTTTCTGTAGCAAGCTCAGCCGAGCTATCTCCAATTCAAATCGTAAATTTTGATAGAGAAAGTACCGCTCCTTTGGCAACAATATTAGCGCTCCTCCTTCCTTTTTATCTCGCTGCTTTACCACCACTAAATGCTGAAGATCACTCCAAATAGTGTATAAAAACTCCTTAGCTTTCCCAGCATAATCATTACTATCTGATTTTGCAGTCCGATCCTTATCAGTCGTTGATTTAGGTGCTGATTGATCTAGAATTATTTCTTTAAGCTTTAGCTCTTTCACCCGCCCGATAAGGCTATTGAGAGATAAAACCATACCATCTATATCAGGGATAGGGATTGCTTTTAAGGCATTAATCTCCTCCGTTAGCGTAGCTCGTACTGAAATTAAAGCCGGATCTGATGCATGATGAATAATTTGATCAGCCATTTGTAAAGCAGTTATAGCCGTTTTTACATCCTCCTCCAAATGCAATCGTTCGTTTGCAATACGAAGAAGGTAGGCAGCTTCAGCGATATCCCAATCTTCCGATTTCGAAGTTTTTCCTGGCTCCTTGCGAATAGCACGTAAATTAGATTCTAAGGCGGCTACTTCCTCCCGAATTATTTTAAGGCTGGCGCTAGTTTTAGTAGATTCATCTTTTAGATGGGTAACCTCTTGCTGAATTAAATCTTCCTTTTTCGATAAATGCGCTTCTACTTCAGTGGTTATACGTTGTTTTATTTGCTTATTAACCTGATCAAGTAATTCCTTGGATAAAGCTTCTCTCGCTCCTTGCTCTTTTTGAGCGAAAGATTGCGCATAGTAAGCCCCACCAGCAGCTACTAAAATTAAAGCAATAGCTAATATTAAAATTGCAAACCATAGGAAAAATTTACCTCGACCTGAAGGCATTCCTCCAAGTGCCGGTTGCTTCGTATATCTAACACGTGGAGCCTTTGGAAAAGAAATATCTTCCTCCATAGAATTATTATCCCCTGCTGACTCTGTTTTTGGTATTTCTGACTCTGATTTCGAGGCTGGTAAGTCGCTTTCCTCTACTATAGGCGCATCAGTTTTATTAAATGTTAGCTTTGCCAATGATATGGCTTTATTTTTCCCTTCATTTCGATATGCCGTTTTTGTATCTTGAGGCTCTAGAGAATTTTCTTCTTTATCGCTCATAGTCTATCCTCATGTTTAATCATAGCTTCTACAAGAGCAGTATCAGTGGGTTCTTGTGCCATCCAAACTTGAGTAAATCCAAGCTCTTTTGCTCGCTGCACTTGTCGAGTACCAATAACTACCAGAGGAGTCACATAAAGCTTCTCTAGTAAAGAATCATCAAGGAGACAGCAAAGATTCTCTAAAATAGTTTTACTCGTAGTCACAGCTATATCTACAGGACTATCGAGTAGATTTTGATGAAAATCAGCTACCGCTGCTGGAGAAGGCAGGCAGCGACGGTACACCTCTGCATATCTAACTTGAGCACCTCGCTGAATCAATGTTTCTGCCAAAAGTTCTCGTCCTCCATTACCGCGGAAAATAACAACTTGTTCTCCCTCCATATGCTGCCATTTCTCCATCGCTAGCAATGCCTCACTATCATAGCCAGAAGTAGGGCAAAGATGAGGATATAGCCTAAAAGCTGCTAAAGCTTGGGCTGTACCTTGCCCTATCACCGCAATGTTTAAATTCTTAGGCAGATCCCTTTGAGAAAATATGCGCTGCAACCCTTGTTCAACCGCATTAATACTTACAAATATAGCCCAATGAAAACCATCTAAGCGGCGAATAATTTCATCTACTGTAGAAAAATCCTCAGGATCAGAGATCTCTATTGTTGGAAAACGTAAAGCTTGCCCTCCCTCAGCCTCAATGAGCTGACATAGCTTTTTAGCCTGCTTCTCTGGTCGAGTCACTAATACCCGTAAGCCACAAAGCCGCCTTCCAAGTAGAATCTCTTTTTTAGTCACTATAGACCTCTGCCAAGATTTTATCCGCCCCTCGTTGTAGCAAATCCTCAGCCAAGGATATACCTAAATTTCTTGCTTCTTCAAATGTTCCCCACACTTCTCCTCGGATAACTTTACTCCCATTCGGCTGCCCTACTAAGGCTCGTAGCCGTAATTGCTTGCCGTCAATTTCAGCATAACCCGCGATAGGAACTTGACAGCCACCGGCAAGCCGTTCATTTAATGCTCGTTCGGCGGAAACTGTAATCCGGGTTGGAATATGTTCCAGTGGTGTTATCAGTTGTTCTATGGCGATATCATTTTTTCGGCATTCAATCCCAATAGCTCCCTGTCCAATAGCAGGAAGACTCATCTCAGGCATTAATATCTCTTGGATACGATCAGCTAAACCTAAGCGCTTTAAGCCTGCTGCTGCTAAAATTATGGCATCAAATTCATTATTATCTAGCTTAGATAAGCGGGTATTTACATTACCGCGTAGATCTAGTATCTGAAAATCAGGACGATGTTCATATATCTGGCTTTGTCGACGTAAGCTAGAAGTCCCCACCCGAGCCCCTTGTGGTAAGCCATTAAATTGCTGCCAATGGTTTGAAACAAAAGCATCTCTAGGATCTTCTCGCTGGCAAATGACTGCTATATGAAGATCATCAGGTAAGACTACCGGCACATCTTTCATAGAGTGAACGGCAATATCCGCTTCTCCATTGAGTAAGCCTTGCTCCAATTCCTTAACAAATAGCCCTTTACCCCCTACCTTAGCCAGAGGCGTATCTAAAATTTTATCCCCTTGTGTACTCATGCGAATAAATTCTATGCGCAAGCCAGGATATAGCTGGCATAATGAATTAGCCACATATTCAGCCTGCCATAAGGCAAGAAGGCTTTTACGGGTGGCAATACGGAGACAAGTCTTTGTACTCATAATAAAATAAACACTATTTCATACTAGCTTAGAGAATTAAAATAAAATCAATAATGGCATTAAAAAGCTTAATCAATAAAACCTTAAACCTAAAATTAGGCTACTAAGTAAAGCTTAAGCTTTTTTCAGCAAGACTGCTCATAAAATCCCTGAAAAACACCTCTATTGTAGTCATTTACTTTTCCACTTCAGCACACAAAGAGTATTATCTTATGAATCATAACACTGTCTATGATAAACCGTGGTCTGGCCGCTTTAAAGAGTCTACCGATTCCTTTGTTGAAAAGTTTACTGCCTCTATTAATTTTGACCATCGGCTGTACCAACAGGATATTTTAGGATCTATTGCCCATGCACATATGCTAGCTAAAGTAGAGGTACTCTCTACAGAAGAGCGTGATGCTATTGTGACAGGTCTAAAAACAATTGCACAAGATATTGATCATGGGAATTTCTCTTGGTCCGTAGCTCTTGAAGATGTGCATATGAATATTGAATCTGCACTGATTAAGCGTATTGGCCCAGTAGGAAAAAAACTTCATACCGGTCGCTCCAGAAACGATCAAGTCGCTACTGATATCCGTTTATACTTACGAGATGCTATAGATACTATTAACTCTCAACTGCTCCATCTGCAAAGATCCTTGCTCACTTTAGCTGAGCGTGAAGCGACAACAATTATGCCCGGATTCACTCACTTACAAACAGCACAACCCGTTACTTTTGGCCATCATCTTATGGCTTGGTTTGAGATGCTAACAAGGGACGCTGAACGATTTACTGATTGTCGCCGCCGGGTTAATGTCTCACCCTTAGGGGCAGCTGCGCTAGCTGGAACTACTTTTCCAATCGATCGTGCTTATACCGCTGAGCTGCTAGGGTTTAATGAAGTTGCGGAAAACTCATTAGATGCCGTTTCTGATCGAGATTTTGCTATTGAATTTGCCGCTGCGGGCGCACTTCTAATGACTCACCTATCTCGTTTTTCGGAAGAATTAATACTATGGTCCTCAGCTCAATTTGATTTTATTACCTTACCAGATCGCTTTTGTACTGGTTCCTCTATTATGCCGCAGAAGAAAAATCCTGATGTTCCAGAATTGGTAAGAGGAAAAACAGGTCGAGTTAATGGCCATTTAATCAGCCTTTTAACACTCATGAAAGGGCAACCCTTGGCCTACAATAAGGATAATCAGGAAGATAAGGAGCCTGTATTCGACACTATTGACACCCTTCTTGGATGTTTGCGAGCTTTTATCGATATGATTCCCGCAATTAAAACTAACCCTACCAAAATGCGCGAAGCCGCTACTAAAGGTTACGCTACTGCCACTGACTTTGCAGACTATCTAGTACGCAAAGGAGTTTCATTTCGAGATGCCCATGAAATAGTAGGAAAGGCCGTAGCCCTTGCTATTGATCAAGAAAAAGATCTATCAGCTCTTAGTTTAAAAACCTTCCAAGATCTTACCCCAGTTATTGACGAAGATGTTTTTAAAATCCTAACTCTAGAGGGTTCAGTAATGGCAAGAAATCATTTGGGAGGAACAGCCCCTACTCAAGTACAAGAGGCTATAAAACGAGCACATAAGAAATTAAATGCTATAGAAGAATATCAACTTAATCAGCCAAGTGTACTGCTTAGCCTATAAGTTCTTCAGGAAGACAGGAGCGACCATTACGAACAAACGGTGGCTTAACAATAATAGCAGGTACAGCTCGATCTCTAATCAAAACCTCACAGCTACTAGCACCAATAGGTACTTGAGCAAGTGCGATGGATCTATCTAAACTTGGAGAAAATCCACCACTTGTGACTACCCCTTCACCTAAATTGGTATTAACAAGCTGCCCATTACGCAATAGCCCTTTACCCTGCAGTAGTAATCCTACTTGTTGACGGGAGAGATGTTTTGCCGCAGTTTCTAGGGCGTGACGGCCTATAAAATTTCGATCGGCTGGCGCTAAAGCCACTGTCCAGCCCAGCCCTGACTCCAAGGGAGTCGTCTCTTCATTCATATCCGTGCCATAAAGGGACATTCCCGCTTCTAATCTCAAAGTATCCCGCGCTCCAAGACCACAGGGCGCTACAGTGTTATTTACCATATGCTGCCACCAATCTTGAGCGACTACCCCCGGTAATAGCAGCTCATATCCATCTTCTCCGGTGTAGCCAGTGCGGGCAATAAACAAATTATCTTTCCAAATAGCGTGAAACCGTTTAAGATTTACCGCTTTTTCCTTTAAATCTGCCGGTAACTGTTCATGAACCTTAGCTCGTGCCTCTGGCCCTTGTATTGCAATCATGGCCAAATCAGGGCGCTCTTCAATCTGTACCTTAAAGGGAGTGGCATGAGATTTGATCCAAGCTAAATTCTTATCCCGAGTGCCAGCATTAGATACTATGCGGAATTCCTGCTCAGCTATGAAGTAAACAATAAGATCATCAATCACCCCTCCACGCTCATTAAGCATGCAACCATAAAGCGCAGCACCCAGGATAGTTAAGCGATCTACGTTATTTGCCAGCAGCTGGCGTAAAAAAGGCCGCACCTGCTCGCCCTTAAAATCAATAATTGCCATATGAGAGACATCAAATATTCCAGCATTTTGGCGCACTTGATGATGCTCAGTCACTTGGGATCCATAATGCAGAGGCATCTCCCAGCCAGAAAAATCGACTATCCGAGCACCCGATGCGCGATGTAGATCAAATAACGGTGTACGTTTTCCCACTGCCAATCCTCCTTCCTAGTATATTATTTAGTAAATCATTCAAAGCTATTACCATTATACTGTTTGGAGTTTCGCCATGACTAGCTGCGGCTTAGTCCATCTTCGCCTTGCTAGTCTAGAGAATTCGCGTTTCTTAGCAGTCCTTGAGCGGCAGCTAGGCCGCAGCTCTTGGAGTCTTTACCGCTCCACGCGCTTTATCAGTTCCGGCGCTCCCCGCTGTATCAAACATCAAATTTTTAGCCGCGTTAATATCCCTATCGTGTGTCTTCCCACAATCAGGACAGCGCCACTCACGTATTTTAAGAGCATCTCCTGCTGATACAATCCGCACCCGCTACAGGTTTTGCTAGTGCGGTCCACGATAATCACCTCACGACCAGTCCATTGAGCTTTATATTCAAGCTGTCTTCTCAGTTCATACAAGTCACTATCGGCCACTGCTTTACTCAAGCAACGATTCCTCAACATCCCTTTGATATGCCAATCTTCCAGTGTAATACAATTGGATTGCAAAATGGCAAGAGAAATGTTAAACGTCCGTATCAACTCCGACCTCAAGAAGCAGCTCCAAGCACTAGCGAAGAGGGAAAACAGGCCGCTGTCCAATCTGGTCGAGACGGTGCTGATACAGTACGCGAAACGCGAATTTATGGCGAAACAGCACTAAATTCAACTAAACTCCCCTTTGCTGTCCAGTAATAATGATGTCAAATATATCCGGTCATTCATCATTGATAGCCACGAGGAATGTTCGTAAGTGTTTCTATAAAGAAAACCACTTGTTACAGTGTTATAGGGTGGGTCTATATGAGAACATCTAACATTGCCTTTATACCGCTCCTGCAATAAATTCAATGCCTGAAAGTTTCCAGAATGAATGAGCAAACCATCGCACTGCTCATCAAAATCATCGATGCTGGCAAGTAGTTAGGCTTTAAAGTCTTCATCAAAAAAACGGGTGTCGAGCACGAGGTTTTGATTGGCCTGTAAAAACTCCAGCGTAAGTATCACTATGAGCAGGCCTAGTTAAATCGCTTTGTATTTCATCAATGGCAAATAACTCTATCCATGCTTGCCAGCTGGGCTTCGTTAACAGTTAGCGGGTACAGCGCTTGGGGCATGCGATTGGGGGTGATGCAGTAGTGGGTTTCAATAATGAATTTTTTCTTCAGCCAGAGCTTTTTCTGAAAATCCTCAAGCTGGGCCAGAAAGTCGATGAGCTTATGGGCAATTTTGCGCAGCACCTTAACTTTGGCCAGATAGCTTTCAACTGTCGGGGCATTGGCGTTCTCAATATCGTCGAGGCGCATCATGAAGCTTTGATCGTCAAAATGGGCATGATCTTGCAATATATGCCGAGTGACGGCCCAAAATAAACAGCCAATACGATCCAGCTGCGCCTGAGTGCTAGCTAGATTCACTTTTAGGCGGTTATGTACATCTTCATCGAAATGCTCCAAGAGCATTTTCCAATCGTCATCAATCTCTTCATCGGAAATCAAAAAATCTAAAATGTTCGCATTCTCCTTAGCTTCGCTCTTTAGCTTCAGTAGGCGATTACACATGACCTCAAATGTTCTGGCAACAGCATGGGGTGAGGATGCAAGTACTTTTCGAACAATCAGTATGATCAGGTGTTTTTGCTCAGATGGAAGTCCATAGGTGTCATCGCGCATGAGATAGCTGGAAACCGCTTCATACAGCTGGTGCTCTTGCCTCCGTAGGCTTGAACGGTCGGGTAATAAGTTTGCGCTCGGTGTAATGCACAAACTCATTGACTTGGCTACGTAGCGAACACCAGCAGAACGTGTCCAAGCGTTCTCGTAGACTAGAAATATCCCTGCCATTACTAATGTATTGAGTTTTGAAAGATGCTAAATCACCAAATAGCCGCTCATCGATCAGGGTTGAAAGGCCATAGAGTTCGAGTAGGGATTTTGTAGCGGTGTCGCCGTCAGAAGGAGTTTTTTACGATTTTCTGTCGCCCAGCGAATACGCTGGCCTAATCGATTACTTTCACGATAAACGTTGCGGAGCTTATGGGCTTCATCAATGACTGCTAGATCCCAACTGATTTGTTTGAGCTCTTCTGCTTTGCTAGCGGCAAAGTGCATGAAACAAATGATGATTTGCTTGTCCCTGAACGGACTCGGAACGCCAAGCTTTTGCTGGTCTTTATAGGTTTTAGCATCCAGAACAATGGATGGCAGGTTGAACTTTTCGGAAAGCTCCAGTGTCCACTGCTTCCGGAGTGAGGCGGGGCTGATCACGAGAATATTCCGCCTGCCCTCGGCTCAGCATTGGCATAGCACCAGATCGGCTTCAATGGTTTTACCAAGGCCAACTTCATCAGCAAGCAACACCCTTTGATACGGCATAGTGATGGAGCCTTTGCAACCTGTACAAACTTACCGCTTGTACCTTTCAACATTGCACTCGCACCGACAACTATCCCAATGTAGGAACTCTTTATGCACTACTGTGTCCCAGTATATCGGCTAACATAAAAATAGCATCAAGCAACTTGGTTTCCCTAGCTTGATAGAGTCAGTTATAATCAACTACAGCAGATAAAGATAGAAAATATTCTTTATTCCACAGTTACAGACTTAGCAAGGTTACGAGGTTGATCCACATCTGTTCCCTTAATAATAGCTACATGATAAGCCAATAACTGCAAAGGAATTGTATGGACAATAGGTGCGGTTTCATCTTCTACAGGTAGCATCTCTAAGACTTTCATCCCGGTACTGGATTTGACTTTTGCAGTATGATCAGCAAATACATAAAGTCGCCCGCCCCGAGCTTGGACTTCCTGTAAATTAGATTTTAATTTCTCCAACAGCTGATCATTAGGTGCCACAGCAACTACAGGTATATCTGCATCTATCAAAGCTAGCGGACCATGCTTAAGCTCTCCAGCGGGATATGCCTCAGCATGAATATAGGAAATTTCTTTAAGCTTTAATGACCCCTCCATGGCAATGGGGTAATGCGCTCCGCGCCCTAAGAATATAGCATTGCGAATCTCTGAAAACTGCCCAGAAAGCTCTTGGATAGCTGGGTTTAATTTCAGTGCTTGTTCCACTCGAGCCGGTAGCACAACGAGGTGTGATACAAGGCGGGCTTCTTCTTCCGTTGTTAGCTTGCGTCGGCGCCCTAAAACAATAACCAGTAATAATAACGCTACCAACTGGGTAGTAAAAGCTTTAGTAGAGGCCACACCAATCTCAGGACCTGCGCGGGTTATCAATGTTAAATCAGATTCCCGTACCAGTGAGCTTTCTGGAACATTACAGATACTTAAGCTGGAACCAAACCCTAATCGCTTCGCCTCTTTAAGCGCCGCAATGGTATCTGCGGTTTCACCTGACTGAGATAAAGCGACTACCAAAGTATGATCGGTAACTACTGGAGAGCGGTATCGAAATTCACTGGCGATTTCCACTTGACAAGGGATATTTGCGATGGATTCCAGCCAGTAACGGCCTACCATACCCGCATGGTAGCTTGTTCCACAGGCCAATATAAGAACAGATTGAGTGTTATCCAATATTTCTGCTGCTTTAGGGCCAAAGGCTTCATCTAAAACCCGATGGCCGCTAATTCGACCCTCTAAGGTTTCACTAATTGCCCTTGGCTGCTCAAAAATTTCTTTGAGCATATAATGGCGAAATTGGCCTTTCTCTACCGCATCTGCCTGTAATTCACTTTCCCGGATTGGCCGGTCAACAATCTGACCGTTAGCGTTATAAATAGTAATACGCTCCTGAGTCAGCTCTACGACATCCCCTTCTTCTAAAAAAATAAAACGCTGAGTTACTGGAAGCAATGCTGCCACATCTGAGGCAATAAAGTACTCTCCAATACCTATCCCAATAACCAAAGGACTACCTCGACGAGCAGCGACTAAATGATTAGTATCTTTGGCTGAAATTACACCTAATGAATAAGCGCCTTTAAGGTCCTTAAGCGTATGTTGAACCGCGGCTAAAAGGCTATCGTGATGATTTAGGTAATGGTAAATCTGATGAACAATGACTTCTGTATCTGTATCTGAAGTAAATTCAAAACCTGCCACCTGTTGCTGAGATTTTAATTCTTCGTAGTTTTCAATAATACCATTGTGAACTAGAGCAACTGTCTGACGACAAATATGAGGATGAGCGTTAGACTCACTTGGCTTCCCATGGGTTGCCCAACGGGTATGAGCAATACCAGTATTGCCATTAAGTGCTGCATCCAAAAGACCTTTCTCAAGCTCAGCTACTTTTCCTTTCCGTCGCACCCGCTGAAAGCCAGCGCTCTCTCCATCAATAACGACCATTCCAGCAGAATCGTAGCCACGATATTCTAGACGCCGTAACCCCTCCAAAAGAATCGGGACTACATTTCTCTGCGCAACTGCCCCGACGATACCACACATTATCCTTACTCCTCTTTTGCTATCAATAAAGTTGATTAACTTTTATCTACTTAAAACTCTATTTCTAAACTAGCAGCTACTCACTATAGCGTCTTAATTTCTTTTATCTTTAGTAGGCCGCTTCCATTTAGGACGTGTTTGCTGCGATGATCGACTTAATGTTAGCTCTCCTGGCGGAGTATCACGGGTAATAGTACTACCTGCACCAATAGTGGCGCCTACTCCAATTTTTACTGGGGCTATTAGCTGAGTATCCGAGCCGATGAAAGCATTATCTTCAATGATTGTATGATGTTTATTAGCGCCATCATAATTACAGGTAATAGTACCAGCGCCAACATTGACTTCTTTACCCACAGTAGCATCACCAATATAACTTAGGTGGTTAATCTTTGAATTTTTGCCAATAGCTGATTTCTTAATTTCTACAAAATTACCAATATGAGTTTTCTCACTCAGTACTGTTTCAGGTCGAATACGGGCAAACGGGCCAATTCGAGCCTGGGTATCAACAATAGCCCCCTCAATAACACAGTTAGCGAACACTTCAACCCCCGCTTCTAATACTGTATCGCGAATATAGCAATTTGGTCCAATTTTAACGTTATCCCCAAGCACTACTTGACCTTCAAGAATTACATTAACATCAATATAGATATCTTGCCCAGCCTTTAATTCACCCCGTAGATCAAAACGCTCTGGATCGCTAAAACTGATGCCCTCTTGCATTAAACGAGTAACTTCTCGTGCTTGATACGTACGTTCTAAATGCGCAAGCTGCTTGCGATCGTTCACACCCATTACTTCTATAGAATCTGATACTGATACTGTAGTGACTCTGCCGCCTTCAATAATAGTTTGCTCTATAGTGTCTGTAAGGTAGTATTCTCCTTGAGCGTTATTATTACTAATTTTAGGGATAATTTGCTCTAAATAATGAGATTCAATAGCCATAATGCCGGTATTAACTTCCCGTACCTCGCGTTGAGCTGCGTTAGCGTCAGCTTCTTCAACGATCTTAGCAACCTCTCCAGATTTATCTCTAATAATTCGGCCATAACCTGTCGGATTAGACAATTCAACAGTAACTAACCCCACTCTTCTCTCACCCACTACCGTAAGTAGCTCTTGCAGAGTCTCAACCCCAACCAAGGGAACATCGCCATAAAGCACTAAGATCATCGAATTTTGATTTATATAAGGCAAAGCTTGAGCCACAGCATGCCCTGTACCGAGCTGCAACTCTTGTTGTACCCAAATAATATCTTTCTCACTGATAGCCTTTGGAACAGTCTCTCCACCATGGCCATACACTATAATAATCTGATCTGGGTTTAACTGACGCGCCTTTGTTATTACATGGCTAAGTAGTGGTCGCCCTGCTAACCGATGAAGTACCTTTGGCAAAGTAGAACGCATTCGCGTCCCTTGTCCTGCGGCAAGAATTATGATGCTAACAGCCATTATTCCCCCATTAAATCTTAAAATATTTTCTAATACTTTAAAGAAAAATAAGCTTATTTATAGAAATTAGTCCTTAAAAGTAAAAAGGCTGTCAGTTGACAGCCTTTTATCCAACATAATAATTAACTACCTACCTTCTATGGCCTAGCTGCTTACGAATTCTCTCAATAGCCCTAAGCTGGGCAATAGCTTCAGCTAGCTCTGCTTGAGCTCGAGCATAATCCATCTTACCTTTTTTATCTCTAAGTGCATCTTCCGCTCGCTGTTTAGCTTCTAAAGCAGCTGCCTCATCAATATCCGCAGCTCGCTGTGCAGTATCAGCTAATACTGTTACTACATAAGGCTGAATCTCGAGTAATCCTCCCGAAATATAAAAAAAATCTTCTTGGCCATTAGCGCCCTGAACACGGACTTCTCCGGGTTTGAGGCGAGTCAGCAGAGGGGTATGCTGAGGCATAATACCTACTTCTCCCATCTCTGCTGGTGCAAATACCATACTAGCTGTTCCAGAAAAGATCTCCCGTTCAGCACTTACAATATCAATCTGCATTACCGCGGCCATTCTTCTCTCCTACCTATATTTCATCTAGATCTTCTTAGCCTTTTCTACCGCTTCATCAATAGTACCGACCATATAGAAAGCTTGCTCTGGTAGGTGATCATACTCTCCTTCAACGATACCCTTGAAACTCTGAATTGTTTCTTTAAGGGGTACGTATTTTCCTGGGCTACCTGTAAAAACTTCAGCCACAAAAAAAGGCTGGGAAAGGAAGCGTTGGATCTTTCTCGCTCTGGCCACTATGAGTTTATCCTCCTCAGACAACTCATCCATGCCAAGGATGGCAATAATATCCTTAAGCTCTTTATATCTTTGCAAATTACCCTGTACAGTCCGTGCTACTTGATAGTGCTCCTGCCCAACAATAAGAGGATCAAGCTGACGACTAGTAGAATCAAGAGGATCTACAGCAGGATATATTCCTAGCTCTGCAATCTGACGGGACAACACTACTGTAGCATCTAAGTGAGCAAAGGTAGTCGCTGGAGAAGGATCAGTAAGATCATCTGCAGGTACATACACTGCTTGAATAGAGGTAATAGATCCTGTCTTAGTTGAGGTAATACGCTCCTGCAAAACACCCATTTCCTCAGCAAGTGTAGGTTGATAACCCACCGCAGATGGCATTCTACCAAGAAGTGCAGAAACCTCTGTACCTGCTAAGGTGTAACGGTAAATATTATCTATAAACAACAATACATCACGGCCTTCTTCACGGAAATACTCCGCCATAGTAAGACCTGTTAATGCAACTCTTAGGCGATTTCCAGGCGGCTCATTCATCTGCCCATAGACTAGAGAAACCTTATCTAATACTTGGGATTCTTTCATCTCATGATAAAAATCATTACCTTCTCGAGTACGCTCACCAACCCCTGCAAATACTGAATACCCAGAATGTTCAGTAGCAATGTTGCGGATAAGCTCCATCATATTAACCGTCTTACCCACACCAGCACCTCCGAAGAGGCCTACTTTACCCCCTTTTGCAAATGGGCAAACTAAATCAATAACCTTAATACCTGTTTCTAATAACTCAGTAGCTGGAGCTAGCTCCTCATAAGCAGGCGCTTTTCGGTGAATTGGCCAACGTGCCTCCTCTCCAATCACTCCTACTCCATCTACTGGGTTACCAAGTACATCCATTATTCGCCCTAGAGTTTTATTTCCAACAGGTACTGAAATAGGCGATCCAGTACTAGTTACTACCATTCCACGGCGTAAACCATCAGAGCTTCCCATTGCAATAGTGCGTACTACCCCATCCCCAAGCTGTTGCTGTACTTCTAGAGTCAGACCAACTTCATCAATACTCAAGGCATCATGAACTTTTGGTATAGCTTCGCGTGGAAATTCCACATCAATTACTGCGCCAATGATTTGCACAGTTTTTCCAATGCTCATAATCTATTTTTCCTCTTAGCGATAATTAGTATATCTCTGTTATCTTATTTATAACTTGGGTTTATGGCTGGTATCAAAGAGCAGCGGCACCACTCACAATCTCTGAGAGCTCCTGCGTAATAGCTGCCTGTCTAGCTTTATTATAAGCTAACTGAAGATCGCCAATAAGGCTTCCAGCATTATCCGAAGCAGCTTTCATAGCAACCATTCTAGCAGCCTGTTCACAAGCAATATTTTCTACCACACCTTGATAAACAAGTGATTCTATATATCGAGCTAGTAACTGATCCAAAATTTGGTTAGCCTCTGGCTCATAGAGATAATCCCAATAGTGTTTTAATTTCTCATCTATCTCTATAGTATTAATGGGCAATAGCTGCTCTATGATTGGGCGTTGGGTCATCGTATTGACGAACTCATTGAACGCTAAGTAAAGACGATCAATATTCTCGTCTTGATAGCTATTAAGCATTACCTTGATAGTCCCGATAAGATCTTCTACTCGAGGGCTATCTCCAAGATGAGTTGCTTGTGCTACAATCTGTCCACCAAACCGACGAAAAAAAGTGCTGGCTTTTTGGCCAATAGTACATAACTCAATTGGCACTCCTTTTTCATCCCACTCCCGCATAGATCTTAAAAGAGTCCTAAATAAGTTAGTATTTAAGCCGCCACATAACCCTCTGTCGCTGGATGTAATAATAAACCCTACCTTCTTTAGCTCACGGCCAGCTAAATACGGATGCCGGTACTCTGGATGAGCTTGAGCTAAATGATGGATTACATTGCGAATTTTTCCTGCATACGGGCGAGATGATCTCATTCTGTCCTGAGCTTTACGCATTTTACTCGCTGCTACCATCTCCATGGCTCGAGTAATTTTTTGCGTATTTTTAACACTAGCAATCTTACCGCGTATTTCTTTACCGCTAGCCATGGATTATGCTCCTACTTACCAAGTGCTGGTGGTTTTAAAATTCTCAATAGCAGCCTTAATGCTAGTTATAATTTCATCATTATAATCACCTGTCGCAGTAATCTTATCTAAGAGTTCTGAGTGGTTAGCTTTCATATAGTCATGTAAGGCAGATTCAAAATCTTGAACTTTATCTACTTCAATATCATCTAGAAACCCTTGGTTAGCAGCAAATAATGATACTGCCATTTGCCCCACACTTATGGGTGAATATTGGAGCTGTTTCATCAGCTCTGTCACTCGTTGACCACGCTCTAGCTGTTTACGTGTTGCTTCATCAAGGTCAGAAGCAAATTGGGAAAAAGCAGCAAGCTCGCGGTATTGAGCAAGATCTAAGCGAACACCTCCGCCCAGTTTCTTAATTATCTTAGTTTGAGCAGCACCTCCCACTCGAGATACTGAAAGGCCCGCATTAATTGCTGGGCGAATACCCGCGTTGAATAGATCCGTTTCCAGAAATATCTGGCCATCAGTAATAGAAATAACATTAGTGGGAATAAAAGCAGAGACATCACCCGCTTGAGTCTCAATAACTGGTAGGGCTGTTAAGGAACCTGTCTTACCTTTAACTTCTCCATTAGTAAAATTTTCTACATATTCAGCATTAACTCGAGCAGCCCGCTCTAATAGTCGAGAATGCAGATAGAATACATCCCCTGGAAAAGCTTCTCGGCCTGGAGGGCGGCGAAGTAACAGAGATATCTGGCGGTAGGCCCAAGCTTGCTTTGTAAGGTCGTCATAAATAATAAGAGCGTCTTCTCCCCGGTCGCGAAAATACTCACCCATTGCGCAGCCAGCATAAGGTGCAATAAACTGTAGTGCGGCTGACTCAGAAGCGTTTGCAGCAACAACAATCGTATGCTCAAGCGCCCCATGTTCTTCTAGTTTACGTACTACGCTAGCAACAGAAGAAGCTTTTTGGCCAATTGCAACGTAAACACATTTAATACCGGTGCCTTTCTGATTAATAATGGTATCTATAGCAACTGCTGTTTTTCCAGTCTGCCGATCTCCAATAATTAATTCTCGCTGGCCTCGGCCAATAGGTACCATAGAATCAATAGCCTTTAAGCCCGTCTGTACTGGCTGCGAGACTGATTGGCGAGTAATAACTCCAGGAGCAACCTTCTCAATAGGTGAGGTAGCTTTCGCCTCAATTGCACTACCCCCATCAATAGGGGCGCCTAAAGAATTTACAACGCGGCCTAAAAGAGATTCACCAACAGGCACCTCTAGAATACGCCCAGTACATTTAACTCGATCGCCTTCAGAGATATGCTGATAAGGCCCAAGCACTACGGCTCCAACTGAGTCTCTTTCCAAATTCATAGCTAAACCGTAAGTATTGCCTGGAAACTCAATCATTTCACCAAACATTACATCGGTAAGCCCATGGATACGAACAATACCATCAGTCAAGCTGACAACTGTACCTTCTGTACGAGCTTCTGTCCTTGCCTCAAAACCTTCAATACGTTTTTTAATGAGTTCGCTAATCTCTGCAGCGTTAAGTTGCAGTTGCATAGACTATATCCTCTTGTTCAACCTGCTTTTTTAATAAAATAATGCGGAAGCTAACTGTTTAAGCTTACCAGTAGCAGAACCATCAATAACTAAATCACCTACACGAACAACAGCACCGCCCAATATAGAATCATCAGCCCTGCAGGAAAATCTAATCTCACGCCCAAATCGACGTTTAAGAGCAGTAGCAATATCCTTCAGTTGATCCTCAGATAACGGCTTAGCTGAAATTATTTCAGCCTCTAATGTTTCTTCCACTTCAGATCTAAGCTGTTTAAATAGAAGATCAATTTCAGGAAGAATAAATAAACGATCATTATCAGCTAACACTTTGAGTAAATTTTTAGCTGTATCAGTAATAAGATCCCCATCTTTAACTTCAGCAAAAAAATTAATAATCTGTGTAGAAGTATAGCTAGGATCTTCAATCAAGATCTTAATTTTTGGATCTTTAACAACATCTGCGAATGCACTCAACACTTGAGACCATTCATCATAGCTGCCCTGTTTTTGAGCTAACTCGAATAGTGCATTAGCGTATGGTCGAGCAATAGTTATTTTTTCAGCCATTAATTTAATAAGACCTTAATGATAACACTCTTTATCCTAAATCTGAGATACTAGCTCTTTTACCAAATCCTCATTTGCCTGCTCGTCAAGCTCACGTTTGAGAATCTTACTAGCCCCAGCAACAGCAAGTGATACAACCTGCCCCCGTAAATTTTCACGAGCACGATTTATCTCCTGCTGAATACTTGCGTTAGCAGCAATTTTTAACCGATCCCCTTCTGCATTGGCAGCCTCCTTAGCTTGCTCAACAATTTCATGAGCACGCTTTTGCGCCTGAGCAATAATCTCAGCAGCTTTTTCTTTAGCTTGATGCAGAGTCTCCTTAGCGTTTTTTTCTGCCTGCTCTTGACTATGCCTTCCCTGCTCTGCCGCAGCTAAGCCATCCGCAATCCGCTTTTTTCTTTCTTCCATTAGGTTAGTCATTGGCCCCCAGAGGTAGCGGTTAACAAACCAAATGAGAATCCCAAAAGCTACCATCTGGCCGATGAGGGTAGCAGTTACATTCATGGTAGCACTCCTCTCAGATCTTAATGGTTTTATATTACTTTTTTATCCTCCCAGCGCAGTTTTAACTGCACCGGCGAAGGGGTTAGCAAATACAAACCACATAGACATACCAAGAATAATCATAGGAAATGCTTCCATTAGCCCACCTGTAAATAACATCTGCCCCATTAACTGAGGCCGCATTTCAGGTTGCCGTGCAATGCCTTCAATATACTTAGAGCAAATTAAACCCCAGCCTAATGCAGATCCTAAACCTGCAGCAGCTAGAATAATACCAACACTAATAGCGGTGGAAGAATAAATAGAAACAAGTAGTTCAGGACTCATTAAACCTTCTCCTCGTAGTAGAAAAAGTAAAAATTTTAAAACAAAAATTAATCAATGCTCTTCCTTAGTATGGGCTATACTGAGGTAAACAATAGTTAATAGCATAAAAATAAAAGCTTGAAGGGTAATTATTAGAATATGAAAAATAGCCCATAAAGTATCTAATATAATCTGTGGCACCCAAGCAGCTCCATAACCCGCTAATGATAATAAGGCAATAAGTAAGAAGATAAGCTCTCCAGCAAACATATTACCAAACAAGCGTAGCCCTAGAGATACCGGCTTAGCAAGCTCCTCAATGGTTGTCATTATAACATTAATAGGGATTAGATATTTACCAAAAGGATGAAACAGAAATTGTTTTATGTAACCAACTAATCCTTTTACTTTAATATTATAATAAACTATAAGGGCAAAGACAGTTAGCGCCAAAGCAAAGGTGGTATCTATTTCAGCAGTAGGTACTGCTCTAAGGCTGTGAATCCCTACCCCTCCTGCTAACTTAGGTAGCAAATCTACAGGGATTAGATCCATAGTGTTCATCAAGAACACCCACACAAAAATAGTAAGAGCAAGTGGCCCAATAAGTAGATTACGTCCTGGGAAGATATCTTTAATTTGCTGATCTACAAACTCAACAACTATCTCAATTACATTTTGTATCCCGCTTGGTTTTGATAAGCTGAGATCACGCCCCACGCGATAGCCGATATAAATCAATATCACTGCTATGCCAAAGCTTATAAAAAGAGTATCAAGCTTAAAGCTCCAAAAGCCCATATTCTCACATTGACCCACGCAAAAATTCTGGAGATGATGGCTAATATATTCACCCGGATTACTTTCAGTACTCAATTTTTTTTCCTATCTGCTAGCTATAACTATAAATAGCTCTATATGTTTCAGTAAATAGCAATTAATTAGAAGCCCGATTAATCTGATGACCCAGATAAACATAGCCTAGGTGAGCGATGCTAAAGCTGATCAATATTGCTAATGGATTCAACTTCAATACCCCCATACCAATGCCCATTAAAAACAAAGTACTTCCAAAGCTAGCACTGATACCTGAAAGAGCTGCTAAAGTTGACTTATTGCTAACCCTGCTTACTCGCCAAGCCATGATTATTCCATTAATTAAAGTAATCCCTCCTCCATACCCAGCTGCTAGTGCACTATTGCTACCCTCAAGATAGGCATAAACAAGCATTACTAAAAACACTAAAATCAGCTGAGTTATTAGTAATTTTTGTAAAGCTGTATATAACAGCCTAACCGCATAGCTCATAAAATATACTGCTACAAATTAATAGGAATGAAGCGTTTAGCTTCTTTACCAGAGATAGCTACAGTGATGATTTTATTACTACTTACGAGGCGTGCAATTATAACGGCTAGAATTCTCAGGGTCAATGAAATAGCTTTTCTATTAGCTGCTAATCTAAGTCAATAATAATCTTATACTCGTAATCCTACTTATTCTTTGTTATTAACACAATACATAATAAGATGCATTTCATTTTATGTGAGCCAGTATACCATCTAATTCATCAAGGCTATGGTAGTGTATTACAATTTTACCTCCATCCCCAGATGCATGTTGGATCTGAACTACTGCCCCTAGTCGCTCTGCTAGATTGTTCTCTAATTGCTTAATATTTGGATCAGCTGATTTATTTTTCGAAGCTCTACGATTAGAGTTCTGTTGTAAGCGACGCACCAAATCCTCTGTTTTCCGTACTGATAACCCTTGCTCAGCAACTGTACGTGCTACTTTTCGCTGAAATTCACCACTAAAAGCTAATAGAGCCCGGGCATGACCCATATCTAGATCGCCATTTTCTACCAGATGTTTAACTTCATCATCTAATGCTAACAAGCGCAGTAAATTAGACACTGTAGATGGAGAACGACCTACCGCCTCAGAGATATCCAGATATGTCATTCCAAATTCATCAATAAGCCGTTGAAAAGCATTAGCTTCTTCAATAGAGTTAAGATTCTCCCTTTGAATATTCTCAATCAGCGCCATAGCAATAGCGGCTTTATCAGGTACATCCCGTACCAAAGCTGGTATTTCACTAAGGCCCGCCATCTGCGCTGCTCGCCAACGTCGCTCGCCAGCAATAATTTCAAATGTACCATTACTTCTAGGACGAACTACAATTGGCTGGACAATCCCTTGAGCACGGATAGAAGCCGCTAATTCTTCTAGAGCTGCAGAAGATATCTCTATTCTTGGCTGATATTTGCTACGCTGGATCTGATCAAGAGGAAGACGTCGTAGCTCCTCTTTAATCTTAGTTTCGCTAACATCAACGGAAGATAGATTAGTGATGCCTAATAAAGCATCCAAACCACGTCCTAACCCCCGCTTCTTTACAACCATAGCGCAATTATCTCGCTTCTACTAACATTGACTCTTTCCTCGTCTCTCGCATTAGTACTTCTTTTGCCAAAAATAAATAAGCTACAGAACCTCGCGAAGCCTGATCATACGTCATAATAGGTTTACCATGACTAGGAGCCTCAGCTAAACGAACATTACGTGGAATAATAGTGCTATAAACCTGCTGTCCAAAATGGTTAATTAACTGATTAGAGACTTCGTTAGCAAGATTATTTCGAGGATCAAACATTGTTCGAAGTAAGCCAGCAATATGCAATTGAGGATTAAGACGCTGTCGGATACCCTCAATAGTACTCAATAAGGCAGATAATCCCTCTAAAGCATAATATTCACATTGAACTGGAATAATCACTCTGCCAGCCGCCGCCAAAGCATTAATAGTCAGCATATTAAGTGCTGGAGGACAATCGATAAGAATTTCATCATAATTATGATAGATTTCCTGAAGGGCTAATCGCAGCCGATGCTCTCGATTTGAAGCAGAAAGCAGCTCAACCTCAGCAGCAGTCAAATCACCGTTAGCAGGTAGCACAGAGTAGCTAGCTTCATCCATCTTAATTAAGGCGTTTTTAGAGGTAAAACCTCCTAGCAATACATCGTAAATTGTCGCTGATAAGGAAGATTTATCAATACCACTACCAGTGGTAGCATTTCCTTGAGGATCCATATCAATAAGCAGCACACGGCGTTTATGAGCAGCCAGAGAAGCCGCTAAATTGACGCTAGTTGTTGTTTTACCTACCCCTCCTTTCTGATTAGTTACTGCAATAATACAGCTCATCCTAATGTTCTCCTGCCCTACCTAATTTCACTAAATGCCGCTGGGCACTTAGCCCTGGTATTGATAAGGAATATACTTCTATAACTTTATAGGTTAGGGGTAATGCCTTAAGCTCCTCTTCCGGAAAAACCCCTTTCATTGCAAGTAAATATCCTAGTGAATTGCACAAATGATCTGTTAGAGCAACAAAACAAGCTAACTTAGCAAAAGCTCTACTGACTATCGTGTCAAATAAGCAAAAAGGTCGGTAAGTTTCAGCTCGATCACAAATAATCGAGGTATTAGATAATTTTAATTCTATAGATACTTGAGTTAGAAATCTAATTTTCTTAGCGCTACTATCAAGTAATGTAAATTGATGATCAGGATAAACTATGGCTAAGGGAATACCTGGTAACCCAGCACCGCTACCTACATCTAAAATATAATGACCCCACAAATAAGAACCAATGCTCAGGCTATCAAGCAAATGTTTTGAGATTATTTCTGTAGGAGTTCGAATAGCTGTAAGATTATAATGTCGATTCCATTTCTCCAGTAGCTGAGTATATTGCAGTAATTTCTCTACTTGATCTTGTGTAAGCTTGAACCCTAAGGTAGATCTTCCTTTCTCGGAAAGTTCTTCCCTCATTAAAGTCAAGTTTTTTTCTTTGGTATAAGAATCCATTACATTACTCAGGCCTAAGTTTTAAATTACTCCCTAAGCCTCCTATACGTTTTAGATATACTAACAATAGCGATCCGGCAGCAGGAGTTATCCCTGGTATTCGCATAGCCTGCCCTAAAGTAGTCGGTCGTACTCGAGAAAGTTTCTCTTGAACCTCTGTTGAAAGCCCTCTAACCTGATCATAATTTAAATCTAAAGGTAAGCGTAAACTCTCATAGTGTTTTTGGCGAGCAATCTCTTGCTGTTGGCGATTGATATAGCCAGCGTATTTAGCCTGAATGTTAATCTGCTCTGCTACTATTGGATCTATTGTAACCAACTGTCCAATTAAACCCATTAATTTTTCATAATTTACTTGAGGTCGCCGTAACAACTCCATGAGAGAGTACTCACGACTTATAGTTTCGCCTAATACATTAATGGCTTCCTTCTCGTCAATTTGAGCTGGCCCAACCCATTGTTGAGCTAATCTCTGGCTTTCTCTTTCAATTGCTTCCCATTTAGCGCTAAATTGCTTCCAACGAATATCATCTACTAATCCCAACTCTCGGCCTTTAGGAGTTAGGCGTAGATCAGCATTATCCTCACGCAATAGTAGGCGATATTCAGCTCGACTGGTGAACATCCTATAAGGCTCCATAGTCCCGCAAGTAATAAGATCATCAATGAGTACGCCTATATAAGCCTCATCTCTTCTTGGCCACCACGGTTCTTGATCTCGTACCTGAAGTCCAGCATTCAGCCCAGCAATTAGTCCTTGGGCTGCTGCTTCCTCATACCCCGTTGTTCCATTAATTTGCCCAGCAAAATAGAGTCCTCGTAAATAATTAGTTTCCAAGGAAGGTTTAAGATCACGAGGATCAAAAAAATCATACTCAATAGCGTAGCCTGGGCGAGTAATATGGGCTTTTTCAAATCCTACAATGGAACGGACTAACTCTTCCTGAACATCAAAAGGTAAGCTGGTAGAAATTCCATTAGGATAGATTTCAAAGGTATCTAACCCTTCAGGTTCAATAAAGATCTGATGGGATGTTTTATCCGAAAAACGAACCGCTTTGTCCTCGATAGAGGGGCAGTAACGGGGTCCAATTCCTTCAATTTTTCCGCCATAGATAGGAGATCTATCTAAATTGGCAAGGATAATATCATGAGTCCGAGAATTTGTTCGGGTAATATAGCAAGATACCTGTTGTGGATGATCCATTGCTGAGCCAAGGAAGGAAAATACCGGCACTGGTTTATCTCCAGGCTGTTCTTCTAGCAAGGAGTAATTGATACTACGCCCATCAATACGTGGAGGGGTTCCGGTTTTTAGCCGGCCAACCCGAAATGGAAGCTCTCGCAAACGAGCAGCTAACGTATTAGCCGCAGGATCGCCTGCTCTTCCTCCCTCATGGTTAGCCAGCCCTATATGGATTCGACCGCCAAGAAAAGTTCCAACAGTAAGTACTATCGCTGGAGCATAAAAGGATAATTCTAGCTGCGTTTTTACACCAACAACCTGATCCCCTTGTATTAAGAGATCGCTAACCACCTGTTGAAATATGGATAATTTAGATTGCTGCTCTAAAGCCTTACGTACAACTGTTTTATATAAGATTCGATCTGCCTGAGATCGGGTAGCTCGTACCGCTGGGCCTTTACGGGCATTAAGTATACGGAAGTGAATCCCGGCCTGATCCGCCGCCCGAGCCATCAACCCACCAAGGGCATCAATCTCTTTAGTTAAATGCCCTTTGCCAATGCCGCCAATAGATGGATTGCAACTCATCTGCCCTAAGGTTTCAATATTATGGGTTAGTAATAATGTCCGCACACCTTGTCGAGCAGCTGCTAAAGCAGCTTCAGTTCCAGCGTGACCGCCTCCTACAATAATCACATCATACTGACAAGAATAGGCCATAGGTTATTTACCAATACAGAAAGTAGAAAATATTTCACCTAGTAGATCATCTGAATAATATTTGCCTGTAATTTCTGACAAAGCATTTTGAGCTAAACGTAATTCTTCAGCAAGCACTTCTTCAACGCCTACTTGGAGTGTTTCTCTTGCTATCGCAATAGCTGACCTCGCTCGATTCAGTGCTTCTAAATGACGCCGTCGAGCTGAAAAACACCCAACTCTTTCCCCCGTATCAAATCCAGCACATTCTTTAAGCCGTTGTTGAATTAGATTCATTCCAGCTCCAGTAAGGGCAGAAACTCGTAATACTACTCCCCAAGATTCTTGTTTACGCTCAATAGGTGCATTATTGATATCAATTTTATTGAAAATAACTGTATAAGTAACACCATGGGGTAGTTCATCCAGAATTATATGTTCTGCTTCTGTTAAACCTGTCTGATCGTCAGCCACCAATAGCACATGATCGCAATTAGCAAGCCCCTCACGAGTACGACGCATCCCCTCTTGCTCAACAACATCCATGGAATTATGAAGACCTGCCGTATCAGAAAGATATATAGGCAAACCATCTATAATAATATGCTCACGCAGCAGATCCCGAGTCGTGCCAGGTATATCAGTGACAATGGCTGCTTTAGATCCTACTAACTGATTATATAGACTAGATTTACCAACATTAGGCCGACCAATAAGCATTACCCTTATTCCTTCCTGTAGTAGAGCCCCCTGTTCAGCGCTATGGTAAATAGCTTTTAATGTGGATTGAACGATCTCTAAACGCTCCGCTACTGATCCTCGTTCAATAAAATTGATATCTTGATCGCTAAAATCAATAGAGGCTTCAGCTAAGCATCTCAGCTCAATAAGCTGATCTCGTAAGGTATTAATCCGTGCTGAGAATTCTCCTTGAAGTGACTGCAAAGCACTGCGAGCAGCCTGCTCTGAGGTGCTATGGATAAGATCAGCAATAGCTTCAGCTTGAGATAAATCAATCTTACCATTGAGAAAAGCTCGTTCGCTAAATTCACCTGGTCGAGCTAAACGAGCGCCTAATTGAAGTATATATCTTAATAACCCATCCATTACAATGGGTCCTCCATGCCCATGTAACTCTAATATATCTTCACCCGTAAAAGAGTGAGGTTTAGGAAAATAAAGTGCAATCCCTTGATCTAAGATTTCTTTATTATGATTATAGAAGCAGCAGAAAAAAGCATAGCGGGGCTGTGGTACTCGCCCGATAGTTTTTTCTGCTATTTGCTGGCAAAACTGACCTGAGATACGAACAATACCAACACCTCCATGGCCTGGTGGTGTCGCTATAGCAGCAATAGTATCGGTAGTATCATTTAAAACTCCCTTTCGATCTGACGAGTGATATACCATTGTTGAGTAATAGAAAGGATATTATTAACAACCCAATAAAGTACTAATCCAGCTGGAAATAACGCAAAGAAAAAAGTAAACATGATTGGCATTAAAGTCATAATCTTGGCTTGCATAGGGTCAGCAGGCGTTGGACTCAGTTTTTGCTGAATGATCATGCTTGCCCCCATCAACAATGGTAAAATATAGTATGAGTCTTTTGATGTGAGATCATGAATCCATAGAATAAACGGTGCTTGTCGTAGCTCAATTGACTCCAATAGCATCCAATAAAGAGCGATAAATACAGGAATCTGTACTATTATGGGCAAACATCCCCCCATAGGGTTAACTTTTTCTTTTTTATATAACTCCATCATAGCTTGCCCTACTTTATGCCGATCACTGCCATAGCGCTCTTTAATAGCAAGAAGCCGAGGCTGAAGCTTACGTAACCGAGCCATAGAACGGTAACTTGTCTGGGAAAGTTTAAAAAAAGCAAGTTTTACTACTAAAGTTAATAGAACGATAGACCACCCCCAGTTATTTACTAACTTATAAAACCAACTAAGTAGCCAAAATAACGGCTCAGCAATAATAGTTAATTTACCATAGTCTATAGTCAGCTGTAACCTTGGAGCCGCATCAGCCAGCTGATCCCAAATCTTAGGACCCGCAAATAAGGCAAACTTAAATTCCTTACTTTCTCCTGGATTTAGAGTCTGCTGAGGAGACATTACTCCAGTTACATAGTGAGAATTTTGGGTGCGCTGACCATAATAGTAGTTTATTTCCGATCCGCTCTGAGGGATCCAAGCTGCTACAAAATAATGTTGGAGCATTGCTACCCATCCTGATAAGCTGCTAATTTCGAAAGGTTTAGAATCTAAATCACTAAACTTAACCTTCTGATATTCATGCTCTTTCGTAGAAAAAACAGTACCTACATAAGAACGGTTAGCATAGATTCCTCCAGATTCCGGAGGGGTACGAGTAAACTGAGCGTAAGCTTGCCCTGTCCAAGCCTGATTCATTCCATTTTCAATTTTAATATCTAGATTAATTTTATAACTATCTCTTTGGAAGATATAAGTTTTTGTAACTTTAACACCATTTTTATCTTCCCAAACCAGAGGAATAATTAGATTATTTTGACCCTCTTGCAGTTCGTAATAAAGTTTAGGTACTGAAAATTCAGCTATTTTTGGAATGACAGTAGAATCAGAAGCAGTATATAAACCCGATTGAGCAATAAATAAATCTGGATTTGCTTGATGTAGTAAACGTACTGGCTCGTTTGGTTCTTTTAAAGAAACTGGATAATCTAGTAGCTTTGCTTCATATAAATCACCACTAGATAAAGATATTTTAATTGCAAGGAGATCAGTTTTTATTTTGACAGTTGGACTTTCTAATGTGGAACTACCATCTGTATCGGTTGAATTAGATGATAATGTATCAGAGGCAGAAAAATCTCCTGAACGATCTATGGATTGTGATGACAATGGCGATATATCTGGCATTGATCCATAATCTTCTTGCCAAGCATCCCACATTAAAAATAATATTAGAAACAAAGCGTATACTAGAAATAACCGGTAGTTTTCCATGAGCCTTTTCCGTTAAATTCCATTAAGCTTCTCGCAAGAGAGAAACCTCCTAGGATACTAGCAATAATCAATTGGTTTCATATCACTAGACAGGTTTTAACTATCATGTGATATATCAATGTATTAGTACCAAAAGATTATGGGGTAATCGCAGTATTGCGAGGAGATCTAAAAGCTGATGTATCCTTAGTTAGGCATATCCATTGATTTTCTAGAGAACACAGTAAGTCTAAATTTGAATAATAACTAGCATTTAGTTTAGATAATACTACCAGATCACACTTACTTAATATCTGTTGCCATTGCCGAAAACTTTCTCTAATTAAACGCTTTACCCGATTCCTATCGACCGCTCTAGAAAAATGCTTACGAGAAATAGCCATCCCTAGACGAGGATAATTTAGTTCATTAAAACAATAAAGCACAGTAAACATTGTACCACTAATTTTTTTCCTACTTATAAACACTCTTTCAAAGTCAGCCGAATCAGCAAGCCGCATTGATCGATTCAATCTAGATTTATTCATGCTAAAATTAAGCAAATCTATCTGATAGCCTACTGTAATCAAGCACTAAGCCGTTTTCTTCCTTTAGATCTGCGCCTACTGATTATAGCTCGTCCAGCTTTAGTCTTCATCCGAGCACGAAATCCATGCCTACGCTTACGCTTCAAATTTTTAGGTTGAAAGGTACGTTTCATTTTTTAAAAACCTACTTTATTGCCATAAAGGCTTTAACATATTTTGTGGAATCCAATGCTAATAAACTATCTGTCGACAGTGGTTAATGTCAAGAGAGATGTTAGAATTC
>NZ_AP014837.1 GCF_002356115.1 Candidatus Nitrosoglobus terrae
CACGGGCTTATCTTTTATCTCCGCTTTAGATTAATTAGTGTCTTTTCTTTTTGGTTTAATGTTCTAGTTGTGAATTTAGAAAAAACGTTTATCTTTAATTCCACCACCAGCCCCAACCACCCCACCTATTCTATATTATATATATATATATTGCTAATATTTACATTTTGTAAAAAAACGGCTTTCTACAAGGCTTATTTTAGCGTTTAAATTATTTAGGTATAGGGATTGTGAGGGGTACTGGCTGATTACTATAGTTAGATATGCGCAAAAACTATTCTAGTATAAGCATGTATAAAAAAAGATAAGCTCGTGAAGCTCTGAATATTGAGGAGGCTTAGGGGGATATAGGAAGACTTGAAAGAATGGTTTAGGGCTTCCCATAGGCATCAAAAATTATCATTAAATATGAGTAAAGCCCCTTTATTTAAACCAAAAAGAAAAGGCACTAAATCAATAGATAGAGTTAACCTCTACACCCCTGCTATAAGGGTATACCTTCTAAACCTCTTACAAAACAGGGGCAAAATCGAGAGGAAATATATCTAGTAATAAAGAAGTATAGTTATAACTGAAAACTAGAATTTGGGGCTTGTAGACGTTCATAGTGCTATCAAGCTAATCTAGAACTTACCTGATCCCCTAATACCTCACTTCCAAGGGTGGGTAAAAACTCCCCCACTTAAAACATCCATCTGGTAATTTGTCTGTATGGGGGTTTTAGTGTTTTTTTGATTAACCTGTGATAATGAACATTAGCCAATAATGTACTCTTGAGCTAATCGGCCATAAAGTTCAGTATAAGTTTCCCCCGTCTTAGCTAATCGTTCTGCCTCTTTTTTAGTGATCTGCTTACGGCCTTTTTTGAGGGGTTCTTTTTTAGAGGTGATCGTAAATTGAAAGCCTGCTACCCGTCGACCTTCTTTATATTGCTCCCAGCTAATATTTATATCGGTATGCTGGTTTATTTGGGTAGTGGCGGTGTCTAGTACACGGGTTTTAAAGTTATCTGCTCGCTCGTATTCGTCATCAAGCAATCCAAGTTTTTTCCTGAAATCCTGCAATTTATACTTGGGCGTTTTACCGGTTGAACGCCAAGCCATAAGTAATTCGTAAAGACGGATAGCGTAGATACTTCTCAGGTGAGCCACTTCTTGAAGTTCGTAGCTAGTGAAATGCTTTTCCAGTTTGGTAATCAACGGTATTACACAACGGGTAAAGGTTATCATTACTGCGCCTTCTTTATTGATATAGCTAATATCAGATACCCATCGGCTAGTAACCTTTTCAATATTGCCTTTAGGGGTTAGTTTTTCATAACTAAATTGGCGTTTAAATAAGGATTTTGCTGCCTCATTAAGGGCTATATAAGCTGCTTGCCGACTGACGTTAAAACTCTTGGCATAATCTTCCCCTCGTATGGTAATTGTATGACTAGCATCAATTCCTTGCTGTGCTTTGCGGGCGCTTACAATGGCTAGCAAAATTAAACGCTGTTCTACTAAATCTAGCGTATAAGCAGCATTAATTAGGGTGTTATCTTTTACTACCAATTGTTTTTCTTTCATTAATAGAACTCACTTTGTTGTATGTATTAACCGCAATAAACCTACATAGAATATATCGTAGGATAATGGTAAGTAAATGTAGGGATATTGGTAAGTAAATGTAGGGATATTGGTAAGTAAATGTAGGGATATTGGTAAGTAAATGTAGGGATATGACCTCTATAAAACCTTTAAAATCAATAAGTTACAACGAGCTAAAAGTATTAAAAGTATTAAAAGTATTAAAAGGGAAAAACATTCAAAATTTAGGATAAATTTAATAAATTCATCTCTTCCTTAATTACCTCAAATTTTTACCCAAAGGTTAGACAAATCGCGTTAACCCCCGATAACATCAACTATGATGCCTTGATAGAGAATATATAGAGAATATTTAATTTTTATCTGGAGTATATTAAAAATCGGTGTATCAAGTGTTTCAAGTGTACACCCCAATAACCACGGGGATTGAAGCTGATACACCTTGTATTTTTAGCGTGTAGCAGGTGTAGCAGATACTATGATTTGATACACCTGAAACACCTTTTAAAATAGGTGTGTATCGGTATGAGGCTCGATGAATACTAGCTTGTACACCTGATACACCTGAAACACCAAAAATATATGAACACCGGAAATAAAACAGGAAATCACCATGAGCACCTATGAAACTGATTTTTATGGCTGGACACAGGAAACCGCAGCACTGCTAAAACAAGGCCGATTTAGTGAGGTAGATATGGAAGCACTGATTGAGGAGGTAGAAGATATGGGGAAAAGTGAACACCGAGAATTAAGAAACCGGATCGCGGTGTTATTGACCCACCTACTTAAATGGCAGTATCAACCTGAACAACGGGGCAACAGTTGGCAGGCGACCATTGAAGAACAGCGGTTAAGGGTTACTCTATTAGTTAAGGAAAACCCAAGCCTGAAGCCTCGTTTTGTAGAATCAACCTTAGAGGCTTATCCGATTGCCGTATTGCGGGCAGTACAGGAAACTAACCTAGCTAAGAAAACATTCCCTATGAGCTTTGAGCTAACTGGCTGGAGTATGGAGCAAGTATTGGATGATGGGTTTTATCCCCCCGCCTGACGGCAGGCAGGGAATGAGATAAGAGCATTAAACCAAAAAGAAAATACCCAATCCATTCTTCTAAAATTTTATATTTGTACTCTCATTACGTTAATTATTATAAATAATTACTGAATAGTACTTAATACTACGATTATTCTTAGCTTTAGATTGATATTTCTCACTTACGATAATATCTGATATAAACTCTAGTCATCTTGCCGTTTATTCGTTCTAGTCTGGATGTTTTCCCATCAGCTCTAGCAGGTGGTAATATCCCCTTCTCAATCAGCGCATCCAAAGCCCGCTTAAAATCCAAGCCCTTGAGCGCTTCCCTTAATCCACTAGGCACAAACAAAAATTGCTTGTTGTGCCCTTCAGGGGCTATCCGGGTGTAGCCTGCTAAGTCTCTTACGAGTAGCTGGGGTTCTGTATTAGCTACAGATAAGAAACGGCTATTCTCATGCCTATCAATAAAATCAGCTAAAGCCTCAATCACATCTTTACCCTCTTTATTACCTTTCCCTTTATCGGCTCGCCAGCGCTGAAATAAAAAGGCTGCTGCCTCAATCGCCGCGCCTTCTTCCCAGCCCGTAATCCCAAACTTAGTAGCAAGGTCGCCAGCAAACGCAACGAGGGCAAAATGGGCTGCTACGCGCTTAGGCTGGCCGTCATCGCCTTCAGTCTGGAAACATTTGGACAATTTACAATCATTGTATAAGCCCATTAAATCTAAATCTCCTGCCAGTCCGTCAGGCTGGGTATGCTCAATAAGCTGCTCGATAAAAGCTACGCCGGCATGACCGTAGTGCTGGCTAGACACCTGTTTAAGCTGATCGGAAAAAGCTGCCCCATCTTTAGATCCGTGTAGCTCATCGAATATTCCATAGGTGCCCACTACCGGAATATCTATCATGCGCATCTCTTGACCGGCCTTAGCTTGTTTGCCACCTTCATTGATAAAATCAGCTATGGTTCTCTCCCCCGTAGAAAGCACTCCAATCTGCCATCTAAGCTGGGGGCGAGTAGTCATCATTTTTGTCATCCGCTGCTTGCCCACGCCGTTACCTAAGAAATAGATGACGTTGCCTATACTCCTTGGATCGCATTCTCCCATTTCATCTAAAGCTAAGAAGGTATCGGAAAAATCAGCTGCGGTTTTCTCTAAGCCGTTCGCTGTACTATTCCAAGTTCTAGAAAATTCTTCACTGCCCCAAACTGAGCAGGCAACACATAACGCCGTAGTTTTCCCCGTACTGCTATTGCCTACGAGGTGGAAGCCTGCGGCCTTTAAATGAAGTTTCTTAAGTAACGGGCCTACAAATGCTAGGCTGATAGCAAACACCAATAAAGGGTTGTCTATAGCCTTGGCTGCTATTTGTTGTTGCCACTGCTTAAATGAGCCGAGAGTTTTAAAGTCCGATCGGGGGGCATCAAGGGTTTGAAGGATAACGCTACTGGGGTTATCCCCTATGACTTTATCAGGGAAGACAAAATTATTACTCCCATCCGCTGCCCAGCCCGTAGCACTAACGGCTAAGGCGCGGGCTTTAGGATGTTGGGTATTAATATATTTGCATATATCTTTGCTGTCTCTAGGGTTATCCATCATCATCCCCATACTGAGCAATATCCGCTGTAGCTCCCTATCTCCGGCCAGTACTTCCATCGGCATCGCCCACTTACGTTTTTTACTCTCTACATCCATAAACTCCATTAATCTACCGTGGTTATTCCGGCTGTCATCATAGGTAATGGCAAGTATCTCGAAAGGGCTACATATCCAGCGGTCTACGGGTTCTGGGTCTTTTTCCTTAGTGCCCTTAGTCATAGTGCAATGGTATAGCCCTAGCCTAACCTTATGCGCTTTTACAAAATCCCGATCATCAATCATGGTATAGCACGGACGTTCACCCTCTGCTGGCCAGCGGTTCCTATATTTGTCAGTCTGCGCCTCTGATTGGGTCGAGTTAGAGAATGGAACGACGTTATCAGTGTTTCCTGCTTTGCTTAAAAGCTGATCTAATTCATAGTTTCCTTGGAGTTCTGTATTGCTACTCGGCATGGCTCTTGCTATAATTTCTTCTGTTGGTTGTTCCTGAGTGTTGTTAAAGCTCTTCGTATTTAAGGGCTTTTCTTTTTGGTTTAAATCATTCATGACTGATAACCTCCATTGTTTAGTTGTGAATGAATACAGGCTTTAACGGCTTCAATACCTTCAGAGACATGAAGATCGTTAAAGTCTGAACCTGTTGAATTGGGGTTACTGAAGAAAGGAAACACTACAGTTAGCCCCAGTTCTTTACCTGCTGCTAAAGCTATCTCCCTGCCTACATTGATTTCATTGCCTCTATCATCATCACCGCATATCACTGCCCGCCATTTATTGCCGATCAGACTGTCAGCCCAATCAGAAACCCTCTTAGAAACAGTCATTAAATTCCCTGCACTAAAAGCGATCACCACGGGGCACCCTGTTGCCTCATGGATACTGGCTGCGGTTGCAAAACCTTCAACGATACAAATCCTATTACTAGTTGGGCAAATGAGATTACCTATTATTCCGAACCCGCCTTGATAACTGCTGCCCTTATGAAAGTATTTAACGCCTTGCTCGTTGATATACTGGAGACTAATTAGCTTCTTGCTCTTCCAGACAGGAATAATGAGTTTCTCCCCTAGCTGCTTAGCGTTATGGGGCTTTATGCCTTTCTTCACTAAATAGGGGTGGTCTTCGTTGGCGGGTACAGCATCAAACCAATTGCTTTTAATCCTAACGCCTGCCAGTGCCCTTAGCCTTGCTTTCTCGGCTTCTTGCTGGGGTCTATTTCGATGTTGGATCTGCTGAGCTTCTTTTACTTGCTGGTGAGTAAGAGGCTTAGCTTTATCGTGCCAATCTACTTTTAGCCCTGTGCCCCAGTCGCCAAACTTACCTACATAACTATGAATATTGTCATGGAGTACGTACCAGCCGGAGTGATTAGAAGCTTTGCCATTGGCGCTAAAGCGGTGGATCTTTCCATCGGCGATTATCTTTCTAGGGGGCGTTAAACCGACTTGTTCAATGGCCTGAATAAAAGCTTGATTAGCATCCAAGCTATTGCCCTCCCATCTGTGTAGTGTCATCAAGCTTGAAGAAGCTAACTACATCGGAATACAGCCATTTCATCGGCTTAGAATTGGGGACAGGACTAGGGATCTGGCTCCTATTTTGATCGAGCCAGAAATAAATAGTAGTGCGGGGAATTCCGGTTAATCGACTAAGTTGAGTAACACCGATTAATTGAGATTTCACAGATTACCTCTTCGTAGATTGAGAGAGATAACCATAAGCTAGAGAAGCTCAGAGAACTGGAGGGATATGCTTTTTGAGACAAATAATTTGTCATAGACGAACAAAATATACTATACTGTTTACAGGGCATATCTCTATGTATGTTCTCTTTAACTTAGTTACTAGACTACGGTTATCAAATAGGGGTTAACGATGTTAGTAGCGCCGTTAACCCTTTCCTATTTGCCTATCAGTGCCACTATCTTACTCGTGGCAAATATACAGGTCGCCTGTACATTATAGGGCACTCGTTGAGCCTTGTCAAGGTATCAATTGAATATCTTCTTACAATTAGGTAACAAAAAATAATTTAGGGGTATATCTAGGGGTATTTTTTTTATTAAGTATGAAAAACATAATTAATATCAAATATTTAATGATGATTTCTGGTGCCCGTGTGAGGCATCAAACTATCGTTTCAAGTCTTCTAAATCTTCATAGCTGCGCTTAACACTAAAAAACCCGTGTCTTATTCAGATC